>DAIOVU010000009.1:0-104421 GCA_036758845.1 Sediminibacterium sp.
CCCAATTTCCCAATTTCCCAATTTCCCAATTTCCCAATTTCCCAATTTCCCAATTCCAAAATTCCACCCCCCTCACTCTTTCTCAAATTTCTTCTTCAAATACTCCATTACCGAAGGGTCTTCCAGGCCTTCCATATCGCTCAGCTCCAGTTCAAGCGCCTTGGTACTTAATTGTATTTCTAAAAAAGATAAAGCCAGTGATGCCGAAAAAGTGATCAGGCTGAAGGCAAATACAACATGCGCAAATGCCATGGCTTCAATGTAAATAAGATACATACACAGGATACAGCTTATAAAAGTAAGCACCCCCAATGCCTGCATATTCTTAACCAGCTTGATGCGGTAACGGAGATTTTTGATCTGGCCATGAATGATATGCTTCTGCTCGTGGTTCTGGTATTTATCGTGCAGGTTACGTACCCTGCTTGATAAGGCCAGGAAACGGTTGGTATATGCCAGCATGATCAAACTGATGGCAGGAAACAATAATGCCGGGGTATTGATTGAGATGTCCATACGGCAATTTACAAAATATTACGGCATGCACCTTTAGCCCAAACCACCCGGTATTACCCTCTAAACAGTTTCGGCAGGCAAATGTATTTTGTTAATCAAAATATATTTTTAGATTTGCCTAAATTATAATTTTGACAGGCATCAAAAAAATATTAGCTATCGGATTGCTGTTCAATGCAATAGCCCTTACCGGCCGGGGCGCCGGGGATACCTCTCTGCACCGGTTTACCGGCTACCTTATGGCAAAAAGCGACCGAAAGCCCATCCCTGCTGCAACCATCAGTCTGTTATCCACCGGCAAAAAAATTTTCAGCAATACGAATGGCAAATTCTTAGTCCCCACTACCAGTCCGGGCAGGTACAGGATCAGGGTACAAAGTAGTGGCTATGATATTATTGTAAAAGACATTACCATACCGGGCACCGATACCCTCTATCTTTCCGAAACAGAAACAGAGCTGGATAAAATAGTGGTTACAGCAGTAGCAGGTCAATCAAAGATCAGGAGTACCCCGGTATCAATTGATGTTGTTTCTCAAAAAGAACTTTCCCGGAGCAATGGAACGAATATCATTGATATCCTTGCAAAAGTCGTACCCGGACTCAGCACCATCACTACCGGGCCCAATATCAGCAAGCCTTTCATACGTGGCTTGGGTTATAACAGGGTGCTTACCATGTACGACGGGCTAAGACAGGAGGGCCAGCAATGGGGAGATGAGCACGGCATTGAAATAGACCCCTACAGTATTGCAAGGGCAGAAATTGTAAAAGGCCCTGCCAGTTTATTATATGGATCAGACGCCATGGCGGGTGTGCTTAATTTAATTCCGGCATTACCGGTGATGAGTGATGGGAAAATACATGGCGATGCTGTATCTGAATTTCAATCCAATAATAATCTTGTAGCTGCCAGCTTCGCGTTGCAATACAGGAAACAGCAATTTTTCTGGACAACACGCGCCTCGGTAAAATCTGCCGGCAATTATCGCAACGCAGTTGATCATTACGTTTATAATACAGGCTTTAAAGAAATAAACCTGTCGGCCATGGCCGGGTGGGAAACTGCGCATACTAAAAACAGGATACACCTGACCTATTACAACGACCTCCAGGAAATACCCGATGGGAGCCGGGATTCGCTTACACGGGCTTTTACTTACCAGGATAAAGAAGCCCCGTTTGATGATATACGCAACAGACCAATAGTTCCGGCAAACAGGTTGGCCGGCCGCAGCATTACAGATCTTCATCAACATATTCAACACTTCAGGTTATACCACAAAGGCAATTTTTATTTTGGGAAAGGTGAACTTTCTACCCTGCTTGGCTTTCAGCAAAACAACAGGAGAGAATATAATCACCCTGCTGCCCCATGGCAGGCTGGCCTGTTTGTTAGGTTAAACACAATCAACTATGAAACTTCCTTCCATTTTCGCGAATGGATAGGTATTAATCTTGTATATGGCATTAATGGCATGTACCAGGAAAACAGGAATAATAATGCCACAGATTTTCCGATACCTGATTATAAACTTTTTGACATCGGGTCTTATCTGCTGGCAAAAAAAGAATTGCCAAAAACAGTGATCACTGCAGGTTTACGTTTTGATAGACGCCAGATTAACTGGCATAATTTCTATACGCGCAACGACATTACAACCGGCTTTCAAAAACAGGTGCAGGTACCGGATACTGCACTGGCAACACTTTCTTTCTCTGCATTCAACCGCCATTTCAGTGGGCTGTCGGGCAGTATTGGTGCAGTGTACCGGTTTTCAAATACCATTACCTTGAAAGCCAATACCGCCTCTGGCTACAGAAGTCCTTCCATACCCGAAATTGGTTCAAACGGCTTAGATCCCGGTGCACATATTTATTATATCGGCAATAGAAATGCAAAACCCGAATTCAACTGGCAATCAGATATTGGCCTGTTCCTGAATTTTCCGGGCATTGATGTTAGTCTGGAGGTTTTTCATAACCGTATCAATAATTATATCTTCTTCCAGAAACTATATAATGCCAATGGCCAGCCGGTAGAAATGGTGCCGGGTAATTTTACATACCAGTACAGGCAGGGCAGTGCAGAAATTTTTGGAGCAGAAGCATCATGGAATATTCATCCCAAAACATTGCCATGGCTTACGCTTCAGCAGCAAATATCAAGTATCAATGGCATCAACACAGACAAAGAGTCTTTGAAATTAACGGGTGAAGCAGGAAAATTTCTTCCCCTGATCCCACCCTTTAAAACCAACACCAGTTTGCGGTTTACGCTTTTGCAAAAAAACAGGGTGCTAAAAGATTGTTTCTTCCAAACCGAAGCTGAAACTGCTGCTGCACAAAACAGGTTTTATGCGGTAGATAATACAGAAACCGCTACTGCAGGTTATACGCTGTTTCATGTAAGTGCAGGCTTCAGCATTTTTTCATCAAACGAAAAAAAAGTTTGCAATGTGCTCATTAATGCCAATAATATTTTTAATGTAGCGTATCAATCTCACCAGAACCGTTTAAAATATTTTGAGTATTACAGGCAATCGCCCGATGGCCGTTCGGGCATTTATAATATGGGGCGAAACCTCAGCATTAAAGTAATTGTAACCTGGTAAAAACAGAGCAGTTACCCGCAACTGCTCTGTCAGCTTTATTATATATAAAACGACCATCAATTTAATGCAAACTCCAGCGGCACATTTATTTTCAGGCTAATGTTTCGTCCCATATTGTATACGCCGGTTCTACCCGTAGCTGCATTAATATCTGTATACTTTAACCTGCTCAAATGGTTTTGGTAAGCAACATCAGTTACATTATTTAATGAGAGATGTATGCCAAAAATTGTCTTCCCTTTTCCATCGGTGATATCTGCCCCCGTGCCTATGTTCAGCAGTGTATACCCGGCAGTTGGCGTTTCGGTATTGTAAGCGGTGAATACCCTGTTTTGTGCTGCTACATTATCAACATCTACTTTAAAATACAGGTTCTTTAAACTGTTACCTGCTTTTTTAAAATCTGCCCGCAGTTGACTTTCCAGTTTGGGAGAAGGGATAAAAGGTAATTTATTTGAGCCCTCAAAATTTTCGCTGAAACGACCGGCCACAAATGAAAAGCTATTTTCAAAATGCAACCAATCAAACGGATGCGGATGAAGATCAAGCTTTACTTCAAAGCCAGCCAGTGTGGCAGACGATTGCCTGAATTTGAATGCAGTCAGGTCTGTGCCACCTACACTCACCAACGAATCGCCACCTGCCTTAGCTGACAATTTACTGTAGAAAATATAGTTCTGGATATTGTTATAAAACGTATTGAGGATAAGACCTACGTGTTCAGAGTTCACCTCAAATCCGCCATCTGCCTGGAAAGAAGTTTCTGTTTTTAAATTCAGATCCCCATATTCATACCGGTAAGTTCCTTCATGTGCACCATTACTCGATAACTCACTCACGCCCGGCGCCCTAAAACCGCGGGCCACATTAAATTTCAGCGTTACCGCCTCGCTCGCATTATAACTTAACCCGGCGCTGCCACTGATATTTGAAAAAGATTTATCAAAGGCTGCAAATTTAACAACACCACCATCTGCATATTGCCTGCCATTTACCTGCCTGGTATCTGCACGAACACCACCGCTTACGGTAAGATTATTATGAAATGTTTTCTTTGAAAAAACAAATACTCCCGCATCAAACTGGTTATACTCCGGGATCAGCGCTTCTTCAGCAAGATTGCGGTTCTGTTGAAACATTCCGGTAGCACCCACTGAAGTTTTCCAACCCGTTTTTTCTGCCAGGCTGTATTGTATATTGTAATTAAGCGTTTGCAGATCGAAATGAAGTGTAGGGATATTTGGTTTATCATGATCCCCCAGCTCCCTGCGCTGGTTACGCTGGAACCCGATATTTACTGCCAGCCGGTTGGCACCCAAAGAAAAATTATTATCACTTGCTATCTTAAAATGTGTAACGTGCTGATAAGGATTAAACAATGTGCGGCTATTCAGTTCATCAAACGAAGCCACATGCACAGCGGGTGTTTCAGCATAAACCAAAAACTTTCCGGTTACAGCATCACGTGCCCCTTCAACAACACCCAGTTGCTGATTGAAATTACTGATCAGTAAATGACTGTAACCCCATGTTTTATTGATACCAATATATCCGCCAAAATTCTTTTCTGAGAAGCGGCTGTTAAACACTTTGCCATCATATTTATTGCTGTAGTCGGCGGCAGATTTAACCGTTCCATATACGTTCCAGTTAAACCCATTTTTTAAATGACCGGCCACGTTTGCATTACCACCATATAATCCATTATTATCTATAAATGTTCCCAGCAAATTGGCTTTAATGGTACCCTGCTCAACCGGCATATTTGTTATTAAATGCACAACACCTGCCATTGCATCGCTGCCGTAAAATAAAGAAGCGGGGCCTTTCAGCACTTCAATTTTCTGAATACTGTATTCATCAATTTCAATCCCGTGTTCATCTCCCCATTGCTGCCCTTCCTGCCTTACACCATCATGAACGGTAACCACCCGGTTATATCCCAATCCGCGTATAACAGGTTTTGAAATAGCCGGACCGGTTGAGATACTTGAAACCCCGGGAACTAATTTACTTAATGCATCAATCACATTTAACGAAGCGGTGTGCAACAGTTCACTGCGTTTAACAACTGAAACAGGCTGTGCCGATTGCCGCACTTTGGTTGCAGAAGCAACACCTGTAACAGTAACAGCTTCGTTTTCTATAAAGGTTTCCTTTAAAGAGAAATTCTTAACGGGATTGCCTGTAATATCTATCACCTCCAGTACAGAAGCATATCCCTGGTACGAAATTTCTACCAGGTATTTACCGGATGGAACAGCAGGTGTTTTGTAATTACCATTTGCATCAGAGATGGCGCCTGTTTTGGCCTCATGCAAATAAATAACAGCGCCAATCAGTGGCTTACCTGTTTTTGCTTCGGTTATCCGGCCACTTAAAAAAGAATTCAGTTTATCTGTATCAGCAGAAAAAAATGCTTTTGATGGATGAACCACAAGAACAGATAACAGGAATAAGAAAACCGTTTTATAGTCAGTAAATAATTTCATATTGACGATTAGGGGAATTAATGATGCTCGCCATCATTAATATGTTAATAAATTATGCAAGCTTATAATTGCCGGCATACATGAAAGATGTCTTACATACTACCTAACAGGCGGCGGTCCCCTTAGACCAAGACAATAAATATCAGAAGAATAAAAAGAGACGACTGTCTTTTCTTTTACTGAGGTAAAATTTGATGAGATCAGCGTAAACAATGAATGCACTTCTGATACAAAAGGAGATTCACTGATGAGGTTATCGCATTTGCAATTGAACCCCGCTTTATCCAGTTGAGCCTTGTACGGATCCCGCGGTGTGTGATTTGCCCGGCCATCTGTATGATGAGCCAGCAAGTCATGGAATGTTCTCCTTGGCGTAATACTGAATGCAAAGAGTACCAGGAATACCCCGGCCAGTATGTTTCGTATGGTTGAGAGTCTCGACAAGTAAAATTGTTACAGTGTTGCAAACATAACAATTTTTAATACACTTAAACTTCCTGCAGTAAATTTTTAGGATTCTTTACCAAATGGGTAGATAGCTGACCTAATCAGCGAACCTTCAGCATAGCGCGTACCTGTTGCGTGGCCAGGTTTTGTAATCGTGCATAATACACGCCGGAAGGCAGCAGGCCACTGTCAAAAACAACGGAATAAGTACCGGCAGTATACTCTTTATCGGTAAGGGTTGTGATTACTTTACCCGATGTGTCCATAACCTGTACCAGCGTATGACCGCCATCCGTTTTAAAAGTGATAACGGTAGAGACAGTAAAAGGATTGGGGTAATTGCTAATTAACAATTCGCCCGACAGATTGATCGGCTTCTGGCATCCACTGGCATTTACCAACGGCAATAACTGGAAATTTTTCAGCATAATCTGTTGCAGGTCGCTATCCTTTACACACAACCAGTTTGATAAAATGGTTGAATAGATACTCCTGAAATCATATTGAAAAGGAAGGTTATCATTCACAGTGGCATTGGCAGGTATCGCCGGGGTGTCGCCCAATACGCCGCCCATCACCTGTTTGCCAAAAACAAAGAGCGGTGCAGCAGATCCATGATCTGTTCCAACACTTCCATTACTTTTAATTCTGCGGCCAAATTCAGAAAAAGTCATTCCCACTACCCTGTTGTCTACACCTAAAAATTTAAGGTCATCCTGAAACGCTTTAATCGCATCGCTCACATTACCTAAAAGTTTTGCGTGGTTGCCTGTTGTTGTATCGGTACTGTTTACCTGGCCGGAGTGCGTATCAAATCCGCCATAATTAACCATATAGATTCTTGTTTGCAAACCGCCCCTGATGAGCCGGGCAACAATCTTTAACTGGTCGCCTAAATAATTATTGGTGGGATAACTTACCTGCTGCACTGTTTGAAGCGCGGCAGCTTTGATTACAGTGGCATACTGCTGCGTTTGCTGTGCAATGGTTCTGATGTAAGTAAGTTCCTTACCGGCAGGTGTATCCGGTGCAGGATCCTGTATGCCGTTGATCAGATTATAAAAATTACTGGTACTGCTGATGCTCATGCCCATACTTACCGCCGGCCCCTGTAAGGTTAATGATGTAGCCGATCCTATCTGGATAGCCAACGGATCTTTCATCGTTGCATTCGGATATCCATTAGGGAAATTGGGGTATTCATAATTCAGGTACCGGCCCGCCCAACCGCTATTTACTTCTGTATCGCTATCGCTGGCACTCATCCATATATCTGTTGCCCTGAAATGCGAGTAACTGGGCTTTGGGTATCCTACAGATTGTACCACTTTTAAGGCACCATTGTTATACATGGCATGCAAACCCGTCATGGCCGGATGCAGTCCTGCCTTGCCATTCAGTTGCAATACTTTGTTTTCGGGGATATAAATATTTTGCCTTGCATTTACATAATTACTGAAATTTTCTATCGGCACTACCATGTTCAATCCATCATTACCCCCATTCAGTTGAATGATCACAAATACATGATCTGTTTCTGTTACGGGTAATAACAAAGACCGCATGATGGAGGATTCGGCGCTGAAGGCCCTGAACGAGAAACCGCCTACCAACGAAGGCAACATCACTCCTGCAGGTATGGTATTGCGTAAAAAATCTCTTCTTTTCATCATTCAGTTTTAAGCTAATTGATATTCTGACAGATCCATAAAATATTTGATCAGGTCGCGCAGCCTTGTCTTTACCGTGTTTGTATTGGATGCATTTCCGGGATTAGAGATGAATGTGTTCCATGCATCTGTCCAGTAAAAATCTGTTGACTGTCCGCCCAATAAAATATCTGTCTTTAATTGATTTTTAGATGCAGCAGAAATATCTATCCTGAACATCAGTTTCAGCAGATCGTCTATCAGTTTGTTCGGATCACCGGGGTTTGATAATGTTTGTACAAATGCTGCAGCATCAATCTGTAATTTATTTCCGTTAAACGTATAGCCGTTAACGATCATCGTATCTGTAAACTGGTTGCGTTTGGGTAAGGTATCGCTGTTGATCCAGATCTCGTAAAACTGCGGCACCTGGTAATAAGCTTTCCATCCACTCACATCCGGCGGGTCACCAATGCTTTGCTGCATATTAGTGGTCCAGTTTACGAGGTAATTATTCAACCCGTAATTACTTATATAATCGGTTGCAGGCGGTAAAGCAATTTCAAATTCGCGGCAAAGACCTACCACAAGGTCTACCGGACTTTTTATCTGGCAGCCTTTCGCTAATACATTAAAAAAATGTTCGCTTTTCAATAAAGTATTCAGCACCGGTTTGATCTCGTAATTATTGGCGCGGAATATATCTGCCAATGGTGTGATGATATTGGCTTCTACGGTATCATCTATATCATAATACACAAACCATCTGTAAATGCGGCGGCAGATATATTTGGCTACTTCCTGGGTAGCAAAGATCATATCCAGCATAGCATCCAGTTCCTGTTCTCCTGCTGTTGAACCAGTCTGCCCGGCAATGATGGTATTATTATAAAAAGCCGAAAACTGCTTATTTCCTGTAAAATGGCGATTGGCATCAAATAATGATGAAATATTGGCTGCATCATTTTTCCATCCTGTTAATACCTGTGCGGCAGCTTTTACATCGTCTTCGGTATACTTAGAACCCGGGCCTTTGCCACAGCAAAACAGTTCCTGCAGTTCACGTCCATAATTTTCATCGGGCGCTTTGTTGGTATTTTTTTCGCCGTTCAGGTAAACCAGCATGCCGGGGTCTATGGTTACAGCCCTGGTAAGTGCTTTAAAATTTCCCAACGCATAGGTTCTCAATAACAAATGATGCTTATAAATATATTGGGCGTTCCCTATCGTTATTGTTTCGGTGGCAAAATGGTTATGCCAGAAAAGGGTCATTTTTTCCCGGATACTCCGGTCCTGGTTAATCATAACCCCTATCCACCATTTCTTAAAAGAGGCCCGCCTTAAAGATTCTATGGTGCCATCCGGATTGGGATCGAGCACCCAGGTTGACCCTAAACTTATATTAGTATCAGGTGTAGTAGCGGAGGCAGGTACTGTATATTCTTTTACAGGAGGGTCTGGCAGAGGTGCTACAGGATTTAAGATTTCGTCTACCGACTGGAGAAAGCCCAGGTTTTTAAAATAATCAATATCCGCTTTCCGGGCACCAAACATGGTTCTTTTAAGCAGGTGGATCACTTCATTTTCGGTCCATACTCCCCCATAAACAGAAAGGCCGCCCGAGGGAGGTGGCGGTGCAGGTGCAGACACCACGTCCCCAGGAGCAGCGGAATTATTGGATGTTAAAAAAACTCTACGATCCATATATATTTCGTTGCAGGATTTAAAGTTGATACAGCATTTTTAAGATTCGCTGCCTGAAAAGCAAAAAAAAAGTAAAATATTTCAGAAACCATCAATCGGCCTGCGAAATAATTAAAATTTCCTCTGGTCACAATGCAGCATTAGGAACTGGAAAATGTCATATATTTAGGGTAAACAATCCCCTTCATGACGGAACAAGCCATTATTACAGGCTGTTTGCATAATGACGCAGCTGCCCAGCGTGAATTATATAACCGCTATAGCCCTAAAATGCTTAGCGTATGTTATAGGTTCGGGCAAAGCCGGGAAGATGCAGAAGATATGCTGCAGGAGGGGTTCATCAAAGTGTTTACCCAGATACATACGTTTCAGAACAAAGGAGCCTTTGAAGGATGGATACGGCGGATTATTGTGCATACCTGTATCAATTTTTTGAAGAAGCATAAGAAATTCAACGAAAGTGTTGATCTGGCTTATGCCAACTACATACAGGTAAAAGAAGAAACAGTGCCTTCCATTATGCAGGCCCGGCAGATCATTGAATGCATCAGGCTACTGCCGGTTGGGTACCGAACCGTTTTAAATCTGTATGCATTGGAAGGATATAGTCATAAAGAGATCGGTGAGATGCTGGATATTGAAGAAAGCACGAGCAGAAGTCAGTATACCCGTTCAAAAGCCATGCTGGAAGCCATCCTGATCAGGAAGAACATTATTGAGAAACCGAGAGAAGAGTTCAACTGGCTGGCAGCTTTTAAAAACAAATAGTGTTGATTGACCTTGCATATGGATAACAATTTTTACCAGGACGAATTTGAGCAGTTTTTACAGGATGAGGTAAAACAGCACCGGATGTATCCTTCTGACCATATCTGGAAGAACATCCGTACAGAAATTCATGGTAACAGAGCCTGGCCCGCACTCACTTTTATTTCTCTTTTTATCATCAGCGCTTTAACTGTTTCCACCTTACTTATTAATCACCCCGCCAAACTGGTGGCACATAACGGATCGGCCGCAGCTATCATTAAAAATACAGTTGTACCTGGTAACAATACCACAGTTGCTGCCAGCACAGAAGATAATAACAGTTTTCAACAGATCACGCCTGAACAGATCACAGCCGAAACTTTTGCCGACCAGAGCGAATACAATCCTGAACTGGAACTATCCATAGCAAGTACAGGTATCCATGATCACCAGGCTACACCAGTTAGAACCATGATTTCTGTTGACAGGTTATCTGTTTCAGACAATATCATTACCAAAGAAATACCTGTAACCGAGCATGCTGCTATACAAAACACTTTGGTTACAGCTTCTGATCTGGCGCAGGAAGATAATATCCTTTATGCTTCAAATACAGCAGAAACAACCGAAGCAGCGAAAGAAACCGCTAATATTACAAGCACCGATTCGCACCCTGTTGCCGATGATTTCTTAAAAGATTTTGCACCGGTGGTTAATGTTACACCAAAGAAAAAGAATTCAAAATTCGGGTTCCAGTTTTACATAACACCTTCTACCAGCTATAGAAGATTGTCTGATGAAAAAGTAAAGGAGATCATTCAACCGGCTGTTACTGCTGCCATGCCATCGCAGAACGTACCATTGAGCGCCAATTATACAGCAGGCATCAATGATGTGGTAAGGCATAAACCTGCTATGGGACTTGAACTTGGTTTTGCAGTTATGTACAACATGACCGACAGACTGAAATTTAAAACAGGGGTACAGTTGAATGTGCGTCAATATTATATTGAAACATTCCAGACTGCTAATGACCTTGCTTCACTTTCACTGATCAATTACCGCGGTATTGAAACCATTAGTTTCTATACGCCTTATAATAATAATTCCGGCTATAAGCAAACAAGGCTCGACAACAAACTGTACCAGGTATCTGTTCCACTGGGCATTCAGTGGGACCTGATGCAGGGCAAACACCTGGGTATTAGCACAGAGGCTTCTATACAGCCTACCATGACATTGAATAATAATACGTATCTGATGTCTACCGATTACAAGCATTATGCTGATGGTAATGACTTCATCCGCAAATGGAATATCAATACCAGTCTTGGATTAAACATCACTTACAAAGCCGGATCTACCACCTGGCAGTTAGGCCCGCAGGTGAGATACCAGCATTTGCCTACCTATTCAAACATTTATCCCATCAAAGAATACCTGATGGATTATGGTGTACGCTTCGGATTTACAAGGCAGATCAAATAAATAAATCATAAAAATGTATGAGCCGCTGAATTAAACATCTCAGCGGCTTTATTATTGCAATGATTGAATAATTTTATGCGATGAAACAACTATCCGCTGTTCTGGTTATTATTATCATACTTTCTATGGCCTGCCAATCTAAACCGCCAAAAACAGGATCAGCATTATCCGGAACAGATACCGGTAAATTTTACCCGGTCAGTAATTTTATTAAAGATCAGATCCGGTATGTTGATCTCAGAAACTTTACTATCTATAAGATCACAACCATTAACGGCAAAAGAGATTCTGCGGCCCTCACTAAAGATCAGTTCATTCAATGGGCCAGCCTGTTTCTTGATAAGGATATTTCATCGCCAAAAACTGCATCTCAATACAAAGAATCTGTTTTTAGCGACCTTAGTACCGGCAGTGTAACTTTAAACTATACCCCTGTTAACAGGGAGGCAATTATCCAGAATATAGATGTATTGCTGTCGACAGAAACCAACCTGGTAAAACGTATATTCATTAAAACAGTATTTGAAAGGGGCGATACGACAGTTACTGAACAATATAGCTGGAAGACCGATAAAAGTTTCCAGGTAAACCGATCGTTTACCACTAAGAACGGGTACAACGCAACAGAATTGAATTATATTAACTGGAACGAAAAGCCTTAACAAAGGCAAGCATTATGACGGCCAAGCAATTTCAGCAAATAGCACATACTATTCCTTTACAACCGGGCATCTATAAATATTATGATACCGGTGGTAAACTGTTGTATGTGGGCAAGGCAAAAGAATTACGGAAAAGGATAAGCTCTTATTTTTCAAAAACATTCACTACTTATAAAACGCATGAGCTTGTTCAGCGTATCCATCATATTGAATTTACCATTGTAGACTCTGAGCAGGATGCTTTCCTGCTCGAGAACTCGCTGATCAAAGAATACCAGCCCCGTTACAACATCAACCTGAAAGACGATAAGACCTATCCATATATCGTTATCAAAAAAGAGCCTTTCCCGCGTATTTTTCTTACCCGGAAAAAAATAAACGACGGATCAGAATACCTCGGTCCATTTACTTCGGCGGGTAAGGTGAGAGACCTGATCAGTTTCATCAAACAATATGTTCCGCTGAGAACCTGCAAGCTTAACCTTACTGAACAGAATATCCAAAAAGGCAAATTCAAGGTATGCCTCGAATACCATCTTGGCAACTGCAAGGCCCCCTGCGAAGCATTACAAACTGCTGCAGATTATGCTGAAGGCCTGCAACAGTTAAGAAATATCCTGAAAGGAAACCTTGGCTCAGTGATCAATCATTTTAAAGCAGAGATGCAGGAGTACGCAAAGCAACTGCGGTTTGAGAAAGCAGATGAGATCAGAAAGAAAATTGAACACCTGGAAACTTACCAGTCAAGATCTGTTATTGTAAGCAGCCATCTCTCCAATATTGATGTGTTCTCCATCTCAAAAGAAGATAACCAGGCCTATGTAAATTACCTGATGGTGCAAAACGGAACCATCGTACAAACCCATACTGTTCCGCTTGAAACCAAACTGGAAGAAACAGAAGAAGAGGTGTTGAGCTTTGCCATAGCCAGCCTGCGCAGCGCTTTTAACAGCATGGCCAATGAAGTGATCGTACCATTCACTATCGATTACCCGGATAAACAAATCATCATCACCGTTCCCAAAGGCGGCGATAAAAAGAAACTGCTGGACCTTTCTGTAAAAAATGTTTCTTATTTCAGAGAGGAGCTAAAGAAGAAAAAAATATTACGCCTGGAAGGAAAAACAGATATGGAAAAGAAGCAGGTCTTATACGAGTTGCAGAACTTTTTGCACCTGCCCGAGGTGCCTCTTCATATTGAATGTTTTGATAATTCCAATTTCCAGGGAAGCTTCCCGGTATCGGCGATGGTTTGTTTTAAGGATGGCATACCCAGCAAAAATGATTACAGACATTTTAATGTAAAGACCGTTGAAGGCATCAACGATTTTGCTACCATGACAGAAGTGGTGTACCGCAGGTATAAACGTCTTTTAGCGGAAGAACAGCCATTACCCAATCTTGTGATCATTGATGGCGGTAAAGGCCAGTTAGGCGCTGCGATGGAAAGTATCAGGCAACTTGGTTTAGTGGGCAGGATGACGGTTGTAGGCTTGGCCAAAAATGAAGAGGAGATATTCTTTCCCGGCGACAGTGAATCATTCAAATTACCATGGGACAGTGATAGCCTGAAACTTGTTCGCCGCGTAAGGGATGAAGTTCATAGATACGGAATTACCTTCCATCGCAATAAAAGATCAAAAGGAACGTTTAAAAATGAGCTCGAATTAATTACCGGCATTGGTGAGCAAACCGCCCAGCGGTTATTGAAAGAATACAAATCTGTTAAAAGGATTAAAGATGTGCCGGAAGAGGATTTGGTGAAGCTGATAGGCGCATCAAAAACGAAGTTGTTACTGGATCACTTTCGTAAGGATACGGCCCTAAAATAAAAAGGGGCCAGGATAAAAATCCAGCCCCGTTTTAAAATCCAATATCCTATGAAAAACCGTAACAAATTTACGGTTTGTAACGGATTATCCAAAAGTTCATGTCAATAAATTCCTGCTACTTGTAGTTATTTCATAGAAAAAGAGGCCTTATAGGCCTCTTTTTATGTATTTCACTGATTTTTTTAAGCGTATTTTAATACTGCCAGAGATCCTGCTCGTAATTAAAGATTCGCTGTTTAATGTTTTCTCCTTCCAATAAACGGAATAAAGGGTCTTTGATCATGGCATTCAGGAATTTATCGCCAGGGTTATTTGCACTGGTTTTGATAATATAACTGCTGAAATATCGGTACTCAAAAACCTCTTCCCATGTCATGCGACTCGAAAAATTCTTAGGGTTGTATACATCTGTTTTAGACAGTGTTTTGCGCAGATCAGGATAATAGATCCAGAATAAAATACGTGGCTGTGATTTGCCGCCGATTACCTGTTTGGCAATTGGTGCAATACCAATAATTCTTGTAAACAAACGGCTGGCTTCTTTGTCGAAGATCAGCTGTTCTTTAATACGGAAAGTGTATACAGAATCAGAGCTGAATCTTGGTTTCTTGGTAATTACACGTTCAACAGTTCCTGTTACAGGATCGGCAACCTCTACCGTATCATAAGCGCCTGCGGTCATGTTCAAAACCTGGTCTGTTGTAAGCGGAGTTGTGAAACGATCATTGTCGGCAGAGAACGCAGTAACGCTGTCATTTTTGATCGCATTCAGCATTATAGAAAAGAAACGCTGATCGCCATTATCATCTTTACCTGAATACATGAAAGCCTGGTTCACTTTTTCTCTTGCATCTATTTCTCTCCACAGAAATTCGCTCCATAAATTATCGTCATCGCGCAGGTTCTCGTATTCAAGCGGTTTCCTGTCTTTTACCTGGCTCCTGTCTACCGCAAAATTGTTACGCAATGCGATCTCTGGTTTTGCATCAAAGCCGCCGGGATTGGTTGTATCGTATTTGACAGACATAGAGGTAGTAACCGGTGTTTTGGCCGGAGTACCTACAATCCCCATGGTATTATCCTTGGCTGTTTTATTAATTGTATCTGCTTTGGTAGCAGCGGCAGCCGCGGGTTTATTCGCAGTTGTTTTATACCGCGTTTGAGCCTGTACTGCAGAAACAGCCAGAACAAACAAACAGCTACTTATAAAAAACTTTTTCATACACACATTTATTGAAGAGTAAATGAAATATTTTGATCCAATACCCTGGTTCCACCGGGGCCATTAACTTTGATCTCATCTATAACAACGGTAGTACCAGGCTGGCAACGTTTTAACAAAGCCTGTGCTTCTCCGTTAAAATAAGCGCCTGTTACTTCGGCCAGTCCGATATTTTCCTGGAAGCCGGTTCCGGTACAATAGATCGTAAAGGAAACCACATCATATCTAACTCCTTCGAAAACAAAGTCTCTTAATTCTGCTGCCACACCTTTCTGCACCCTGAACACATTGGCTGCAATGGGTCCACCTGCTTTACCGCCCACAGTAGCCAAAGGATTTGGCACACGCTTAATAGGTATGGTGATCTTTTGACTGGTTTTGCCATCTGTTGCTGTAACCACAGCACTTCCCAACTGGTCGCAGTTAACAATGTATTGGCCGGGACCTGCTTTACGGTTTCTAACACCCGCCCCTTCTACGTTCACACTCACTTTTTCATCCCCCCCACCACCGGTAATACTTAATGGGTTCTCCAATCCCTGGTAAAAAACCCTTGTTTTATCTGTAGATACCACCAGGCCTGATGGAACACCAACCGTATATTTCACATCCTTATCAACCGTAGCAGTTGTACCATCTGGTTTTAAATAAGAGATACGAACTTTTTTGGTGAATACTCCTGACGAGCCTGCTGTCATTTTATATTCAGCAGAACCATCTTCTTTTAATGGAACTACCGCGCCATCAATTGTAACGGTAGGCTTGGCAGCTTTACTAAAAGCGCCAATGCCCGCAGTGATCACTAATTGTTCGCCCGGCATCGCATATTGAGTGCTTGACTGGGCAAATGCAGAAAATGCATCGTAGATGATCTCTACTTCACCAATCTCTTTATGACAATATTCAACCACCTGTGCTTCACTGTTCCTGATATCATTCTGAAACTTACTCAGCATGGTAATACCTGCTACAGTTGGTGTCATATGAAAATAACCATAGGCCCAGTCTTCTTTAGTTTTTTCGTCCTTTGGTTCCGCATTTGTTTTTGGAACGCGTAGATCGAGTGGTAAAGTAGGGCCAATTTCTTTTGCCAGGGTTTCATCAATAGCCAGTAACTGGTCTTTAAAAGATTTCAGTTTATTATAAAGTTCTTTTCCTTTTGCTTTACCTGATGGAGGCGATTCAACCAGTAAACGGGTACCGGCGTCCAGATCATCTTCTCTAAAATCTTCTCTGCCGTCAACAATTTTCAGGTTCGATTCCTTTTTTAATTCCGCTTTTAAAGACTCGATATAATTATACAGTTCGTCTGCCAGTGATTTTGCTTTCTGGGCTTTAGGATACCATATCTCTGCTTTTTCTTTTGTTTTTGGGTCTTCTATTTTCTTCTGGAATGATTTAAAAATATCAGCATTCTTCTGTTCGGCAATTCCACTGGCTGTTGTCAAACTGCGGTCCACTGTTTTGAACGCATTCAGAATTTCAGACGACACATTCAATGCCAGTAGTGCTGTTAGCACCAGGTACATAATGTTGATCATCTTCTGCCGCGGCTCCTTGGGTAATGACATTCTTACTTAGTTTTTGATAGATACGGTTTTTACAAATTGATTTCTCAGGATAAACCACAGGCACTATCTGCCCTGCATAGCAGTAAGCATATTACCATATAAATGGTTCAGCTTACCCAGGTTAGTGGCCAGTGCAGCGATCTGCTCTTTTGCTTTCAGCGCATCATCAGCAGCGCCAACCATAGCCGTAGAAGCCTGCGACAGTTTACCATAAAACTGGTTCAGGGATTTCAGGTGGTTTTGGCCTTCCTGCAATTCCAATTCGTAAATCGTATTTAAAGAAGCAAGGTTTTTGTTTAATGACTGCATCTGCTCATGAAAATGCCTGGCACTTTCTGTAGCGCCATGAAAACCGGCCAGCGAATGAGAAGCGTTGGTTACAGCATCTTTGATGCCGCCCAGAGCAACAGTAGCTTCTTTGGCTTTATTTGAAAAATCACTGGTAGATTTTACCACATCTCCAACCTCACCTATATTCTGAACAGTAGTGTTTAATTTTTGAAAACTCTCTCCCAGTTTAGCCAGGTTACCGGGTGTAATGTTGGCTTCCTGCATCATCATATCCATTGCTTTTAAAGCGGGATTAGCTTTTTCAGCTTTACCCGTCAGATGTACCTCATGGTCATCTATAGCCGGATAGATAAGATACAATACGCCATATCCAAGAAATATGATAGCTTCTACTGTTAAACCGATCTTTAACATTAAATCGGCAATAGAGGTGTGCAATAATTTCTGTAATGCACCAAATATAACCACCGCAGCAGCTATAGATACAAATACATCAAACCATTTGGATACCTTAGGGGGAATATTTGCAGCCATTTTCTAGTTTTTTATAGTGTTAGTTATTTAGAATAAACTCCGGTTTTTTTGATTCAGGAACCGGCATGCCTATTCGATGAATAATGGATTTTAAGATCGGTTATTTTTTCATTTTAGGAGCGAGGTCAATCACACAACGGAATCCGATATATGATTTTGCAGTATCCTGGTATTCGTAGTTACGTGTACTTACCTGCAGGAAATAAGCTATGTCTTTCCAGCTACCACCTCTTACCACTTTTCTTTTCTCTCTTGGTCTGTCAGAATCTTTTGCTTCATACCTGATATCAGGGCTCATATCGGCCATAAAATTGTAAGCGCCTTCATAGAAATAAGAGCCTGTCCACTCAGACACGTTACCGGCCATATTAAATAAGCCATATTGGTTTGGCCAATAAGCGTTGGCGGGTACTGTATAAAAACCACCATCTTCAGCATAATTACCGCGACCGGGTTTAAAATTGGCTAATAAACAGCCTTTTTTGTTTCTCAGGTAAGGACTTCCCCATGGATACATAGAGTTGGTAAGACCTCCACGGGCAGCATATTCCCATTCAGCTTCGCTTGGCAAACGGTAATCACCATCTATAGCCATCTTTTTACTTTCCAGGTATGAGTTCTGAATATGTGTTCTCCAATGACAGAAAGCCACTGCCTGTTTCCAGTTAACACCTACTACCGGATAGTTTCCGTAAGAAGGGTGAGAGAAATACCTTTTGGTCATGGGTTCATTGTATGAATAAGAGAAATCCCTCATCCAAACCAATGTATCAGGGTAAACCTTCTGATCGCCCCTGCGTATAAAATTATTTCTTGGGATACCGGCATTTTCTCTTTTGGCCGCCGCTGCCAGGTCAAAATATTCAATCCTGTAAACGATCTTCTCAGGATCTATTTCAGGCTTGCCATAGATACGGTTATCAGGGGCAAGGTTCAGTTCGTTCAGTTTTTCAATTGTATTCCTGTCCCACTTAATAGTGGCCAGTTTTTTTCTATCCACTGCTGTGGTATCATCCGGTTTATTAATACCCTGTCCAAACAGGATCTTAAAAGCAAGCGAATCACGTGTCCAGTTCACAAACTGGCGATAGTCGTTATTGGTAATTTCTGTTGCATCCATCCAGAAACCGGGGATAGAAACCTGGCGGTTACGCGAGGTGTAATTGTAGCTGATATCCTCATCACTGGGTCCCATATGAAAGGTTCCCGGCGGGATATAGACCATGTTACGGGGGGGATTCATGCTTTTGTTAGCTGTGGGGGCCACACCATGTAACTGCCCGTCATCAGGCAATCCTTTAGACTTTGCATTTTTCTTCAAAAAGCATGATCCCAGGCTTAGACAAAAAGCGACCAAGATAATGTTACTTAAATAACCTCTCATTATGAAACTGATTTATGACAGTGACAAATATAAGTTTTACATCGGCAGTTGTGCCGATTTCGCAATTTTCTTGCTAATAATTTTAAAATAAGTTGGGTAAAATTGATCCAGAGTTGTAACTAGTTTAATTCTTTGAAAATGAGGCTCGAAGCCGCTGTCATGAAAAGCAAATTAGCGCATTCTTTGTTACATATTTGCTAAAAGCTCATTTACGGTGAAAAAAGGTTTTTTGCAAGTATAATCTTTACATAGATAGATAATTGCACTACAGTCTTCAGGACATGATTTACCTGTTAATAACGGGAAAAAATCAGTTTTAGTTTCCTGTGCCTGAAGAATTTTATTGGGTATATACCTTTGAAGTATAGGACACAACAAATCCTTTGACCGCTGCCCAACCACGGCAATTTCTAACATTCCCTTTGTTACTGATTGCATGGCCATAGCCCATACCCCGAATGAACCGGGATAACGGGTAATGGCCGTACCCATCGCCCTGAGCAGATCATGGCACCGCTTAGCCCATTCGTTTTGATCAAAAACGATGGCCAGGTAAAGCAGATTATGAACCATTATGGCATTCCCACTGGGTACTGCCCCGTCGTATACTTCTTTTTTCCGGAGGATTACGTCTAACTGATCCTTATGGGTGTAATAGAAGAATCCGGTATCTACCTCCTCGAAGTTCTCAATCACCCACTCAGTAAGGCCCCTTGCTTTCAGCAAATATTCGCCGGAGCCAGTAATTTCCTGTAAATGAATATAAGCCTGGATCAGGTACGCATAATCATCGAGGAATGAGGGTATGCGGGCCTGCCCGTTCTTATAAGTGTGCTGCCAATGTTCGTCATCCCCAGACAATTTCTCTTCCAGGAACGCCATATTCCGGGTGGCCATTGTACGGTAAGATTCTTCGCCCAATGCAGCAAAGGCTTTGGCATAGGCTGTGTTCATCAAAGCATTCCATCCCAATAAGATCTTATCGTCCAGTTGCGGGCGGATTCTGCCGGCCCGGTGTTGCATCAGTTTATCCCTGCTTCTGGTCAGTTTTTCCTGCAGTTTCTCAACAGATAGATGGTTTTTATCCGCAAATACCTCAACCGGCTCTGTTACCCAAAGTATATTGGTATGCTCCCAGTTGCCCTTATCGGTTATATCGTAAAACGCACAAAACAAACTGGCATCATCTCCCAGGATATCGAATACTTCCTGTTTGGACCATGTATAAAATTTTCCCTCCACCCCTTCGCTATCGGCATCGAGGGCGCTGTAGAAGCCCCCTTCTTCGCTCAGCATTTCCCGCTCTATAAAAGCCAGGGTGTGACGGATAGTATCTGCGTAACGGGGATTGGCCGTAAGCTGGTAAGCTTCAGACAGTACGGTAACCAGCAATGCATTATCGTACAGCATTTTTTCAAAATGCGGTGCCAGCCATTCGTTATCAGTACTGTAACGGGCAAATCCGCCACCTAACTGATCGTAGATGCCGCCGTCAATCATTTTGTTGAGACTAAGCAAGGCCTGCTTCAAAGCATTTTCATCTTTTGTAAAATGGTAATGCCTGAGCAGGTATTGAATAGAAAATGTTTGCGGAAACTTAGGCGCTTTGCCAAATCCGCCCCATTGGGTATCGGCATTAGCCAGAAGGGTATTGCTGATAAGCTGCAATTGATCATCTGAAAAGAAATTCTCTTCCGCATCTGCACCCGGTTTGCCAATGCCAAAGCTGTTGGAGTTAAGCAGGTGGCCGGTCAGGTTTTCTGCCTGAGATACTATTTCTTCTTTTTTTTCTATGTAGCCTTTATAAATCCCGGTAATCACTTCTTTCCAACTGGCCCGGTTATAGGCCCGCTCTGGTGGAAAATAAGTGCCGCCGAAAAAAGGTTTTGCATCGGGTGTTAAAAAAACATTGAGGGGCCAGCCACCACTGCCGGTCATAGCCTGTACGGCATCCATGTAAATATGATCCAGGTCGGGGCGTTCTTCTCTGTCTATTTTTATGTTGATGAAATATTCATTCATCAGCGCAGCAGTAGCTTCATCTTCAAAACTCTCTCTCTCCATTACATGGCACCAGTGGCAGGCCGCATAACCAATACTTACCAAAATAGGTTTGTCTTCTTCTTTCGATCTTGCAAGCGCTTCTTCTCCCCATGGATACCAGTTTACCGGGTTATGGGCATGTTGCAGTAAATAAGGGCTGGTTTCGTTTATGAGATGATTGGTATGTTGGTGTATCATAAGATATGTGTCATGTGGCATTAGGTATAATAAGTGCAAATCTGTTTCCAGATGGCGGTTACACTATTTACTTTTTTGTCTTGATACAAAAAAGTAACAAAAAAAATCAAGGCTGCTGAAAAAAAGCTAAAATTTACTGCATTCCGCTAAAATGAACGAAGTCTAAAGCCAAACTTTAAAGCAGCAATTGGGGCAAATGTGTCTTTCATCGCTTAACCAAAGCCAGACATCGTTCATTTCTTAACGCTTCATTCCGCAAATTTCTTAACGCTTTTTTTCAGAGGCCACATAAGAATCAATAGGAATACTGTTCTGTGCTAAATCTACTTAATCTTGTGCATCATAAGCGGTTATACGGATTGGGAAACAACCGCAGGCTATATTACGAATTAAAAAGCCCCTTGTGATAGGGGCCTGTTAATTTATTTTACGGATACCGAAATTATTTTTTGAGTGCTTTGATCGAGCATAAGTACTGATCCAGTGCAGCAACCATACTGGGCTTTTGTGGTGATGGCACTTTGATCTCCAGTGTTAGTCCGGCTTCTTCCACTGCTTTGGAAGTATTGCTTCCAAAAGCACCGATCACTGTTCCGTTCTGTTTAAATTCGGGGAAATTATCATACAGGCTTTTTACACCGCTTGGTGTAAAGAAGCAGATCACATCATAGCTTTTTTCCTTTGGTCCGATCGCCGATTTGATATCATTGCTGATGGTGCGATACATAAATGCCAGTTGGTGCTCGCATTTATTTGTCTTGAGCCAGTTAACGATCTCATTATCCTGTTGGTTCTCGCTGCACACATAAAGGAATTTTTCGTTTTCCTTATGTTTATTAATTACATCGAACATGCTTTTATTGGTACCATCGGCGCCATAAAACACTTTGCGTTTGCGGTAGAGGATGAATTTCTGGAGGTAGAGTGCTACGGCCTCGGTAATACAGAAGTATTTGGTATCCTGCCCGATGGTCACTTTCATTTCTTCGCACATACGGAAGAAATGATCGATCGCATTGCGGCTGGTAAACATAACCGCCGTATAGTACATGATATCGATCTTCTGTTTGCGGAAATCTCTTGCCGGAATACCTTCCAGCTTGATGAAGGGGTGAAAAACCAGTTCTACATTATACTTCCTTTCCAGATCAAAATAGGGTGATTTATCGCTCTCCGGCCTGGGTTGTGAAATTAGAATTCGTTTTGCTGCTTTGGCAGCGGCTGAATTTTTTGACCCGTTTTTTAACATGCTGCAGTTCTATGATTGTGCAAAATTAAAAACTTCCGTCTAAATAATTGATCAAGACCTTATAAATCAATACCAGCGGAAGCAATTCGACAGCGCAAAGGTACAGGAAAAAATGCATCGCATTAACTTTCAGTTTAATCCGAATGGCGGTATAAGATACCCAGTAACGGTAAGCAAGTAATATTCCTACCAGTCCGGCAGCAATTACTAAAGAAACTTCCACCACTGTTGTATTGGCAAAAGCAAGGATCAATAGAAAGGGAATGAGTATAACACCCATCACTTTGTTAACAAGGAATACCACAAATATATAAGAACCGGCAGCCTCTTTGGTATTAAACACCCAGCCGGCAAAAAGGAGAAAAAGGTATTTAACAAGATAGGTAAGCAGTAAAACTCCCGAACAGCCTGCTGCCAGCCACCAGAAAGAAGCATGTATCCAGTTTTTATATTGAATGAGTAAGGTGATATACAGACCCGTACTGATGATAAAAAGCAGATTGGTTAACAGTGAGGCAAGGATATCCTGTAAAAGCTGGTCGCGGGTTTGCTTTTGTCTGAGCGAGGTTTGAAAAAACAATAAAAATATATTCCTGAAATATTTTGAGAAAGCTGCGCGGATAAATGCCAGTATAAAGATCACACCTGCCATCAGGTAAAAAAGATCATCTTTATTCAACTCCTTCCTGTAATCGATGATCATGAATATGGCGGGCTTATGCAGGGGCAGGAACGGATGTGTTTCATATTTCCGGTAAGTAGCGGTATCAATCATGATGGCAGGTACTGCATGCATGGCTGCTTTGCGGAGTGAATCGGCCAGCAGGCTATCCTGCAACACCTGAATTATCCGTAGTGAATCTCTATAAGATATTGAATCTGTTACAGGTTGTACTGCGCTATCAATAGCCTTTATTTGCGGTAGTTTGGGCTTTGCGGGTTGTAAAGATGGGGTTGCCTTACGGGTAGATTCAGTATTGGATACCGAATCTACCTGGCTAAAAGCAGCACAGGTGCAACATAAGATGAAACATATCAGGATAACTCTCTTCAAACTGTTTATTTGTGGCAAAAATATGGAGGCAGGAGCATTAATCGTATTTCTTCTTGCAGATCATCTTATGGAACAAATCTGATAACACTAATTTTGCCCTGATTTAATCAACCGGTTTTGTAATGGCAGGTATTTATATTCATATCCCATTTTGCAGGCAGGCCTGTTATTACTGTAATTTTCATTTCTCCACTTCGGGGAAGCGGATACCTGAAATAGCAGAAGCCATCAGGAAAGAAATGGTACTGCAGCAATCCTATCTGTCAGAAAAAGTTGAGACCATTTATTTTGGTGGTGGTACACCTTCGTTGCTGCCAAAACATGAGATCCAAAGCATACTTAACAACATACGATCTTTTTTTGAAGTGGATGTAAATGCAGAGATCAGTCTTGAAGCCAATCCTGATGATATTACAACCGATGCTTTACAGGGATGGAAAGAAGCGGGTATTAACCGATTAAGCATTGGTGTGCAATCTTTTGCTGAGGCCGATCTGCAATGGATGAACCGGGCACATACTGCATTGCAGGCAACTGATTGCATTTTACTGGCACAGGAACAGGGTATCAGCAATATTTCTATTGATCTGATCTACGGAACGCCTTCATTAACTGATGAGCAATGGAAAGAAAATATTGCAACGGCCATATCGCTCAACATACCGCACTTATCCTGTTATGCATTAACTGTTGAACCCAGAACGGCTTTGGCCAAACTTATTGAAACAAAACAATTGGCTGATGTGGATACTGATAAACAGGCGAGACATTTTTCGATATTGACAAAAGCTTTGGCTGGCGCTGGTTTTGAACATTATGAAATTTCAAATTTTGCACTGCCCGGTTTCAGAAGCAGGCATAACAGCAGTTACTGGATAGGTAAACCATATCTAGGCCTGGGGCCATCAGCTCATTCGTTCAATGGCAGCAGCAGGCAATGGAATGTTGCCAATAATAGTTTGTATTTGCAAAGCCTGGCAACAGGCATAGTTCCGTTTGAAGTTGAAATACTCAGTGAGGAACAGCGATGGAATGAATTTATCATGATCCGCTTGCGTACAATTGAAGGTATTTCTCTAACAGAGGTAAAGAATAACTGGAGTGAGCAGAAATATACAGTGTTGCTAACTGAAGCAGAAAAACATATTCAACGCGGGTACTTGACTCTGGAAAATGATGTATTGAAACTTACTGCTGAAGGAAAATTTTTGGCCGATGGAATTGCTGCAGACCTGTTTGCAGATGTATAGTGTTAGGAAGAATTAATAATGAGTAGTGAGTGGTCAGTGGTGAGTAGGATAATATATTTACCTCCATTTACTCACTACTCACGATTAACAGGACTTGGGTGCAGAGAAGCTTTTAGCTAAAATGACTTGTTTTAATAGCACAACGCATTAAAATTACACAGCCCCTTATCTGGTTAATGAGTTTTGCGATGTCCGAAAACATTGCGCAGAAGCGATACCACCGCAAATGAAGCGATCAGAAACAGCAGGGTGCCCGGGCTTAAGAGTGTGAATGAAAATGGCATACCTGAAGTTACGATTTATTTACACGAGAAATGTTTCAATTTTCTTAAAACCTTCGGCTGCGGGCAGGTGGTTCCACAGGATCTCATAAACAGTATCTGCAATGGGCATATCGGCCTTTACAGACTGGTTAATGGTATGAATACATTTAGCTGCATTATAGCCTTCCGCCACCATATTTAATTCGAGCTGTGCCGATTTTACCGAATAGCCTTTGCCGATCATGTTGCCGAATGTTCTGTTGCGGCTATATAAAGAATAGCAGGTAACCAGCAGGTCGCCCAGGTAAACAGAAGCCGCATAATTGTGTGCTGTTTCTGCACTGGTATTGCTCAGTTGCCGGAGGAATGAAACCATTTCGTTGGCGCCATTGGCGATGTATACGCTTAAAAAATTATCTCCGTATTCCAACCCATGTGCAATACCTGCGCCGAGGGCATAAATATTTTTCAGTACTGCTGCATATTGCACGCCCAATATATCAGTATTAACAACTGTATTCAGGTACTCTGTTTTAAAATGCGAAGCGATAGTGGAGGCTGTTGCTGCATCAATGCCGGAGAACGTGAGATAGGATAATTTTTCTGCTGCTACTTCTTCTGCATGGCAGGGGCCCAGTACGGTAAAATAATCACTGAGCGCCACTCCGTAATGAATTGCCAAATATTCATTCAGCAACTGGTTACCTGCTGGAAGTATCCCTTTAACAGCAGAAATAATTTTCTTGCCATGAAAAGCGTTAGCCGGCAATTGTTTAATAACATCTTCTACGTATGCAGAGGGTACGGCTATCACCAATGCATCTGACTGTGCTGCCACAGCCTGTATATCATTACTTAAATGCAATTGTGAAAGATCAAAGTAAGTACTGTTAAGGTAATGTGGGTTATGCCTTCTTTTTTCGATATAGCTGATGGTATCTGTATTACGCACCCACCAATGAATGGCATTGCCATTGTCTGTTAAAATTTTGGCCAGGGCTGTTGCCCAGCTTCCGCTACCGATAATACCGAACTGCATCGTCATTCATTTAATGATTATACAAACATACGAAAGAGCGGATTACTCTAAAAAACAAACGGCAGGTTAAGCCTGCCGTTATATTGCTAAATAAAACTGTGAAGATTATTTTGGTTTCTTATCCTCAAATAATTTGTCTTTAGGAACAACTGTTACCAGGCTTCCTTCTTTCAGGGTTTTACTTACCACAGAATAAGGGCCCGTAATCACTTCATCACCCTCTTTCAATCCTTCTGCTATTTCTATATAGTTAAGATCCTGGATAGCTGTTTTTACTTTCACTTTTTTCACCCTGCTGTCTTTCTGCAAAACAAAAACCACTTCTTCAATATCATCATCTGAGCTGGTTGATTTAGCTGTTGTTTGTTCCGGTTTCTTATCGTCTTTCTCATTGTCTCCGGGAGCTTTATCACTTTTTCTGTCTCTTGTTGACACTGCATTAAGTGCTATTGATAAAACATTCTGCCTTGTTCTTGTCTGGATATCTGCACTGGCTGTCATACCCGGGCGAAAAGGGAACCCTTTACCAACTGCAGTGAGGTCTTTATAGGTATCTGGCAACAGGCGTATATGCACTTTATAATTTGTTACATCTGCAGTTGATGTGCCGGAACTTACGGTATTCGGATTAGCAATTTTATATACCAGCCCTTTAAACTTACGGTTACCATAGGCATCTACTTCAACAATAGCTGTATCGCCGAGTTTTACTTTCGGGATGTCGTTCTCGCCCACATCAACCCTTACTTCAATGCTGCGCATATCTGCTACGCGCATCATTTCTGTTCCTATATTAAAGCTGTTACCGGCCACGCGCTCACCTTTTTTCACATTCATCAAACTCACCATTCCATCCATTGGAGAGGTGATCACTGTTCTGGAAAGATCTTTATCAGCCTTTGATAATTGTGCCTGCGCACTCTGTATAGAGGCTTCGCTGCTTTTCAGTCCTTCTTTAGCTGCTGTGTAATTAGCCTGGGCGGTAAGATAGTTTTGTTCAGACTGTTCAAACTCGGCACGTGAAATAACTTTATCGTTGTATAATTTTTTCTGACGGTCGAATATATTTTTCAGGTTATCCAATGTAGCTTTTAATCCAACCATGCTTGCTGCTGAATTGGATAATTGTGCTTTTGTCTGGTTAACGCCCGCTACTACCTGGTCGCGCTGTGTAAGATAGATATCTGCATATATTCTTGCCAGGATCTGTCCCTTTCTTACACTGTCGCCTTCGTTAACATTCAGTTCAACAATCTCGCCGCTGATATCCGGACTCACTTTTACCTCAATTTCAGGGTATACTTTTCCGCTGGCATTCACTGTTTCAGTAATAGTTCTGGCTACCACTTTCTCTGAAGAAACTTTGAGGCCTTCTTCTTTACCTATCATGCCGGCTTTTTTCATGCCGATCAAAGCACCGATCAAAACAACCAACGCAACAATGATCCAGATCAATTTCTTATTCATAAAACATATTTTCTTTCGGCTGCATAACGCTTTTTGCGAACGGCCGTATAGTGATTTATAATTTCAGACCTTTCCCTCTATAGAATTCAAGCAATTTCATTTTAAAAACATAATCGTATTGATTGCTGAGTTGCTGCATTTTTGCTTTTAACAGGTTATTCTGGTTGGTGATCAGATCGAGCGAACTTAATAAACCAACTTCGTAACGTTTTAATGCATAGTCGTATGCCTTCTGTGTGCTCTCTACTGTTTTCTTACCTGCATTAAATTTCTGCAGGGCGGTAACAGCATTGGTATAAGCGGTATAAATATTCTGCCTCAGTGTAAGATCGCTTTGTTGTTTTTGCAACTCTGCGGATTTGAGATTTAATTTGGCCTGTTCAATACCAATTCTTGCCTGGCGGTTATTGTAGATAGGTATACTTAAGCTAAGACCAATGTTTTGACCGAAGTTATTATCAAGTTGCTTACCCCATCCTTCCCATAACTGGCTAAAGTCGCGACTGGTTTGCGTAACCTTATACAAAGGATTCTGAACATAATAGTTCACGTTACTCAACGATATGATCGGCTCCGATCCTGTAATCGGGCTATAGCCAAGAAATGTGCCGCCGGCTATTTTTTTAAATGAATTGGAGAAGTTAGTAGAAAGGTTACCTCCTAAATTAATGGTCGGGTATAAAAATGATTTGTATACCAAAATACCTTTTTGCGCTGATTTGATCCGTAAAGCATTGGCTTTTTGCTGAGGTTGGTATTCCAGTGCCAGCGCATATACAGCTTCGGGCTGAAGATCGGCAAATGATTCTATGGGAATCTGGTCAACCGATGGTGTTTCTATACCAAAGAGTACATCTGTTTCAAGGTTTAGCAATGCACGTAAACTTAGCAGTGCCTGTTCATAATTGCCTTTGCTTGCATAATAATTACTGCTGTCAGTTGCCAGTTGCGCATCTACTTCTGCAAGGTTCAGTTCGGGTAAAACACCTGCATCTACACGCTTTTTAGTGATCTCGTATTGGTTAAGTGTTTGCGCTATCTGCACAGAGCTGATCTTCATTTGTTCCTTTCCGGCCAGTACCTGGAGGTAATAGGTAGCAACGTTAAACGAGATATCGTTTGAAGCTTTTGCCACATCAGCCAATGCCGCCTCTGCATTAAACCGGGCCACCTGTATAGAATTTCTTAAACGCCCGTAGTTATACAATTGAACCCCTGCATTAACACCAAAATTCTGGTACAGGAACTGTGACGTAGAAAATGTATTGGTAGTAGGGTCGATGGAACGACCGAAACGTACGCCTGTGGAAGTACTTCCATTTAAGCTTGGGTAAAGATTATACTTTGCCTGTTTGGCCTGTAGTGCAGCTATCCTTGCCTGAACATCTGCCTGCTTGATGGAGATATTATATTCAAGGGCGTGCTCAATGCAATGTCGAAGGTCCCAGTTATCAGACGCCCGTTGTGCAAATACCTGGGAAATGATTGTGCAACATATCAGTGTCAAAAACTTCTTCATATATAACAAAAATAACGGTTTCCCAGCCAGTTCCCTAAATTTTAGACAGGCGGAAAGGAATCACAGTAAAGCGTTAAAAAAGTGTTATGAAAGGCTGGAAATAGCATCAAGCGCCCCGGACAGGTCGGCAAGCAGGTAATCGGGCTCTTCCAGGCCTATATATAAGCGTAAAGAACGGTGATCAGGATTACCGGCATCAAATGCTTCGCAGCTCATTCCGGCGCATTTGGGAAGGATGAGTGATTCGTGCCCGCCCCAGCTTACGGCCATCAATATGTGTTTTAATGATTCGCAGAAGGCTTCGATGGTTTTGCCGGAATTTGTTTTGAGGTGAAAAGTTACCAATCCGCAGGCCCCGCCCATTTGTTTTTTGGCCAGTTCATACTGGGGAAATGAAGGGTCGAGCGGGAATAGTACTTTTTCTACTCTGGGATGGGATTTTAAGAAAGCCACTACTTTTTCGGTGGTCCGGGTAATACGGTCTAACCTCACAGGCAGGGTTCTTAACCCGCGGATCAATAACCAGGCATTGAAGGGTTGAATACCGGAACCGATGTTCATGTACTCGCTGTTAAAGATCCGTTCAATCATTGGTCTTGCCCCGCATAATACACCTGCAACCGTATCGCTATGCCCACTGATATATTTGGTGGCCGATTGCAAAACAAGGTCAATTCCCAAAGCAATTGGTTTTTGATAAACCGGCGTGCAATAACTGTTATCGCAGATGGTAATAATGGAATGCTTTTTTGCAATGGCAGCAATGGCGGCCAGATCCTGCAGGTCTAAAAACCAGCTATTGGGTGTTTCAAGGTAAATAACGGTGGTATTGGATTGTATAGCTTTGGCAAAATTGTTTGCCTGTTTGCCATCCACATAAGTAACCGTAACATTAAACCGTGGCAGTATCACTTCAAACATGCGTTTGGCCCATGTGTAGGGGTTACTTACACTTACAATATGATCGCCGCTTTTTACATTGGCAAGCACGGCGGCAAATATAGCGGCGGCGCCACTGTTAAACACCAGGCAATCTTCAGCCCCGTCTAATGCAGCAAGTTTTTTACGGAGTATTTCTACTGTTGGGTTCAGTCCGCGGCTATATAACCAGGTTGCGTATTCATTTTCAAAAGATTTGCGCAGGTCGTCAACTTTTTTAAAAGCGAAGTTGCTGGTTTGCATGATAGGCGGGGCAACTGCGCGAAAGTATTCTTCGCGGTCTTCTCCCAGCTCATTCAGAATATAGGAAAGGTCCATATGCTTATTCCTCCATGACTTCCGGTTGCGGAAGATTTTTTTTATTTCCTTTTGCGATAAAATAAATTACCATAAAAGCAGCCAGCACCACCAAACCCACCAATGCGGTATCGGGCGTTTGAATGGCAATGCTGATTCCTACAAAAAGATACGCGCCCATAAAGATCAGTGGCATGAGGGGGTAAAATCTCATCTTATAAATACCTGTGCCATCAAGATGTTTTGTTCGTTTGCGTAATACAAAGATGGTTGCGCTGGATGCCACCATCCCAAAACAATCAAGAAAGATGGTGAAGTTGAGGATTTTCTCAAATGTTTGTGCAAAGAAGAGTATGATAAAACACATGGCTGCAAAAACCGTTAATGAAACGGTGAGTACTTCGTTCTTAGGGTTTCGCTTTGAGAATATTTTAGGAAGAACTCCTTCTCCGCTCATGGCGTACATTACCCTTGGGTTGCTCATCAGCAGGGCATTCACATACGCCAGTACGCCGAAAAATAAAAAGAAAGAAAATACGTCGGCACCGTTTTTACCAAATGTTTTCTGGATAACTACATACGCGATCTCGCGTTCACCTTTCATGTTGTCGAATCCTACAATGTAATAGTAGCTGAGGTTAGCCAGCAGGTATAAACCAATGATAATGGCAATACCGATAAATATTCCCCGGGGAATATTTTTAGCCGGCTTATCCACTTCGTTACCAAAATTGATGGTTTGCTGGTAGCCGCCATACGTAAATGAAACGGCGATCAGGCTAACACCCAGGCTCTGGATCCAGCTCATGGATGGTGTTGCCGGGGTTGTAACCACAGCAACTGTTTGTGCAATATCATGGTGCGGGAAGAAAAGTGCCAGTATGAGCACTACAATCATTCCGATCTTGATCAGCATTAGCACATTTTGTGTTCTTGAGCTCATCCGCAGACCCATTAAATTGATGAGGTAAAAAACAATGATGGCGCCGCAACTGATGAGGGCTTTATCAATATCTGTCCAACCGATGTCTGGGAATAATTTAGTGATATACCCGCTACCTATCAGCGCTACACCGCTTAAGCTGGCAGCGTTACTGATTAGAATAATGCAGTTGATAGCAAAAGCAATGCTGGGATGATAGGCGTATGAGAAGATCTTGTAATAGCCCCCTGTAACAGGATAACGGCTTCCGATCTCGGCATAAGTAAGCGCTCCGCACAAAGCAAAGAACCCGCCCAATAACCATGCAGTAAAATAAACAGAGGGTTCAATAGCATCTTTTGCACTGGTAGCAGCCGTTCGGAAGATACCCATGCCAATTACCAGTCCTACCACGATCATGGTAAAACTGAAGAGATTTAACTTTTGTTTTCCCTGCATAGTTTTAGTGTTGGGATTAAATGTAGGAAACTTCGGGGAAACGGGGGTGAGGCGTGAGGCGTCGGTCGTGAGGCGTGAGCGGTGAATGGGCAATGGTGAATGGTGAATGGGCATTGGTTACTTATAAACCACTCTGCCCATTCACAATTCACTACTGGGTCTATGCCACTCCTTTCCTGCCAGTGAAACATTGTACAATATCTCATACTTGTAGCTATTGTTCTCTGCAATAAGTTTTATCACGCACCCATAATGGCAGGTAAATACATCAAAAGATTTTTTAAGCGGTGTTTGGGTAATGTGTGCAAGAATGCTTCTTAATACACCGCCATGCGCCACAATCACTGCCGGTTTGGATTGCTGGCTGATATCAATAAACCGATTGATGACCCTGTTATGCATTTGCAGGTAGCTTTCTCCACCGGGTACCTGTACATTGATGAAATCGTTCATCCATGGTTGTATCTCTGCTTTGGGTATTTCGTTCCACAACTGCATTTCCCATGCGCCACAATTCAGTTCCATCAGATTTTTATCCAAATGCAGCGGGTGTTGCGGAAACAAGGCCGCTGCCAGTTTGCGGCATCGTTGCAGGGGACTGCTGTAGACTGTTTCAACATTTTGGGGAAGGTGAGACTGAATGCTTGCTGCTTCTTCTTCAAAACTTTCTGTTACATCAAGGTCTGTTTGTCCGTAACAGATCCCTTTTGCTATGGCGGGGGTGGTATGCCTGATCAGGTAAATTTCCATTACGCGAATTACACGAATTATTGCGAATGAGCAGCATGGATGGAAAAATATTTGCCACAGAAAGCACAGATTTGCACAGAATTTTCTGTGGCCTGTCTGTGCCTTCTGTGGCAAAAGAAACTAAAACTTAAAAATACGATTCCTGTATAGTTTGTATTGGAACTGCAAGGTTTGTAAACATTGCCCGCACAAACAATCGGTATATTTTTCTTCTATAAATAAACGCTCTTCATAGGTAAGCTGAACCTGTGTACACTGACATTCGGCAATATTGCCCACCTTACACTCGAAGTTGCGTGAGCAACGTGCACATTGTTTTGTTTCGTGAAGTGGCATGGTTTACCAGTTAAAGGTTACACCTGTGTTAAACAGGAATGGTATACTGTTAAACCCACGTGCATCAAAAAACTTTTTGTTGGTAAGATTTTGTGCATCGGCAAAGAACTTTACATGCTGGTTCAAAGTATAATCGGCATAAGCGCTCAGCAGAAAATAACTGTCTAATGATATATCTGCTTTTTTGTACCCGCCAATATCAAACCGCTTACCAACATATTTCCCGGTAAGTGATACATACAATCCTTTTGCAACATCCCAACCCGCTGTAAGGTTAATACTGTGTTTGGGCCTTCTCAGCAGGTAATCATAGGTTACTGTATCTTTTGTGGTAACACGGTTTTGTGTTATCTCTTCTGAACCAAGAAATGTATAATTAGCCGTAATGTTCAGTTTTTCAACAGGTGTAATGGTTGTTTCCAGCTCTACACCATTTACGGTTTGTTTTACGTAATTGAAGTATTTGTAAGTGATATAATTGTAATCAATACCGTTATTGATACGGCGGTTAAAGACCACTATCCTTGTATTGAAGTTTTTTTGCTGCAGGCTGATACCCCCTTCATAATTAATTGACTTTTCTGCTTCTAATTTATCGTTGATGCTTAACTGGTACAGTGATGGCGCTTTAAAGCCACTTGAAATACTTGCAAATATCCGAACATCTTTACTTAGCGTATAGGATGGATTAAACGTGTACGTGCTGTTATTGCCATAACGCGAATGGTTGTTGTACCTGCCGCCCAGCTCAACGTTCAGTTTCCTGTCGGGGCTGTTATAAATAACCGAGGCATACAATGCTTTCTGGTTCATAGAGGTGTCTCTGAAGTTACTGCCATATGGCCCGTAAGCACTTATTGAAAAATAAGTCTGATTATACGAGTTATAGCGATAATCCAAACCGGTTAATAAAGTAAATCCATTGCCCAGTTTTGTTCCCGCATACAATTCTGCAAACTGCGATTTGCCGGAATAGCTGTTGTCTTCAAAAATGGTACTGGTTCTGTCAAGACTGTCGTTATGATAATTCCTGCTAAGCTCACTGTATTGGTAGGTTCCATTGAGTGTAACAGGTCCTTTTTTATAAGCAAATCCGGCACCGGTAATGAAAGATGAATTATGGATGTAGTAATCTTTGTCATCAGTAAACACGCCTGCGTCAATACCTGCCGTATACTTACTGTACATGGCAAATGTTTTAAACAACAGTGTCGGTGTTGCCTGGTACATCAACTGGGCATTGGTTACGGTACCATTATAACTGTCATTATCATAATTCTTTTTGCCTGTGCTGTCGTAAGCAGATGAAAATCCGTTGGTACTTAGCCTGGCATAACGTGCAGTATAGGTTAGCTTATCTTTTTTACCAAATACCTGCACATTGCTGCGCGAAGTGCCTAAGGTTCCCTGGCTTAATGTGCTTTTGATGTTGAAGGCTTTGGCGGCATCTTTTTTAACAGTAATAATATTGATAACACCTGCAATGGCATCACTACCGTATAAAGTAGATTGAGCGCCCTTACATACTTCAATTCTTTCCACATCATTAATGGAGAAGAGATTCAGGTCAAAATCTGTTGTAATGGTAGAAGGATCGTTTAGCGGAATGCCATCCATTAAGATCAAAGTACGGCCGGCAGATGCGCCGCGCATGTAAACGGTTTGTACAGAACCGGCATTGTTTAAAGCGCCGTTAATAGTAATGCCTGCCTGTTCGTTTAATACCTGGGCAACAGTTTTTCCGTTGCTTTTTTCAATTTGTGCTTTGGAGATAATGGTAATTACTTTGCCGGTAGAACTTTGTTTTTGTTCCAGTTTGTTGGCAGTTACTACTACTTCGTCAAGCGTTCTGGTTGTTAAAGAGTCTTTTTGCGCAAAGACAGTGCTGCCGGTAAGCAGTGTAGCGAGGAGCGTGAATGTTTTGCTCATTGTTTTGTTTTTTTAGTTGAACAATGAGCTTTCAGGAAAATAAAAAAACGGGGAACTATAAACGACCGCTGCAGCAGCCCTTTACATTCCATGCCTTTCACCCGAAAGCCGTGAATGATTGATTAATACCTGGCAGGTCTTCTGGCTTGCTCTCTGTTGATTACCTTCCCATCTGGGCTTAGCCCGAACAGTGGTTTGAAGTTTCAACGAGCGTGGGAAATGAAGTATAAATCATGATATAACTCACGACTGACGCCTCACGCCTCACGAAAAAGCTTACAGCTACGGGGATAGCGCCGGAATTACACCGGACTTCCCTTTTAATCCCGATAACGGCGGGAACCAAATACACTGCAAATGTAACGGAGCAAACGGGAAGGCAAAATTTTGTTTTGATTAAGTTGTTCACGGGGAGTTGAAAACTCGTGAAACGAGTTTGGAGTTTGGAGTTTGGAGATGATGAATTAACAAAGATACCGGCTACTCACCACTCGCCATTGCCTATTCACTATTCACAATTCACCATTGCCCATTCACCATTCACCATTCACAGCTCACGATAACATTTACTAACTTTACTAAAACCCGACTCTATGAACCTCCATTTCGACCAACTGCTTACGGTAACCTTTACCTTGTTTGCGGTGATTGATATTGTGGGGTCTATCCCGCTGCTCATCTCGTTAAAAGAGAAGATGGGGGCTATCCGCAATTTCCAGGCAACCATGGTTTCCGGCGCTTTGATGATCTTGTTTTTGTATGCCGGAAAGCCTTTTCTTAATATGTTAGGATTGGACGTTCGTTCTTTTGCAGTTGGTGGTTCTGTGGTGATCTTTTTGTTGGGACTGGAAATGGTGCTGGGGCATGAAATATTTAAAGGTGACAAGAATGCACCATCGGGAAGCGTGGTGCCGATTGCGTTTCCCATTATTGCAGGGAGTGGCACTTTAACTACCATCATGTCATTAAAAGCCAACTATGATGAAGCGTATATTCTTTCGGGCATTATCATTAACCTGATTGTAGTATACATTGTTTTGAAATCATTAAAGTTTATCGAACACCTGCTGGGGCCGGCAGGTTTATTGGCGATACGGAAATTTTTTGGCGTGATACTGCTGGCGATTGCCGTAAAAATATTCAGCAGTAATATCGGGGCTTTTGGGAAATAATCTTTTAAGCGTTACGCCACAGATTCACAGATTAGCACAGATTTGATCTCAGGTCTGTAAATCTGTGACAAAAAAACATCATGAATCTATTTTCCAGATTATCATACCTATTATTCAAATGGCTCCGTGATCGTTTTGAATTGCTGTGCTGGATAGCAGCCCTCATCACCCTGTTCTTTCTGCCTGTAAATAAACCCGATACTTCTTTGTGTGTGTTCAGTTTGCTGGGCTTTGGCCATTGCCCGGGATGCGGTATGGGGCATGCCATCCATTATGCGCTTCGCCTGCAGCCTGTACTTTCTTTTCAGCACCACCCATTGGGAATCTTCGGGGTATTGATTATATTTATAAGGATCAAACAACTCATCTTCCCTTTAAAACCTGCTTATGAAACCGAATCTGATTAACATGGTGCCTTCTATTGAAGGCGAAGAACTGGTTTACCTGCAAATGCTTACCAAAGAACTCAGTGATGAGAACCTGGTTAATTTTATTGCTGTATATAACGGCAAGCGCAGAAAAAGCGACCAGGTATTATTGGGCTGTGTATTGGGTTTTGTTTGTGTTGGCGGTATACAGCGTTTTATGGTGGGCCAGAACGGCATGGGAATTCTTTACCTCTTTACCGGTGGTCTTTGCTTGATAGGAACGATAGTAGATACCATCAATCACAAAAAACTCGCATTCGAATATAACCAGCAAATGGCGAGGGAGAGTATGGCGATGGTGCATGCGTACCAGTAATTTTCACTCAATTGGCTATATAGTTCCCGTGCTATATTTTCCGTAAAAAAGGCGTCTCTCATATCGTGTCTCAGTAACACTTCATCAGAAATTATCAAAAAAATGCAAAGTAAATGGCTGAGATTTATTCACATATTCCGTTTTTGAAAACAATAAATGATTTTTTCAGGTTATATGGCCTGAAAAAACCGCTTCACCCGGAAATAATGTGCATGCGGCTGCAGGATCAGCCGGATGATAAATTGATGCATATGCCTCTCTACAGAGCAAATTTTTTCAGGGTCATTCTTTTTACCAATGCCCACCTTCATTTTGCCTCAGGCGATAAAAAGCATTCGGTAATCAATAATTGTCTTTGTTTTACATATCCGGGTAAACTTGAATCATGGAAACGTAGCGGGCGTTTATATGGATATGTTATTTACTTTACACCTTCTTTTGCCGGACTGGATATTACAAATAAACATTTTGACAAAGACTATCCCTATTTTAATTTTTCATCTGAGCTGCTTCTTCCTTTATCATCTACCGATGCCGCCTCACTAAAAAAACAGGCAGGTGAGATGGTTAAAGAAATGTATTCCAACGAAAGTGACAGGCTTGAAATGATCAGGAAACTATTACTGCTATACCTGCATAATATAAAAAGGATCTACAATAAAACAACCGACAATCTTCCTGCAGAAGTAAAAGTATCCAAAACAATCTATAATCGTTTCCGAAAAGAACTGGACGATTATCTGCAGCAGCAGTGTGCCGGAAAGGAGAACAAAATGCCTACCGTATCGCTATTTGCGGGCAGGCTGGCTGTTAATGCCAATTACCTGAATAGTATCATCAAAAAACTAACCGGCAAAACAGCATCGGCACATATACAGGAAAAAATAATCCTCGAGGCAAAGTCATTCCTCATCCACACTGATTTGCAGGTTGCAGAGATCTGTTTCAAGCTGGGTTTTGAAAACACTTCTTATTTTAACCGTTTCTTCAAAAAGCAAACTGGCATAACGCCAATACAGTTCCGAAAGCAGTTCCCTTTAGTATAGTGTGCTGTAAAATGTACCAGCATTACGATAAATAGTACTACCCATTCCCTGTACTTGAGATTTAGTTTTGAGGTATTAAAAAAACGGGATGAAATACTGTTTATTTATAAGTCTGTTATTAAGCATTCAGCCAGCTATCCGGGCACAGGAAAAAAATCCTACTTTCCCGTCTGCTCCCATTCCTGTTGAGTTGCTTGCCGGAAATAACCGTTTGAATTTTCAGATGACGGTAACAAAAAAAATTGTTCCGGGCAAAAGATTTGGGGTTTTCTCCCTTCTATCATTTGCGGCTGATTATCAGTATAACAAAAGCAATAATGAGTTCATGGTGCCTGTTCAGTTTAACTACGAGCTGTTCAAAAACCTGTCTGTAAATGCTGGCGGGGCAATGAATTCCAATTGGGGATTCCGCCCTTCGGCAGGCTTTCAGTATGCTTATGCAAACAAAACATTCGTTGTGGTTATTGCGCCCTCTGTTTACCTGACAGACTCGCACAACATAGAAACTTTTGCGTTGGTAATTTATAAACCTGCCATTATCAACACCCTGGGTTTCTATTCAAGACTACAGGCATTATACAGTCTGAACACAGAATCCGGTAAACATGACCGCAGTTACGGATATGCCAGGATAGGTGTAAGTTCTAAAAAAATCACCTTTGGACTGGGGGCCAACCTTGACTGGTATAGCCCTTATAAAATATATAGGGAAAATTATGGCGCATTTGCCAGTATTAATCTTTTTTAACCTAAACAAACACACCATCAAAAAAGTACTCACCCTTGATTTTATTCCGGTCAACACAGATTTTGGTTTATTGCTCTTACGCGTATGGCTTGGTTTCGGACTGTTTGTCAAACATGGCATTGAAAAATTTTCAAATTTTTCAAAATGGAAAGACCATTTCCCTGACCTGATACATGTTGGTTCAACACCAAGCTTAACTTTTGCACTTACTGCAGACGGTATTTGTTCTTTGCTGATCATTTTTGGATTAGGAACAAGATTTGCTGCACTGTTTGTTTCTATTAATCTGTTTATTGTTTTCCTGATAATGCATCAATTTTCATTTGGCCAGGAGCATGCAGAGTTGGTGTATATTTATTTTGGTGGCTTTTTGGCATTGGCAACAGCAGGTGGCGGAAAATACAGTTTAGAGAGAAAATTATTATACTGAAAGTGTATATTGATGATACAACGTATATTGATTGTATCAGATAGATAGACCTGAATAAGTCGGATTTCTTGCCTCGATTGTTGTATACATTGTTTTGAAATCATTAAAGTTTATCGAACACCTGTTGGGGCCGGCAGGTTTATTGGCGATACGGAAATTTTTTGGCGTTATATTGCTGGCGATTGCTGTAAAAATATTCAGCAGTAATATCGGGGCTTGGGGGAAATGATCTTTTAAGAGTGATGCCACAGATTCACAGATTAGCACAGATTTAATCTTTGAATAATCTGCGAATCTGCGGCTAACCAGAATTCAAATAAAATGACACAACCCTTTATTTTTCAAAAAAATTATTCAGATGGTTTCAATCCTATCAGGTTTATAATTTGGTTTCCAAAAAACTGATGGCCTTCAAAATAGCATCTCTGTTCTTTGCAGCGCTCATCCATTTGGGTAACCTGCTGCCTATGCTGTTATTTTGTTTTTCACGCACATCTCTTTCTCTAAGTGAAGCGCCAATATGATTTTTCAAAAAAACTAGGTGTTCTGCATTGTACGCCCATAGCTGGTTTTTACAACAATCGGTTACCAGATAAAGCGGCAGATGAAAAAAAGGGTCAATGGGAAGTCCTATAACAATATAGTTCCCGGGCAATATTTTATTCGAGTTAGTAATAAGTGTAATTGATGACTGCTGGCTGGCTGACTTATTAAAGCCACAATGGATGCAGCTTACTTTCTTTACTGCCGGCTGATCTTTTTTACCGGGGACTGGTTTTTGATATATCACAATTGCTTTCTTATTGCAGCCGGGGCAGCACACAAGAATAGTATCTGTAAAATCTTCCATTCGCTTTGCATAGGCATTTTTATTTCTCATGCTGTTCATTCTCATTTTAACTGGCAGGCTGATATACTTGTTTATTATATATGAAAACTATTCTCCCATCTGTTTAACAATATCAAACCACTTGTATTTCCTGTAATTTCAGGTATTCCGGCAAAAACACCTAATCAAAATCCCGGGCCGGATTCATCCATTGATACCTGGCGTAAAGTGTCAGCAAAACAGGCATCGATGTTCCTTAATAAAAAATGCTTATTTTAAATTTTTAAGTGAAAATAATTCGCCTGGCAAGGCATAAAAATAAACATTAACTCAGATCTCCCCCTTCATGAAACATTTTACCCTGGCCATCTTCGCACTGTTTGTTATGGTCCTACCGGGCTCTTCCCAAAGGTTGAGAACTTTTTATGAGAATGGAAAGTATGGACTTAAAACCAGTTCAGGAACAGTTGTTGTAACTGCTAAACTTGACCATATAGTTACCTATGATCAATTATTCAAGATAAAATTTTTGAATAAATACGGGCTACTGGATGCACAGGGGAATTTAATTTCGCAGATTATTTACGACTATATACAGGAACCCTCTGAAGGAAACCTGCTTGCCAGAAAAAACAGCGGGTATGGGTACCTTGATAGTACAGGAAAGGAAATCATCGACTTCATTTATGAAGATGGTTCACAATTCAGATTTGGACGCGCGGCGGTGCGAAAGCAAAAGGTATGGGGCATTATTGATAAAACAGGCTATACAGTTATTCCTTTTGAATATGAATTTATCAGCGAAGCCAAAGCAGATGGCCATTTCCACGCCAGATCAAATGGTAAAACCGGCATACTCAATACAGAAGGCAAAACTGTGATCCCATTTAAGTACGCAGAGATTTTTACAGCTATCTATGGCAATTGGAAAGTAAAGGAAAATTATAAATACGGTATTCTTAACAGGAATGGTGAAGAAATTCTGCCTGTCATGTTCGATGAGATAATCCAGGCAGAATCAAATCTCATACTGTCTAAAATCTATGGAAAGTGGGCCGGATATACCGGAAAAGGTGTGCAGATATTTCCACCCAAATATCAAAAAGTTATTTCTGCAGATGATGATGGAGGATATACACAGGTTCAGTTAAATAACAAATGGGGCTACCTCAATGCAAATGGGCAGGAAGTGATATCACCCAAATATGATACTGTAAGCAATTTTGACGACCAGATGTTTGCATGGGTTATTTTAAACAATAAAAAAGGGGCAATTGGCAGAAATGGTGAAGAGCTTATTCCCATTAAATATGATTACATCGGTAAATTCGAAGAAGATATGGCGCCCATCTCAGTCAATAAAAAGTGGGGATATATGGACATATACGGTAAAGAAGCTATCCCAATGGTATATGATAAAGCAGAACCTTTTAGCCCGGCTGGCGCAGCTAAGGTTGTACTTAATGGCAATACGTTTTATATTGATAAAACAGGAAAAAAAACAACCCGATAGTTTCTCAACCATGCACTTACAGTTACACAAATATTTCATTTAAACAGCTTACAAATCAAAATCCCATTTATGAATTTTAGAAGCCCTTTGTTACTTGCAGTTACATTTTTTATTGCCTTCACAACCAAAGCCCAAACAATTGAGAGCTGTGTGGCAATTTTAAACAGCAAGGCATCAGAAATAGCCGGTCAGATAAAAATTCTGAACGGTAACCGGTTTCTTGTAAGGGATGCAAATTTTGGTTTTAAAAACGGGGCAGCCAGTATTCTTTGGGATATTGATAAAAAAAACAGAAGTGTATCTGAATTTTACCCGGGAGAAATTGACAAGGTGGAGATCCCTGATTTTAATAAATCATCCCCCATTGGAACAATCGTTATTTATTTTAAAGACGCAGTGGTTAAATCAGAAAACCTGGCTACGGAATCCCGCAAATACCAACAGAAAGCATATTTCAATTACATCCAGAAAGACCCCAAAAATGCTGAACTGATTAAAAACACCCTGTTACAATTAAAAAAACTCTGTATTGAAAAATACCCATCCACTCCTTTGTGGAACAGCTTTACTTTTCTGGCATCAGACCAGCCTGTCTGGACTTCTAAAAAATCTGTTTCTTATACCTATAAGATCAAAAAAATAGAATACAGCGCCTGTAATATAAGACTCTTGTATAACCTTGAGGTAGTTTCATTAACGGGCACAACAAATGCCAATTACCTTGCAATGGTACCACTAAACAATATTGAGAAAATCGTTTATGATTCAAAAGCCAGTCGCCCTGCAAGCTATTGGGTAGAGGGAGATAATGACTTTGAAATTTTCAGGCAGAATACTGCTGATGGGGAATACACACAATTTGGCAAGCAGGATCGTGTACCGCTTGCCGGTATTGATGTTGAAAAAGGTGAAGCAACTGCAAGGCCTGCGCTGGAAGCGGCTTTAAGAGAAGCTGTTAAATGCGGGCAACCGAAGCCGTTTAAGTTTGGGAAAGAATAGATTTATTCCATAAATACATTCTGAAATAAAGAACCCCGCAGGTAATATCTGCGGGGTTCTTTATTTATGTGGCCTCGCCGGGAATCGAACCTGGATCTGGAGCTTCGGAAACTCTTATACTATCCATTGTACTACGAGGCCAAGGCTGCAAATGTAATAGAAAGCCGCTAATTTTCAGCGCCAGATTTCGCGGATGGTAGCAGGGAGGAATATACGGGCAGGCACGCTGCGCATGATCTGCAGGTCTTCCTGCAAACTGCTTTCATTATCCAGAAAACGTAAAACGCGCTGTGCCGGATTTTTTTGAAAAATGTTTGAAAATATCCGGGCGCCGCTCATCTTCCTGTTCTCCAGAACATTCAGAAGAATACTATCGTATAGCCGGAATTTTTTCTCGCTAAATGTATGATGCAAAGAAAGATGTTTATCATCCTCCATCAACGAATCAACAATCTGTTTAGAACGTTTTTGTATAAACTGAAAAGCATACCCACTGCTGCCTTTTACCTGTCCGCCGGCAATACCTATATAAATGATCCTTTCTTTTTGCAAAGGGAAGGTCATGTTTGTCATAGGTATCACTCCAAACTCTTCATGCGTAACTTTATAATCGGTAAGCTGCAGTAACGAAGCAATATACTTTCGTAAAGCAATATCGTAGGCCTCCTGTTGCAACAATTCTTTTGTAAACAAGGTGTATTCTACTAATGCCGTAGTGGGAGATGTTGGCAGTACGTACATAAAAGCCGTACCATATTTCTGGCGCACCCTGAAATCCATAAAGGTGGCTTTTGCAGGATCGAAATGTGGTTCATTTGTTTCTATCATCCATCCTTTAAAATGCTGCAGAAAAAGGTAACTCTTCGCTCCACCAGGCAACTGTTGCGGAAACCCATGAAACATGATGCTGTTAAATACATAATCGGCTGTGTATGAGATGGCTTCTGTTTCTACAATAACAACCTCACCCCTGTTTTTGATGGTTCTTATTTTTGCATAGCGCCATTCAATATTGTGATGCTTACGGCTTTCGTTGCTCACATATTCATAGAAATCAATGCCGCGGATCATTTTGTATTGATAAGGCGATATGTCCATGGTATCTGAAAACGTATCAGAAAAAAAACTGATCCTGTTCCAGCGATGATGGACAACAGGTTCAAAAATACCATCTTCTTTTTCCCAGAAACACCAGGTGCGGTCGTTCACTGCTTTAGGCGCCTGATCAATGATGAGTATTCTCTTCTTTGCAAAGAAGGGCTCGCGCATCATCCGCATCAGCAGGCTTGATCCTGCCAAACCGGCACCTGTAATAATATAATGAAAGTGGGTAGACAATATGCGCGTTATTGATCGGTTGACTGTTTTTTACCGCCGTTTTTTATGCTATTTGTTCTGCGGTAATTTCATTGCTTATACTCTCATCCTTCCTAACCTTATCCCAATATTTTTTCGCCACCAGCAACATTCCAAAACTCTCTCCCTCTTCTTTATCTAAATGTTTATGGTGCATCTTATGTGCCCGTCGGATGGCCCTGATGTAACGGTTATTGCTTTTGCTAAATAATTTAAAACGCTGGTGAATGATGATCTCATGCACTATAAAATAAGCGAGGCCGTATAAAGCAATACCGGCTCCAATACTTACTACCCAATATGCCTGGTTCATACTTCCCAGCATGATACATAACCAGCTGGGTATGGCGAATATGATAAAAAATGCATCATTTTTTTCGAAAAATCCGGGACCTTTCCGGTGATGATCTTTGTGCAGGTACCACAAGAATCCATGCATTACATAGCGATGAGTTAGCCAGGTAATACCCTCCATAACGGCAAATGTGGCCAATGCGATCAAACTGTATTTCATATTACAGAAAAGTTCTAAGCGCCAGAAAAAACAATGCCTGAATAATAAACAAATGTACTGCGAAATAATTGTCCTTCTCAAACGAAAGCCGGCGGTACACCATTAATAATACTGCGCTAATCAGAAACCAGCAGGCGTAGTTATAAACAGGGACCCCGCTGTTTTGCCATTGCCAGAACCCCAATTTCATGGCTACAGGCTCTATTAACCAATCGAAAAACGTAGCCAGCATGGCCCCGTCTACAATCAGCGACAAAGCAGCCAGTTTTGGCGGAAAACCCTGCCCTTCCTTCTCTATTTTCTGTTTAAACCATTGCTGAAATTTTACCATGATGGTGCCGCTGCAAAAAACTACCACAAGCCAGTTTAGTCCTATGAGCCATGGAACCCCGTTTAATTTGCCACCAAGAACAGTACCATATTGATAATGGCCAAAAAGCCTGCCCGTATTAACCCCTATCATTTCTGTGCCCATACCAACAAGAAATGCAATTCCGGCAAAGCCCCAGAATGCAAGATTTTTTTGCGGCTGGTTCCATAGCAACAGCAATCCCATCAAGCAAAGATTTAATGGTGTATTACGGATAAACCAGTCGCTATGCGATGTAAATAAAATACCAATCAACCCACTTACATGAAAGAGAATGGCAATAAAAGTTGAGATATTTTGACGCGAGAATTGCATTAATGTATCAGGTTATTTTGAATTCCTTTTTTTTTGCCACAGAAAGCACAGATTAGCACAGAATAGATTTGTCTGTGCTATCTGTGGCAACATATTATCAATGTTTAGTATACTTATCAACCATCACCATATCACTCATGATCTTTGCGCTTTTAAGGCATAGCGGGATACCGCCTCCGGGATGCACACTTCCGCCCACAAAATACAAACCCCTGATATCCTTTGTAAAATTAGGATGACGCAAAAAAGCAGCCATCCGCGAATTAGAACTTGTGCCATACAACGAGCCCATATAAGAAGCTGTTCCTGCTTCTATCAACACAGGATCCAGCACATCTTCTACTTCTATCAAAGGTTCTATATCTGTTTGCAACAATCGGTTTAGCCTGGTAATAATAGCTGCACGGTATTTTAAACGATAGTCGTTCCAATCCTGCCCTGTATTGGCAGGGGCATTTACCATTACAAACCAATTCTCTCTCCCTTCCGGCGCCTGTAAACCCGGCTCACATTTACTTGTGATATTGATATATACCGTTGGATCATCATACATCTTTTTTAAACGGAACAAATGATCAAACTCTGCTTTATAATCGGCCGCAAAAAAAATATTGTGTAATCCCAGTTGCGAAAATTCTTTTTTTATTCCCCAGTAAAAGATCAGCGCGCTGCTGCTTCGCTCCTGTTTTAAAATTTTCTGCGCAGCATGTTGATCACCCAGCAACTGCTGGTAGGTAAAGAACACATCCATATTGCTTACCACAATATTGGTATATAAGTTCTCACCATTTACTACCACCCCTGCCACTTTTTTTTCATTATGAATGATGTGCTGTACCGGCGTATTAAAATGAAAATAAACTCCTTTTTTAACCGCCAATTGGTATAAGGCATGCGCAATACTGATCATCCCTCCTTTGGGATAAAAGGATCCTTCGTTGTACTCCAGGTGTGGTATCAGCGTAAGCATACCCGGTGCTTTATATGGGCTGCTGCCGTTAAATGTTGCATAGCGGTTAAACAGTTGTATTGTTTTAGGGTTTTTAAAATATCCTGCATTAACGCAATGCATGGATTGAAAAAGATAAGACCACCGCAGCGTTGCAAGAGCCCTGAATATGGGAGCGCGAAACAATGTGCGCATCTTATGCAGCGAAAAATTGAGAAAGATCTTGCCAATGTTCCGGTATATTTTTTTTGATGCGGCTAAATAAGATCGCACACTGTCGGTAGTTTCTCCAAGTTTATCGCACAGCTCTTTTGCAAACGCTTCTTTATCGGCATAAGCAGTTACTGTGGTGCCATCGTCATAAAAATAGTTGCACAAAACAGGTAGCTGCCGGTATTGAAAATATTCTTCTATCGGCTCTCCTGCCAAAACAAATAACTCTTCGATATTCTGTGGCTGGGTAAACAGGCTTGGTCCGGCATCAAAACAATAACCGTTCAATTCAAAATTGCGCAGCTTACCTCCGGGGTAGTTATTCTTTTCAAATACGGTTACCTCAAAGCCTTGTACCGAGAGCCTTATAGCACTTGCGAGACCGGCGATACCGGCGCCAATAATAATTGCTTTTGGAGGATATTGCATATGATTGATGTGCATAAGATAGCAAAATTCAATTTGCCCGAGCGTGTTTGTTTTTACGCCACCAATCCATCAGTTTTGGAAAAGCGATCTGAAACCAGACGGTAAATAATTCGGGTTTGCTTTTTATCAGGTCTTCTATCTTTTCCATAGGCTCGTATGCATAATTGCATACTTCTTTTTCATCCGGTTTAATCTTTCCATCGTAGTAACCTACAAACACATGATCAAATTCATACTCTGTGAGCCCGTTATCAAAAGATGCTTTATAAATAAAATCAAATACTTTATTAATCGGCGTAGTAAATCCCATTTCTTCCTGCAAACGCCTTGAAGCGGCTTCTTTAGTGTCTTCACCGGGTCTCGGATGACTACAGCAGCTATTCGTCCATAAACCACCACTATGGTATTTAACCAATGCCCGTTGTTGCAATAACATTTCGTCTTTCTCATTAAAAACAAACACACTAAAAGCCCTGTGAAGTACGGCACTCTCGTGAGCCTTCATTTTTCCCATAGTTCCTACAGAAACATCATTCTCATCTACCAGGATTACTTTTTCCATGCCATACAAATATCCGATTCAAAATGGAGTAATTACATCAAATTCAACTGACTCCGGATGCCAGCCTTGGCCAGTATCAATATTTTGCCATAATCCGGAATTCGGATACGGTTTTGTAAAATATGTTGTGCCGGTAATTTTTTGATCTTTTTAAACAGTGAGAAATAATATTTATATGCCACATACACCCCAAACTTTGCTTTGGCAGGCAGTTGCAGTACTCCTTCAAAAGCAAGGTCAAAATCTTTTTGAATATCTGCTTCAATCACCGCTTTATCATTCTGGCTAAACTTGCTGAAATCGCACTCTGGAAAATAAACTCTTTCCAGGCCTTCATAATCTGCTTTCATATCGCGCAGAAAATTCACTTTCTGAAAAGCGGCACCCAGACTTCTTGCGTATGGCATCAACTTTTCATACGTGTGCAGATTACCCTCACAAAAAACAGACAGGCACATCAGTCCAACCACTTCGGCGCTGCCATAAATATAGGCGGCATAGCCTGCTTTATCGTATCTGCGTTTGCCGAGATCCTGTTTCATACTATTAAAAAAAGAATCGATCAGTGTTTTGTCTATATGGTATGCATTTACAGTAAGCTGAAAGCTGTGCAGGATGGGGTTAAGACTGATCCCTCTTTCTATTGCATCATAAGTAGCCTGTTTAAATTCTTCAAAAAGTTGAAGTTTTTCATAATCATGAAAAGTATCCACGATCTCATCTGCAAAACGAACAAAGCCATAGATATTATAGATAGGTGCACGAAAACCTTTGTGCAACAGTTTAATTGCCGAAGAAAAACTGGTACTGTATTTCCCCGTTGTTATCCTGCTGCATTCCTGGCTCACTTCATGAAACAGGTTTATCATGTTTTTTTGTTTAAGTTATCACCTTTTTGTGAATGGTGAATGGCAATTGTGAATACAGGTTTTATTGCCCATTCACCATTCACAATTCACAATCCCCCTCATCTCCCGAACGCCTTCACTATTTCTCCTGCCACTACTTCACCGCTTATCAGGCTGGGTGGCACTCCCGGGCCGGGTACAGTTAACTGTCCGGCATAGAAAAGGTTCATTAGTTTTTTACTTCTGCAGGATGGTTTTAAAACAGCAGTTTGCATCAACGTGTTCGCCAAGCCATATGCATTCCCTTTAAAAGCATTGTATTCGTGCACAAAATCTTTTTGCGCAAATGATCTTTTATAAACTATTGCGTCTTTGATCGATTGGCCCAGGTGTTTTTCCATCCGTTCAACGATCATATCAAAATACCGGTCTCTTACTTCTTCCGTATCCGCTTCCAATCCTGCAGCTACCGGTATCAAAAAAATGAGGTTCTCACATCCTTCCGGCGCAGCAGACACATCAGTTACGGAAGCGGCGCTTACGTAAAACAACGGATCTGTTGGCCATTCTTTCGTTGTATAGATTTCTTTCCCATGTATGTCAAAAGAGGCATCAAAAAATAACGAATGATGTTGCAATCCTTCCAGTTTTTTATTCAACCCAATATAATACAAAATAGCTCCCGGTGCCATTACCCTTGTATCCCAATATTTATCTGAATAAGAGCGATACTGCTTTGATATTAATGAAGTTTCAATATGATGATAATCAGCTGCGCCAATAATCACATCAGCTTCAAAGCTTATTTCATTATTTGCAGGCGAAGAGGCAATTACTTTTTTGGCCAACTTTTTGTCAACTGCTATTTCTTTTACATCGTGTTCAAAATAAAAATGCACGCCCAATTCAACTGCCAAATCATGCATGGCCTGTACAATACAATACATGCCACCCTTTGGAAACCAGGTTCCGCCTTTGATGTCTGCATAGTTCATCAAACTATACAGGGCAGGTGTTTGCTGAGGAAGCGCACCCAGAAATAATACAGGAAATTCCATCAATTCCCTCAGCTTAGGGTTGGTAAAATACCGCGCCACATGAGATCGCATGGAATTAAAAACATCCAGTTTTAGTATTCCTTTCACAAGGTCCCAATCCAAAAATTCGGTCAGCGACAGGCCCGGTTTAAAAACCAGTTTTTTAATCCCCACTTCGTATTTATAAGCTGCTTCTTCCAAAAACTTCTCCAACTGTTTACCACTGCCGGGTTCTATTGAATTGAATAGCTGTATTAACGCTTCAAAATTGGCAGGCACATCTATTGGTCCGTCATTCCGGTAAACACGGTACGAGGGGTCCAATCTTTCCAGTCTATAATAATCCGATACTGATTTGCCAAACTGTTTGAAATATCTTTCAAACACATCTGGCATCCAGTACCAGCTTGGGCCCATATCAAAAGTAAAACCTGCAGCATACATTCTGCGTGCACGACCGCCGGGTGTAGTATGTTTCTCCAACACCGTTACATCCCAGCCGGCTTTGGCCATAAATGATGCAGCCGAAAGGCCCGCAAAACCGCTACCGATAATAATAACTTTCTTTTTCAAAATTGTAATAGCAGAAAGTTAAGCGAATTGATTTAATAACGCTGAATATGTGTCTTTAACAATTTCCGTGCAAAATGGATACGGCTTTTAATAGTACCCAGTGGCTCGCCCAGCATATCTGCGATCTCGTGGTATTTATATCCATCAAAATATAAGAGGAAGGGGTTACGGAAAATTTCGGGAAGGTTATGAATAGCCTGTTGTACTTCTTTGAGATTAATAGCGGCAACAGCCTCATTGGCAACAGCACCCTGGTATTGATTGATCAGGTATTCATTGGGTGTACTGTCGAGTATAGTTGCCTGTTTTGCTTTTCTGCGGTAATTATTGATAAAAATATTACGCATGATGGTGTACAGCCATGCTTTAATATTTGTACCCACATTGTATTTATCCTGGTTGGCCAATGCACGGTAAAGCGTTTCCTGAAAAAGATCTTTAGCAGCTTCATTATCGTGCGTTAAAGTAACAGCGAAGGGTTTTAAAAACTCCGCGTTACTTACCAACATCTGGTTAAATTCTAAAGTAGCCATTCGTTCTGTTTGCTTGCCATACAAAGCTAAACACGAATAATGTCCTCACCAAAACATTCCCTGATACCGGTACCGGCGCGCCATATGTTAAAAGAATGTATTATTTTCAGTTATCAATGAGCGATTTTATACGAAGATTTACAGGTCACTGATAATGAAGGCATTCAACATTTAACAGCGGTATCTTTCCTGCTTTATTCAGGCTATTTAATCCTGCGCAGGTATTCACCATAGCCGCTTTTGGCATATTTATCGGCGAGCAATAGCAACTGGTTCTTATTAATATACCCCATGCGATAGGCCACTTCTTCAATACATCCTATTTTCTGGCTCTGGCGTTTTTCGATCACGCGTACAAACTCGCAGGCATCGGCAAAAGAATCAAAGGTTCCGGTATCAAGCCAGGCTGTGCCCCTGTTCATGATTCCTACTTTCAATTTGCCTTGTTTCAGGTATTCTTTATTTACATCCGTGATCTCGTATTCGCCGCGGGGGGAAGGTTGCATGGTTTTGGCAATCTTCACAACGCTATTATCGTAAAAATAAAGTCCGGGAACTGCGTAATTGGACTTAGGCTGTTTGGGTTTTTCATCAATTGACAACACCTTCCTGTTCTCATCAAACGCCACTACACCATATCTTTCAGGATCGTGAACTTCGTAAGCAAATACTGCAGCGCCTTCTACATTATTGAACGACTGAACAAGTTTGCTGAAACCGGCACCATAAAAAATATTGTCGCCTAGAATAAGGGCTACTTTATCGTTCCCTATAAATTTTTCACCAATTACAAATGCCTGGGCCAGGCCGTTAGGCACTTCCTGAACCGCGTAGTCAAAATGACAACCCAGTTCAGATCCATCGCCTAATAATCGCTGGAACTGAGCAGAGTCTTCGGGTGTAGTAATAATGAGTATCTCATGAATGCCCGCCAGCATCAATACAGATAGTGGATAATAGATCATCGGCTTATCATACACAGGCATCAATTGTTTGCTGATACCTTTTGTAATCGGATACAGACGTGTGCCGGATCCTCCAGCCAGAATAATACCTTTCATGAATCAGAATTTTAAAGTGTTGGCAGCTTCCTTCAATGTTGGCAGCTTAGTGTCTTTTTCAGATAATAACAGTTCCTGTGCATCTAATTTCCAATTGATAGCCAGATCGGGATCATTATAAATAATACCGCCTTCAGATGCTTTATTATAATAATTATCACATTTATAAAAGAAAACCGCGTCTTCGCTCAATACCACAAATCCATGCGCAAAACCACGTGGCACATAAAACTGGGTATGGCTGTCTTCTGATAATTCAACTGCAACATGCTTACCGAATGTTGAAGAATTTTTTCTAAGATCTACAGCTACATCCAGCACTTTCCCTTTTAAAACCCTTACAAGTTTTGCCTGCGCATATTCGCCTTGCTGGAAATGCAAACCACGCAATACTCCTTTCTGAGAACCGGATTGGTTATCCTGTACAAATGAAACATCAAGCCCTGTTTGATCAAAGAAGGTTCTCTGGTTAAAACTTTCAAAAAAATACCCACGACTATCCCCGAAAAAAGTATCGTGAATAAGGAAACATCCTTCTAATATTGTTTTTTCAACCCTCATAATTATCTGTTGGTATACATTGATTGATAATAATGCTGATAAGCCCCACTGGTAACGTTTTGCAACCAGCCCGAATTGTTCAGGTACCAGTCAATCGTTTCACTCAATCCTTCTTCAAATGTAACTGTTGGTTTCCAACCCAGTTCTTTATTGATCTTGGATGCATCGATGGCGTAGCGCCTGTCGTGCCCCGGCCTGTCTTTCACATAAATGATCAGTTTCTCGCTGTGTCCTTTTTCTCTTCCCAGTTTCTCATCCATCAATCTGCACAACAATTTTACGAGGTCTATATTTTTCCATTCATTAAACCCTCCAATATTATAGGTTTCACCGTTTACACCGTTATGAAAGATCAGGTCAATAGCCAATGCATGATCTTTTACATAAAGCCAATCGCGGGTATATAACCCATCTCCATACACGGGCAATGGCTTTTCGGTAATAATATTATTGATGAAAAGCGGGATCAGTTTTTCCGGAAAATGATACGGACCGTAGTTATTGGAACAATTGGAAACAATGGTTTGCATACCATACGTTTCACGATACGCCCTTACAAAATGGTCTGAGGATGCTTTACTTGCCGAATAAGGTGAATTGGGATCATAAGGTGTTTTTTCCGTAAAGAACCCGGTATCGCCCAGACTTCCATACACTTCATCTGTTGAAATATGGTAGAAAAGGTGTTTTGAATAATCTTCTTTCCATTTTTTACGGGCAGTATTTAAAAGGTTTACTGTGCCGATGATATTGGTATACACAAAATCAAGCGGGGAAACAATGGAACGATCAACGTGCGATTCAGCGGCAAGGTGTATCACATCTGTTACATTGTATTGATCAAATGTTTGATCAAGGGCTTCTGTATCCAGGATATTTACTTTGGCAAACCTGTAATTAGGTTTTTGATCAATGTCTTTTAGATTCTCCAGATTACCGGCATAAGTAAGTGCATCCAGGTTGATGATGGTATCTTCAGGATATTTATTTACAAAAAGCCTCACAACATGTGAGCCAATGAACCCGGCACCTCCCGTGATCAGTATATTTCTACTCATATTCCCCGATTGAAAAAATGATTTATTGAGCCACAAGAATTCCTGGTAGCGGACAAATTTATGGATAAAAAGGAACAGATTGGAACAATCATCCTGATTTACAGGTTGCAGTGGGAAGCCTGCACAATATCCTGTTATCTTTCCTATCTTCATAACTATAAAATACTTGCCATGAACCAACGCTATTATTCCTTAGACGTATTCCGCGGCGCCACTGTTGCCCTGATGATATTGGTGAATAATCCCGGCAACTGGTCGCATATTTTTTCTCCGCTGGAACATGCAACCTGGCATGGCTGTACACCAACCGATCTTGTTTTCCCTTTCTTTCTTTTTGCTGTTGGTAATGCCATGGCCTTTGTAATGCCCCGTTTTGAACAGGCTGGTCCTGCTGTATTCTGGAAGAAAGTGATCAAACGCGCACTGCTCATCTTTGCCATTGGCCTGTTCCTGAACTGGAGCCCTTTTGTGCGTTGGGATGGCGAGAACATTGCCTGGAAACAATGGGAAAATGTTCGCATACTGGGCGTGTTACAAAGAATAGCCCTTTGCTACTTTTTTGCTTCAGTTATTGTGTATTATGCCAAAACAAAAGGAGCCTTTGTACTTAGCGGCATATTATTACTGTTATACTGGTTTATTTGCCTGTTCCTGGGCAATAATGCAGACCCTTATAGTTTGTCCGGTTGGTTTGGCACAAAAGTCGATATTAATATCCTGGGCCTTACCCATATTTATAAAGGAGAAGGCGTTCCTTTTGATCCTGAAGGGTTGCCAAGTACTATGGCTGCTATTGTGCAGGTGATATTTGGTTTTTTTGTTGGTCAGTATATCCAGCAGAAAGGAAAGAACTATGAGATGCTCTCCAATTTATTTGTGGCTGGTCTTGTATTGTTTTTTACCGGTTATTCCTGGGATTTGGTTTTCCCGGTAAACAAAAAAATATGGACCAGCAGTTATGTGTTGTACACAACAGGCCTTGCCATTATAACCATCGGCATACTTATTTACCTGATCGAATTCAAGGAAAGAAAGGGGGCATGGAGCCGGTTCTTTGATGTTTTTGGAAAGAACCCTTTATTCATTTTTGTATTAAGCGGCTTCCTGCCAAGGATATTGGCTATGTTCAGATGGGTTGATCATGTTACGCCTGAAGGGAAAAAAGTGTACACTTCTTTCTTCCCCTGGTTTTATGAGCATGTTTGTAAAAACATTGCTACCGATCTGCGAGTAGGCTCATTCTTTTACGCACTTTGCATGATTGCCATGTACTGGGCAATTGTGTATGTGCTGGATAAGAAGAAGATCTATATTAAAGTGTAGCGGGCAATTGTGAATTGTCAATGGTGAATTGTCAATGGTGAATTATTTATTCATAATGTGCTGTGCTCCTATTAAACACATAGTTACATAGGTTAGGAAAAAGAAAATATAGTTCAATATCTATGTTTCATTTTGTTTCTCCTATGTACCTATGTGTTAAAAAAAGTTTTGACATAAAGAATAACCGCATTAATAAATCACCTCAATAAAACAATACATTATTTCTTAATTATCCGTTTTGCCGGATTACCTGCATATACACCTGGTTCTGTAATATTTTTTGCAACCACTGCACCGGCGCCAATAACAACATTACTGCAAATGGTAACAGGCAAAATAGTAGCATTACTGCCGATAGAAACATGATCGCCGATATTTGTTGGCTTCCATAATTTTTTGTCTCCGGCAGGTTTACCCTCTTTAAAAGTATCATTCACAAACATTACGCCGTGACCAATAAAGCAATCATTGCCGATAGTAACCAGTTCGCAAATAAAACTATGTGATTGAATTTTGCACCGGCTACCAATAACTACTGATCGTTGTATCTCAACAAATGGACCGATAAAACAATCGTCACCAATGGTGCATTCATAAAGATTACAAGGCTCTACCAGCTTCACATTGGCGCCAAATACAACATCTCTGATGCAGGATTGTGAGGATTGGTAGGGCATACTGTTATTTTTAAAAACGATTTATTTGTTGTAAGTGAAAATAATCACACTAAGGCACAAAGGCACGGTTTAGGAAGTTTTATTGTATTGGGCTGATTGATAAATACGTTCTATTATTTCTACTGTTTTTAATCCTTCCAATGGCCCGGCGTAGAAAGCTGCTCCGTTTTGTAAAGTATCTACCAGGCTTGCATATACTTTATCATGATTGCTCATAGAACCTTTATAAGTGCCGTAATCATTGGCTTCGCTTGCATCATCTGTACAATCTAAATCGCCTGTTTCAAATTGCCGGTATGCAATAATGTTCAGGTATTCTCCGCCGATCTTTACTGTACCTTTTTCTCCTAAAATGGTTAATGAGCCTTCTCTGTTTTTATCAAAACTGTTGATAGAAAAATTAATAGTTCCAATGACGCCGTTATCAAATTCAATTGTAACTGCACCACAGTCTTCAAATTCAATGATACCATTATGTGCCGCATTTTTTGTGATGGCATAAATAGTTTTAATATCGCCAAAAAGCCAATACAACAAATCAATAAAATGACTGAACTGTGTAAACAATACCCCTCCGTCAAGCTCCTTCGATCCTTTCCATGAGTCTTTGTAGTATGCTGCGTTGCGGTTCCAGAAACAAGTTAGCTGAATACTGTACAATTTTCCAAACATCCCACCATCCAATGCTTTTTTAACTGCCAGAACGGGTGGATTGAAACGATTTTGAACTACGGTGAATAAGTGCCTGCCTGTTTCTGCAGCTACCCTGATCATTGCTTCACAATCGGCAGATGTAATGGCCATAGGCTTTTCAACCAATACATGGTATCCTTTCCGCATTGCCTGTATGGCATGAATGGCATGTAATCCATTGGGAGAACAAATCACAACAACATCTATCCCTGTTTTATTTTTCAATAGTTCTTCAACCGACAAGAAATAATCAACTCCATATTTCCCAGCTAATGTTTTTGCTTTGGATTCAACAACATCACAAACTGCAACCAGTTGTCCATATGTGTGGATATGCATTGCATGCCGCTCTGCAATTCTTCCGCAACCTATTATGGCAAACCTGGTTTTTTGCATGATCGGTTTTTAAATAAACACAGCTTCTGCTTTTACAATACTTTCCGGTTTTCCTACATCTATCATATGTGCGCCGGTATGATCGTAAGATGAAATAATATGATCTTTTGCAAGGTCAAGGTAAACATCTACCATTGAAAATTTTCCTTCCCGTTTTATTTGCTGAAGCAGCAGTCCACTGATAACGTGTATACCACTGAATGCTTTCTGATAAAGCTTATCCGCAGCCCGTACAATTTTTTCTTCTCCTGTTTTCACATTGCGCCAGCCTGATAAAACAGCATGCTCATCAAATAAAAAATAGCGCGATGTTTCACGATCACTTACGGCAAGTGTTGCTATTGGTTTTTGTTGCCAGTGCTGGCTGATCATAGCAGTCAGATCCATGTCTGTAAGTATATCTACATTGATCACTACAAAATCGCCTTCTCCTTCAAAATACCAGGCGGCCTTTTTTAATCCCCCACCTGTTTCAAGTACTGTGTCTGTTTCATCAGAGATAGTTATCTCTGTTCCCCAACCTTTATTTTTGTCAATAGCCGCTACAATCTGATCTGCAAAATGATGTACGTTCACTATCACTTCATAAATACCATGCTGCTGGAGGTATTCTATATTTCGCTGCAATAATGATTTCCCATTCACCAGGGCCAATGCCTTGGGATGCAGATCTGTCCATGGTTTCAGGCGGGAGCCAAGGCCAGCCGCGAAGATCATCGCTTTACCCCCTTGCTCTTTACCCCCTTGCCCCTTACCCCCTTGCCCCCTGAAGGGGGAATTGAATACAGTCATTATTGTTTGAATTACTGATTTAATATTATTAAAATCTTACTTAACTCCCCCTTCAGGGGGCTGGGGGGCAGGCAGTTCTCTCACCCAATTCGCACTATTTGTGTGCGCCAGTTTCACTTTCACTTTATACTTGTTGCGTAAATGTCGCGCTGTTTGTTCGGCGGCATATACACTGCGGTGCTGGCCTCCGGTGCATCCGAAATTGATCATTAAATGACTGAAGCCTCTTTGCAGATAAGTTTCTACCGAAATATCGATGAGGTCCCAAACGCTGTTCAGGAACTCATTCATTTTGGTTCTTTGTTCAAGGAAATCTTTAACCGATTTATCATTACCCGTAAGTGTTTTATATTCATCAAAACGCCCAGGGTTTAAAATTGCCCGCATATCAAATACAAAACCACCGCCATTTTCTGATGGATCGGCAGGAATTCCTTTTCTGTAGCTGAAACTGTTTACTTCTATCACCAATGGCGTTTCTTCATTTGCCTGTGTTGGCTGAAAGCGTTTAATCATATCATCAGCCACTACTAAACGCAGTACACGGTCAAACTCCGGCGTTACAATGCCAATACGTTTATGCTCTATAAAGAATTGCAGGTTACGCAATGCCAGCGGGATGCTTGCTAGGAAATGCGCTTTACGCTCAAACAAACCTCTGAACCCATAAGCGCCCATTACCTGCAATAAACGGATCAATACATAGCCGTTATACTGACTCACAAAAGTGATACGGTCAACAGGTTTGCCCAGCAGGTCTTCTATACGATCCATATAAAATTCAAGCAAAGAATTCTTCCAGTCCTCACTCAGTTCGGCTTTTGCCTGCCATAACAAAGATGCCACATCATATTGCAGGGCGCCTTTCATCCCGCCCTGGTAATCGATAAAATTTACTTCATCATTTTTTACAATAATATTCCGGCTCTGAAAATCGCGGAACATAAAGTATTTGTATTCTGTTCGGGTGAGGTAGGTACTCAGTGCATCAAAATCATCCAGCATAGCCTGTTTATCATAAGGTAACTGGAGGGTATCGAGAAAATAATATTTAAAATACAGCAGGTCGCTCATGATGGCCTGCTTACCAAATTCTTTGGCCGTTAAGCACCAGTCGTAATTCAGATCCTTATCTCCCAAAATCTGCACACGGGCCAATGCCGCCAGACTTTTCTGAAACAGTTCATATACATACTCACCATGCCCTTTTTCTTCCAGTTTATTTAACAGCGAATCTGTACCGAGATCCTGCTGGATATAAATGGTATCATCTTCATTTACTCCAAGGATAGCCGGAACCGGTAAGCCTGCATTAATAAAATGACGGCTGAAATACACAAAAGTTTGTGTTTCTTTTTTATTGATGTTATAGGTTGCAATAAAAGTGTTTTCGCGGGAATAAATGCGGAAATAGATCCGGTCGCTACCGCTCTGGGGCAGTTTTTCAATCCTGTCCGGTTTGGGGTTGCCAATCGATTCAAACAATTTACCTATAGCTTCAATCACTACCTCCATATTATTTTCTGGTTTGAAGCGAAAATAAAGCTTAGCATCGAAAGCCCCTCATCCTTTTCGTTTTTTAGAGAAGAAGTACACCGGGATTCCGATACCCGTGATCAGTATACCCAATAGCGCGTTGATAATAGGCGCGGTGCCATTCTGGTAATTGTGTATGTCTTTATACAAAGTGTAGCACAGGAAAAAAGCAGTAAAACTCACAAATACCAATGGTACGATGGGATAGCCCCATACCTGGTAAAAACGCGGGGTATCTTTCATCCGCTTACGCAGGATCAGTACGCCCAAAGCGCTCATGCCATAAAAGAACCAACTCACAAAAATCAGCATATCGGTAAGCATATCGAACGAGCCACTCACAATCAGTAATACGGTCCATATAGCATTTAACCATAACGCATTGCCAGGTGTTTGATATTTTGGCTGCACTTTACCTGCCCAGCTAAACCATCTGTTTTGCTGCCCCATGGCAAAACTAACACGGGCTGTGGCCAATACATTTGAATTGGTAGTGCCAAAGGTGGATATGATAACGATCAATGCAATCACACTGCCACCAATGGCACCCCATGCAACTTTAGCCGCATCAGATGCTACAAAAGAGGAGGCTGCCAAACGATCAATGGGTAATACATAGATATAAGCCAGGTTAATTAATGCATAGATCAGAATACAAAAAGATAAACCGGCAAACAGGCTTTTGGGAATATTCCGCTGCGGGTCTTTTACTTCTCCTGCCACAAAAGTGATATTATTCCATCCATCATAAGCCCAGAAAGCACCTGCAATAGCGGCCACGTAAGCGCTTAGCAGATCCCATCCATGAGGGGCAGATGGCATTGCGGTAAAGATATTATGCACAGAACCCTTGCCCGAACTCAATACACCACCAATCAGCAAAACAATAGCGATCACTTTTAATAAAGTAAACACCCGTTGCAGGGTGCCACCGTATTGTACACTCCGGTAGCTGATAAACGTGAGCAACAGGATGATGCAGATGGTTAATATTTTTACACCAATATTTTCCAGTGGAAATATATTACCCACCCATGGAATATGTAATAAAAAAGCATGTTCCGCAGCAGCACTAAACCTGGGCAATTCTATAAAATAGTTGGTGTATTGCGAGCATACATAGGCAATGGATGCGTTGCCACCGGTATTAAAAACAGCAAATGCTGCCCATCCGTATAAAAAAGCAAAACCTTCTCCATAAATTTTTTGAAAGAAAACAAATTGTCCGCCTGTTTGCGGAAACATAGCTGCCAGTTCTGCATTTGATAAGGCACCAAATAAAGTGATCACCCCCGCTACTATCCAAACACTCAATAACAAAATGGGCGAGCCTAATTGCGAGGCCATCAGGGCAGGCTTCATAAAAATGCCGGAGCCAATAACGCCGCCAACAACAATAGCGATGGTGGTTTGTAGGGAAAGGCTTCTTTTGAATTGGCTCATGCAGAATAAATAGGTATTAAATATAATACTATTTGTTGAGCGATCAGTATGGGTATGAGACGCTTACATTCAAGAGCTTTTGTGTTGTTAAGAATGAAACCGCTGATTGTGCATTTTAAGATAGCCACAGATTACACAAATTGGCACAGATTTTTTCTCTGTGTTAATCTGTGTAATCTGTGACAACCCCCTTACAACACAAAATCAACAGCCGCTTTTGCATGTAGCATTGTAGTATCAAAAACAGGAATGCTGCAATCCTCAGGTTGTATCAGCAATGGAATTTCTGTACAGCCTGAAATAACGCCTTCTGCTCCCTTAGCAATAAGCTGATCAATGATCTGCAAAAACCTTTGTTTTGTTTCAGGAAGAAATAATCCTTTCGCAAATTCTGAATAGATGGCGTTGTTGATGTAGTCAATTTCTGGTTGTTCAGGAATAATAACAGTAATACCTTTTGCAGCAAGTTTATCCTTGTAAAAATCCAGTTGCATTACATATTTAGTGCCGAGCAGGGCAACTGTTTTCAGTTTTTTCTGTGCGATGGCATCGGCAGTTACCGCGGCGATATGTATGACAGGTATTTCAACTGAAGCCTGTACCGTATCTGCAATTTTGTGCATGGTATTGGCGCCAATCAGCAAACAATCTGCGCCTGCATTTTCCAGTTTATGGGCCACCTCGCAAATGATGGCCGCAATACCATCCCAATCGCCGGCCTCGGTTAAGGTTTTGATCTCACCAAAATTTACTGAATAGATAATTACTTTTGCTGCATTAACCCCACCCAATCTTTCATTCACCATTTGATTGATGAACTTGTAATATTCTACAGTAGATAACCAGGTTATCCCGCCGATGATGCCGATTGTTTTCATGGGGCGAAGGTAAGAAAAGCAATGTTGTTGGGTTTATCATTAGAAATATTGCCACAGATGACACAGATTAACACAGAAAAGAAATCTGTGAAAATCTGTGTCATCTGTGGCAAAAAAAAATCAAAACAACCTCCCCTGCTCCCCCGGCCTTCTAAACAAACTGCAATCCAATTCCCATCTTTCTGCATTCAGTTTATAGATTTTATTGTACTTCTTAAACTGCTGCCTCACCAAATCAGCAATAGGCCCTTCGCCACGCATACGCAAGCCGTAGCGGCTGTCGTTCACTTTGCCGCCGTGGCCATGTTCTATCATATGCCAAACTTTATCCGCCCTGTCGGGGAAATTTTTATACAGCCAATCATGAAAGATCAGTTTAATAGCTCCGTTTAAACGGATGAAGGTGTAGGCGCTAAACGTAGCGCCATTCTCACTTGCCGCTTCCATAATACGCTGCATTTCATGTTCATTCAGTCCGGGTATCATAGGGCCCAGCATTACACCGGCCCGCACGCCGGCATCGCTTAGCTCTTTAATTACGCGCAACCTTTGTTTGGCTGTAGTAGTGCGTGGTTCCATCGCCCGGCGCAGGTCTTCGTTAAATGATGTAATGCTCACCAATACACTCACTAATTTTTTCTTCGCCATTTCCTGTAACAGTTGCTTATCGCGCAATATCCCTGCATTCTTGGTAATCATACCAACAGGCTGGTTAAACTCATTACACACTTCCAGCATCCTTTTGGTTAATTCAAACTTTTTTTCTGCCGGCTGGTAACAATCTGTATTACCGCTTAAACTAATGGGTACACATTCCCAGTTTTTGTTCATCAAAAATTTACGCAGCAGTTCAGGGGCATTTTTCTTTACAATAATTTTTCTTTCAAAATCCAGTCCGGCGCTGTACCCCCAGTATTCATGGGCATTGCGGGCGTAGCAATAAATACAGCCATGCTCGCATCCCTGGTATGGGTTCATGCTGTACCACATGCCTACATCCGGACTCTCCACTTTATTTACAATGCTTTTGGCATGTTCTTCCAGGTAAACGGTGGCAGAGTTGGGTTCGGTCCAGTCGTCAATACTTTCAATCTGTTCCCTCAGTTTTTCGTTTTTCAGGAACCGGTTTTTAGGATTAAACTGGGCGCCGCGGCCTTTTAAGTATTTGTTTTCATTTTGTATTTCGTCTTCCATGGCAAATTGGTTTACCCACCCTGGGTTCGCCATCCTTCCCTGCTGGCAGAGAGGGATATTTTTTATAAGATGGTATGATTTTGTTAGACGAACAGTTCCCCCTGCGTGGCAATCACTCTCACATTCATCAACTGAAACTTCTTAACGGTAGTATATTTTTTCTCCCCCTCACGCTTGCGTAATAATAACAGGTGATCTGCCACAAACATGCCGCTAAAATGGGTGTTGTTCATTTCAAGCCAGCCTTTCTCGTATTGCCATGGTAATAGTTTGCGTGCAATGCTGATATAGGGTTCGGTAATAAAATGCGGCTTACGGTCTTTATCAATTTTTAGCAGGTGTTGTATGGGGCGTATGGCTTTAACCAGTTCAACAATCTGTGTTTTGGTGGTAACATTAATGAATATGCTATGTGTTGGCAGGCTTCCAAAATCGTGTAATTCTACCATAAAAGAAGCATGTGCGGTTGCCAGTAAATGCAAACGGTGCACAATGCGCTGCTCTATCATTTCATATTGCTGAAACCTTACCAGCGTAATATTGGGCCTGCCTGTACCCGATGCCGCGCAATCATAGGTTTCTCCAAAATATTTTTTTACCTGCATGATCTCTTCGCGCAATGCCTCATGCGGTTCTATTACCAGCAGGTATTCTGCTGTGGCGTAGGAAGAAAGTATCTCGGATTGCATATGATTGTATCGCAGATTTGTATGATTACCATGTTGTGCTATTAAACACATAGTTGCATAGGTTAGGAAACAGGACATATAGTTCAAAAACTATGTTTCTTTTCTGTTTTTCCTATGTATCTATGTGTTTTAAAAATGTTTGGCATAAAGAATAGCTGCATTATTAAATACTTTTAAACGTAAAACGCATCGGCATATTAATTTCAATAGCACAACATATAAAGGTTTCTACCAACTCTTGTTCCCTGACGGCTTCTATTTTACAAAACAGTCATTCTTTCAGATATCTTACTGACAAGGTGCTGACTTTTATTCCCACTGAAACAGAATGTGCATCAGGGTTGCAGCCCAAACACATTTACCTGCTTACAGCTATCAATCTGGTGCCGCCTGCGCAGCAGTATCAGTTCCTTCACATCAAATGAAGCATGAAACGTTTTTTCTGCATATACTTTTACCGCCTCGCTATAAGTTGTTTGCTCTAATCTCCTGGCAATGGTAAGATGTGGATTGGTGATCAAATGCATCTCCGGGCAACCATAGCCACGTATGTACTGATCAACCACTTTCAGTTCTTTTGCCAGTTGCTGAAACGGCTGGTGATCCTGCACCCGCAGATAAATGGTATGCGGCCTGAAAGCGCCATATTGATCCAGTGTTACACGAAAACTTTTTTTACTGCTGATGATGCGGTGCATCCACCGGATAATCGTTTCTTCCATTGGCTCCAGCGCCATAAAATTGGCCACCGTAATATGTGGCTGGGTCTTTACCGCAGCCATTAATTTAAATTGCGCAGAAAAGAATTTTTTCTCTTCCATTACCTGCGCATATACGGCCTCATCCGGCCGGGCCACCAGCAGGTATTCCCAAAACCCTTTTACCTGCGCACTGCTGAATGTTTTATTGGTTGCTACACCTGTATCCATAAATAATTTTTTTACAGAGATAATGATTTTAGTATAAATTTACTAAATAATTTAGTATTTCAAAATTTAATTTATATGGACGGGGAACAATGGTATGGGGCCGCCTACAAAGGCTCTAAGAAATTTAACCAGTGGGAAATACCCACTGCCAACGCCACCGGTTTTGGCGCCGCTGCCGATGATTATATGGAACGGGGTATTGACCTGAACGAACAACTGATCCGCAACAAGCCCGCCACTTTTTTCTTCCGTATGAACAGCGATGCAATGGCTGAGGCCGGCATCTTCAGCGGCGATGTGCTGATTGTTGACAGAAGCGTAAAAGCCGTTAACGGAAAAATTATCGTGGCCATACTCAACGGCGAGTTGCTGGTGCGGCGCCTGCAAACACATATCAAAGGCGTTACACTGGTGGCAGAAAATAAAAAGTACGGAAATATCCAGGTAGAAGAGTTTAGCAATTATGCGGCGTGGGGGGTAGTTATTTATTCTATTCACCCCCTAACCCCCTGAAGGGGGAATTTGATTTTTATGTACTCAACAGCAGTACTTTATTCAACTTCTGTTGCGTCGCACACTTGTACGGTTTGTTCTATGTTCAACATTTTACCCCCCGACCCCCTGAAGGGGGAGTTAAAAAAAAGTTTATGAAACAGAAAATGTTTTATGATGCAACGCCATTGATCTTCAGTCGCGCCAAAGAATTAAGAAATAATCTAACCCCTGCTGAAATGAAGCTATGGTCATACCTGCGTACAAAGCCATATGGCCACAAATTCCGAAGACAACATCCGCTATGTCCTTTCATCGCTGACTTTTATTGTCATACCCTGAAATTAGTTATTGAAGCAGATGGCAGTATTCACAACAGGGATGAAGTAAAACAGGCAGACAAAGCCAAACAGTGGTCATTGGAAATAGAAAACATCCAGGTACTTCGGTTCACCAATTCAGCTATCACAAATCAGTTCGAAGAAGTTATCGCTATCATCAATACGATACTTGCAAAAGAAAGGCCAATCAACTCCCCCTTCAGAGCCTGTCCCGCTCAAGCGGGAGGGCAGGGGGGTAAAATTATTATTTCAACCAAAAATACAGTTCCCCCTTCAGGGGGCTAGGGGTATGCGCGCCATCGTTGATTGTAACAGCTTCTACTGCTCCTGCGAGCGTTTGTTCAGGCCCCATCTCCAGAACAAACCTGTTGTGGTATTGAGCAATAACGACGGTTGCATCATCTCGCGCAGCGATGAGGCCAAAGCCCACGGCGTAGAAATGGCCGGCCCTTATTTTAAGGCCAAACCATTAATTGAAAAATATGGCGTGGCCACATTCTCCTCCAACTACAATCTTTATGGCGACCTGAGCTGGCGCGTTATGGAAACCCTGCGCATGCTGCTGCCACCACATTCTGTAGAAGTATATTCTGTTGATGAATGTTTTCTTGATCTCGCACATATTGCACCACAAGACCTGCAATCTTTTTCTTTATATCTGCGCGAGATGGTGGAACAATGGACCGGCATCAAAGTATCCGTTGGCGTAGCGCCAACAAAAGTGCTGAGTAAAGTAGCCAATCGTTTATCCAAAAAAAATAAAGAAGTCACCAATTGCGTACTGGTGCTTGATACACCGCGAAAAACAGAACAGGCATTAAAGCGAACGCCGATAGAAGATGTATGGGGCATAGGCTTCCAGTATGCTGATAAACTGCGCCGCATGAACATTAATACCGCGTACGATCTCAGCATTAAAGACATTCACTGGGCAGGCAAACATTTGGGCGGCGTAACCGGCATGCGCCTGCTGCGCGAGTTAAAAGGCATTGAAAGCATACAGATGCTGGATGAACTCGTTAACAAAAAAATGATTGCCACCACCCGCATGTTCGGCTCGCCTGTTACCGATCTGAAAGATATCAAAGAGGCAATAGCAACTTATACTTCACGCGCAGCAGAAAAATTAAGACGGCAGCATAGCGCGGCCAATACCGTAAGCGTATTTGTAGTACCCAAAGAAGAATCACATACCGCACATTTCCGGCATGGTCCCACAGTGGGCAGTCATATCATATTACCGCTTGCCACATCATCCACCAACGAGCTCATTAAACCTGCAGTGGCGTTGGTAGATCGTTTGTATGAAAGCGGAAGGGTTTATAAAAAAGCCGGTGTAATGCTAAGCGGTATTGTGCCCGACAGTTCTATACAGGGCAACCTTTTTACTCCACCCGGGAAAAACAAGCACCGCATGCTGATGAGTATGATCGATAATGTGAATTTTGCTATGCGCGATGATATATTGAAGTTTGCATCCTCCGGCACCACCCGCAACTGGAAGATGCGCCAGGAACTCCGCAGCCCGCGCTACACCACGCGTTGGGAAGAATTGTATGAGGTAAAATAATCGCCCCCCTTACCGCGCCTTTGCGCCCTGGCGAGAAAAAATAGGCGCGGTTTATGAGCACTTAGAAAATCCGTCCCGGGCAACAATATTTCTAAAAAATGTACCTTGTATAGTAATGAGGAATAAGATTGCCATACTGATAGCAGCTTGTATAATGCTGGTTGCGGGCTTAAGCTGCAACAAGAACGGCGGCCAGTCCGGCAACACATATACAGGTACTAATGAAGCAAGCACATTCCTCTATTCACCCATCGAAGTTTCGAAGATCAGATTTTTATTGTCGCTGGGATGGATACAACCGGTGGGGCATACCATCCCTACCGACCATGTTTATTTCTGGTATACTAATCCAACCAATACCACTGTGCTGCCGGTGTATGCACTAACATCAGGCAAAGTGGAAAAAATTCTGAATGTACCGGTACTGGGTATCAAAGAATGCAAAACATGGTTCCGTGTAAATGAGAAGTTCAGTTACTACCTCGATCATATTGTACTTGATCCTTCGCTACAGGAAGGCAGTACTGTAAAAGCAGGACAACAGATCGGCACCACCGGTTATGGAAACAGTATCGACCTCGGTGCTATTGATGAAACCCTTACCCTGACGGGTTATGCCAACCCTGCACGTTATGTGGGTCAGTCGTTGTATTGCGGGAAACCTTTTCAATATTTTACACCCGCCCTTCAGGCACAACTATATCCATTGGTTGACAGGGAAGGCGTAGATAAAGATGGCCGGGTAGATATTGATATTCCGGGGAAACTGGTTGGCAACTGGTTTGTAGATGGTTCCACATTTTATACCGATGGCCCCAATGGCTGGGATAAGGAACTTTCGTTTGCATTCGATATACAACACCCATCTGTTGTGCTGGTATCTATTGGCGGTACAATTGGCATGGTGGGTAAATGGACCATCGGAGCAGGTGCGCCATTACCATCGCAGGTAAGTGTGGCAAGTGGTAAAGTGGCCTATCGGTTATACAGTGCAGGTGGAATAACCGCAGACCCCAACCAAAGAGGATTAATGATTGTTCAGATGATGGACGACACACATATTAAAGTAGAAGTCTTCCCCGATTCAAAAGCCAGCGATGCGCCGTTTGATTCCGGGGCAAAAACGTATGCGAGGTAAAAATATTAATTGCCTTTACTGATTCACAGGAACAGGAAATTTCTCAAACAAAATTTTTATTCCATTCTGCGCAGCTTCCTGGATGTTTTTTTGTTTTTCCGGCACAATACCTCTTATCACGCCCTTCCATACCATTGTATTTTTTGCGGCATCTACCAGGTGTATGGCAACGGTTCCTTCTTTATAACGGCCTACTTCAACCTCCTCGCTCTTCCATGTATAATTACGCTGGCCAATATATCTTGGCGCTCCGTCTGTTTTCCAATCTGTCTGGCGTGTCTGTATTTCTTCTTTTACCCTGATGCCGATATTAACCAGCATATCCGGTTGATCGGTCTTTTGCGTATAACCTCTTTTAGATAGCTCTGCGCCGATAGCTTCTTTCAACAATTCAACACGGGCATTAAAAATGTTTATGTTACCGCTTGTATCTCCCGAAGCCCTCACCTTGTAAAAATCAAATGTTTTGTATTTGGTCAGATCAACATTCGCACCTGTTTCTGTATTCAAAACCCTTACTCCTCCTGAACAGGCACTGAGTGCTGTTACCAAGAAGACCACGATATACTTTTTCATATTGAGCTATTTGAAAACAAAATTAGATCACCTAAAACAAACCGGGCTGAACAAATGTGGGTTTAACAATATTTAATCCACAGGCGGTATTTAACTTATCAACCATGTAAACCGTCAGCTCGGGAGAATAAGCTTCATCGTGCATGTGCATGAAAAAATACAATTCCTGCAAACCATTATCTAACCAGTATTTCATGCGGTTGATCCAATCATCCACTCTTGTATAATCAGTAGGATGCAAACTGTTACCAACATACCTGATAAATGCTTTAGGCACAGTAAGATGCATGTGTGCACAATCTCTTCGCCCGCTTGTGTCTGTGATCACAATACCCATATTAACAGACCGGAGAAAATCAAACAACTCAGTTCGTATCTCTTCCTTACCAAACCAATCCGGGTGACGTACTTCTAAAAAAAATGGCAGATCAGTTGGTAGCGAGCGCAGAAAACTAAACAGTTCTTCTTTTCGTTTTGGAGTGAACGTATCACTTACCTGTACGAATACCGGGCCTAAGTGCTTTTCAAATGCAAGTATTCCGCGCAAAAATTCAGAAACGGCAAAATCCTTGTTCAGCAGGCTGCCACGGTGTGTAACGCCCTGGTACATTTTGGGACAGAACATAAAATCTCTGTTACCAGCTTTAGCCGCCCATTTGGCAATACCTGTGGCACCATATAATTTGTAATGCGTGGCGTTTAACTCAATACTATTGTAATGCTTCACATAATGGTCGAGAAAATCTTTTTCTTTTGTTTTGGGTGGATAGATCTTTCCTACCCATTCTGTACGCCCCCACTTGGCACAGCCCAGCCATACTTTTGGATTTGTTGCCCTGATGCCGGGCAATACCTGTTTATTAAAAGCCGGCTCGCCGGGCAAAGTAAAGTTGATGCTGTTTAATTCTGATTCCGGCACACGACCAAATTCCATATCCTTGATTTTTAGGAGATATTAAAGTTACAGTGTAAGCTTCCCCTAAGTTCGCCCAATTTTATTTTGTCTTTTGCAGTTCTTTTAACTTGTTCGTCAATTTTTCCTTTTCGTTGCTTTCATTTGTCCTAAAACGCAGGATAGGGAAATTATATTTGTCCATTATTTTGTCTTTCATTTTATCTCTTTCCGCTTGCTGTGTTCCCTGTTTGTGAAATTCAAAGCCGTCAACTTCTATTCCGAGAATAGGAACTTTAGAAAGTTTGTTGTAAATCAAAAAGTCTAAATGTGTCAATGGATTTGATGCGTATTTTGCTTCTTGCTCGTCTATCTTAGAAAAATCTTTAATAAGCCGTTTAATTGGGAAATGCAGAAGAACGCCATATTTCAAAAATATTTCGTCTGCTAAAACTTGTTTGATTAGGCCAAACATTAAATTTTCGCTGTCAAACTCTGACACTTTACCTGATTTGCGAATACTTTTTGCTCGTTCTTCTTCGTAACCTTGATACAACAAATCAAAAATTGAATTTAATTCACTTTGAACAATCGAAAAGTTGTTATACTCAATATACTTTATCAAGTCAGAGATATTGTTGTCTCTTTCATTTTCATTTCCATCTACAACTAATATCAGTTGTTCAACTGCTCTGGAAACTGCAACATTTAACCGATTAGGATTGTCTGTGAAATCAGAAATTTCGTTGTCAACAGTTGAAAGTATGATAACTTCATTTTCTCTGCCTTGAAATTTGTCAACAGTATCCGCTTTTATTGAAGTTCCTTGAAATGCTCTTTGCAATGCATTTGTCTGATTACGATATGGCGTAACAATACCCAAATCTACATTTTCAAGTTTTTCTTTCGGGATAATTTCCTGTTTTATAATGTCTATTTGTCGTTGATTCATTCGCTATCTTGCGTGATTGCCTGGTGATGTTTTGTAAACAACAAGAGGTTGGCGTTTGTCTGTATATTCTGTATGAATAATAAGTTGATTGTCATAAAATTTCTTGTTGCAAAATTCTATGATTTTCGGGTGGCAACGATAATGTTCTCTCAAAAGTGTCTTTGGAACATTTGGAAGCAATTCAACAACAGAAGATAGCAAACTGTGATCTGAGTAACGATAAGGTTTTTTCAGGCTGTAAGAATTATAAACTATATCAGTTTTTATTTGCATATCTGCGCCAACCACATTTGGTAATTGTTTAATGTCGCCAACAATTACCGCTCGTTTTGCACAGGACAAAGCAAGTGCACCCGTTGCCAAATCAACTTGTGAAGATTCGTCAATAATTACATAGTCATAGAAAAATTTGTCGGACAAGCTCTGTCTTAATGAGTAAGTCGTACTCATAATGACAGGATAATCTTTGATAAATTCGTTTGATTTCTGACGAAGCTCTGAAATTGTATATGGTTCTCGCTTTTGCTGATTGTATCGTTTACACAATTCTGCTTTGAGAAGTTGCATTGACATCTCTGTGTATTCCTTCATTTTGTTGGCAAATGCAAAATTTTCCAAAGAAAGTTCCAAGAAATTAATTCTCTTTGTCAGTTCACTAATTTTGGTTGAATAATAATTTAATTGGCAAATGAAAATCATTTCGTCAAGTGAATTTGTGTAAAATGATTCATTCTTAATCCCGTATTTCAGTCGGTAAATAAATTTTCTGATGAAGCCGATTTTTTTTTGTCTTTTCCCAAGTGCTTCAAGTGAAAGCCATAATTCAAGTATTTTTTGAGCTGTGATACTTTTTTTTAGTTCTACGTTTTTTCCTGTTTGACCTTTATATGCTTCTTTGAAATGTTCATATTCTGTTTTGATATTGTCAATTTGCAGTTTCAGCGATGCTATCTCATTTTTCTTGTCAAGGTTTTCAGAAAGTTGAGTAATCAGCATTGCTGTTTTGTCTTTCAAATCTACTTTTTCGGTATCAGATAAATTGAACTGTGATAAATCGGGAATTTCCTTTTGCGAATCGATGAACTCTTTTTTGTTTTGAGAATTTCCAAGAAGTGCAGCTACAAATTCAATACCATTCTTTTCAAGTTTTTCATAAACATTTTTTGTTACAGAATTATTGCTTGAAACAACAGCAACACTTTGTCTATTTAAAACAGCATTAGCAATAATGTTCAGTATGGTTTGTGTTTTGCCTGTTCCTGGTGGGCCTTCAATTACGCTTAAATTGTTAGCAAATGCGGTGTTAACCGCATTTCTCTGACTTAAATTAAAACCAAACGGGAAAAAATCAGGATTTGCAGAATTACTATTTCCTGTAGATAAAAAGCCGTTTAAAAAACTTGCAAGAATACAGTCTTCAGGAATTTCAGAAATGCTGTCGTAACTTCTTGCAAGTATATTGTCGCCTTCTTCTGTTTTTAGTCCAACTGTGTCGGCAATTTCTTTTAAGTAATTGAAAACGTTAAATGCTTTGTCTCCACTTACTGCTGTCCTTACAATTTTTGCCCTGTTTTTACTGTAAGAAAATTCTTTGTAGCTGTTTTTGAAAACAACAACGCACCTGTCGCCTTTATGCGAATATTTTTCAATTCTATCGGTTACGTCTTGTTCGTCAATGTATATCAGTTCTCTTTTAAGCGGCATTGTCCGAGAATATTATTTGCTGATTTCTTTTTGATGTGAAGTCGCCTATGGGTAATCGCTAACGTTCGAGGCTTGCCGCAGGGCTGGAATTCATTGCTCGTCCAGCCCGGAACCGCTGCTGAATAAAGATATAAAAGTACAGGTTAACAAACAAAAGCTCAGCTATGTTTGTCCAACCCAGATGAAGCACAACAGCGATAAAATGACCATTGCTCCAATGTCCTGCCAGCCTTGCAGCAAACCCAATGTTATGCGTTCGCCCTTTCTTCTGTCCACCGTTATTAAGCACAAAAGTACAACCTATTTTTCGGTTGTACTTTTGTCAATACAAAAAATTGTGTCTTATAAACTGTACTTCCCCTTTATACTCTTAGAGAATTTTGAAACAACCAAATTGTAAGAGTTATCTACCCATTCAAATATTTTTTTGTCAGGTACAGAACCGTCTATTGATACCGAAATCCAATGTTTTTCGTCAAAGTAAGCCGGTTTTCCAACTGCACTATATTCAGCTTTAAGTTCATCAATTAAATCCGGGTCGCATTTTAAGGCTATGGTGTCAAAAGTTGAAATGTAAGTTACTGTAAACATTTTATCTGCCACTTTAAACACTAAAGCATCAGGCAGTTTTGAGAAAGGAAAACTTTCGCTTACACATTTTTTACTTACACAGTAATCTCTAAATATTTCAATATTCATATTGCAAATTGATTTATAACACAAAAGTACAACCCATTTCAAAGGCTGTACTTTTATTGTGTTTAAGGTTACACATTTTTTTAAATTTCTGGATAAAGCGTATCAAATTTCGCAGGGTCAGCCTTTTTTTCTCCTGTTTCTAAATAATGCTTGTAATTAAGCACAGTGTTTCTTACTGCTTTCAGTTTTTTCATTTTTCTTTCTATCATTCCACCCATAAGTGCAGGCTTTCCTCTAAATATAAATGTGTTTCCTAAATATGTTTTGCCGTCATCCCCAACTCTTACTACCCAGGTATTATAAACTTTGGCAGGAAACCCTTTTGATTCGTAAACATCATAAGTATATTCTTTTCTTTTGGCACCATCTTTAAAGTCGGTTATTCTTTCTTTAATTTCAACAGTTTTGCCCGCAAAGTTTATTTTGCAATATCTTGCTGCTCCTAATCCTTCTTTGGTGTCGCCGCTTTCACAATATGAATCGTCCACTGATTTTGCAATTTTGCCGATATTTACAAAATTACCTGACACTTCAGCCCAAACTTCTTCTGGTGTCTTGTTTACTTCGTATTCATAATACATTACTCTGAATTTTTTGCCATCAATCATTTTTGTTCTGGCATATCCACCATTAATGGAGTTTAAGTTTTGTGCATTTGTTGTTGCCATCATTATAAAAGTTATAATTGTTATTAATGCTTTTCGTATCATTTTTACTGCTTTAAATCTTTACTTGATTAATTATTTTTCTTCCAAGTTTTACTTGCAAAAGGACCATCAACTACTGGATTTGCCAAGTTGTTAGCATAGTTAGCTATTATTTTAGCACCTATTCCTGCAATGATGCCTAAAATGTGAACTTCTGTATAACCTGCTGAAATAAAATCGTCAATTTCTTGTTGCGAAACTTTTCCACGATTTGCAGTTAAGGAACGAGTAAGATTTGCTAATGTGTTGAGTTTTGCATCAGTAATTTGTTGTCCGTTGCGAATTGCTTCAATTATTTCTGTTGGGATTTTTGCCATCATTTCGCCAACAAAACTGTGAGCTGCCATACAATATTCGCAGCCGTTTTCATAAGAAACAACCAAACTAATGATTTGACTTTCTGCCGGTGTGAAACCTGCATTGGCTTTAAAGCTGTCGTATGAATGAATGTAAGCGTCAAGTAACGCTGTGTTGTTTGCCATTTTTACATACATGTTTGGTAAAAATGGATTTGTTTGTTTTACTTTTTCAAGTATTTCAGTTGATAGTGGAGAAATTGTAATATTCTCTAATTTTAATTTTGCCATTTTGTATCTTTTTTATTGTTTGATTTAACAATGTAAAGATGGCAACAGTAAAATAGTTGGAGTTGTCGTTTTAGCCCTAAATCTTATCCATTTAGTCTAATTTGTATTCCGTAGGAGTTTTGCCGTAGTGCTTTCTAAATGCCTTATTAAAACTTGGTATGGTTTCAAAGCCACAGTCGTAGGCAACATCAGCAATTGCCTTGTTTTTTATTTGAAGTAATTGAGAGGCTTTTTCTAATTTTTTCAATAAAATATATTTGGCTGGGGTTTCATTGTAATGTTCATTAAATTTTCGCTTAAATGTTGTAACACCACAATTACAAAGCTGTGCCAATTCTTCTACTGATATGTCTGTAAAAATATTTTGTTGAATTACTTCCTTAAAATTGTATTCGTGAGGTACAAATAATGATTCCACAAAATCATAAACTGAACTTGCATTTTCACTTTTACTCAAAATCAATAAAAGCTCTTTAACTTTATTTAAAATTATATTTTCATCTACAATAGATTGATTTTCTAATAAAAAATCTATGCTGTCAATAAACAATTTCATCAATGGCTCTACATTCACTTTTAGTACATCGAACTTCTTTTGAAAATGCTTTATAGACAAATCTTTCTCGAAAAACCCTTTTACCATTTCGGGATAAAAGAAAGCACTTATTAAAGCGATATTGTCGTTTTCTGTATTTTCCTGTACAGATATATTTTCAAAAAAATAGTTACCACACTTGGCTAACATCGCTTCGTTTTTGCAGTAAGTCAGCACATTTGTTGGTGTCCGAAATTGAAAAGAGCCATTAGTTAAAAACAAAAAGCAAGCTTCGGTTTCTGAAAAATGTTTAGGAATACGTTTAAAATCAGGTGTCATTACTAATTTTTCAAACACTGGTTTGTTGTTATGGCTTATTGTTTTATGGTCTAGTATCATATTTCTTTTCTTTCAGTTTGTCAGTTAGCAGGGTGCTTCGGTAGGGTGACGCATAACTTGTAAATATCCGAAAAACCTTCCTAAAAACATTCACAAACCCAGCCCTACAAAGCTGATACACGTATTAGTTTTGCGTTTTTTAAGTATCTCAAAGTACGCCAATCCATCCATCCCCTACCGGGAAAAATCCCGCATTTCACCTCGCACAGAATATAAATAAGCCAATACAACACAAATGAAAATGTTATTGGCAGGTACGCAAGCATTTAGCGATGTAACAGGTTTTGGGTTGTGGTGTAGTTCTATTTGCCTGTGATTGCAGGGAAAGACATACGCGGTACTAAAGTACCCCCTGCTAATTCTTAGATTATTTCTGTCCACGCGTTAAAACGCGTGGCAAACGCATGGCAAAGAGTAGTGCCCGGCAGAACCCTTGAGTATGGAAAGCCCTTAAAATTTCAGGTCTTTTGTCATTGCCCCGCTCTTTAGAGCGGGGATAAAAGCCCGCGCCCCGAAAAAAATTCGGCACTTTAGTGCCGCGTGGTGTGTAAAAGTGGTAACAAAATCTGTCCCTTATACTTACCATTCCCCCAGGTTTCCACCCACTTCAACATTCAACATTCCCTATTCAACATTCAATATTCCCTCCCCCCTTCCCCGCAGGGCAAAAAAATCTATTCCCATTAAAATATTATCTTTCCCCAGCCGTCAACCACTTATAATGAGCGAGGCGTTGACGATAGCAACAAATATGGCCGAATCCCGAAAGATCCATATTACGGAGGTGATCAACTCGTACAGTAAACGGTTGATGGGCTTTATACGCAAACGGGTAAGTAATGAAGCTGATGCAGAAGACATTCTGCAGGATGTGTTTTACCAGTTCATTGGCAATACAAAACCCATAGAGCAGCTTACTGCCTGGTTATTTACCGTAACACGCAACAAGATCACCGACCGGCAGCGTAAACACAAACCCGAACTGCTGGAAGATATTTATACAGATGCTGATAATGAATCGGCGTTTGACTGGACCGACCTGTTTTTTGACGAGTCTAACAACCCCGAAACAGATTACCTGCGCAACCTGTTCTGGGAAGCCCTGCACGAGGCATTGAACGAATTACCGCCGGCACAGAAAGAAGTGTTTGTATTAAATGAGATAGAAGGCGTTCCGTTTAAAACCATTGCCGAACAAACCGGCGAAACCATTAATACTTTACTCAGCCGCAAACGCTATGCAGTGCTGCATTTGAGAGATAGATTAAGCAGTTTGCGGGATGAGCTGTTACATCATTAATAAAAAAGAAACCCATGAATAAGAAATTCTGGATCAAAAAAATTATCGGCTTTACCCTGCTGGTCATTGCTATTGCCGCATTACTCGGTTATGTGGTAATGAGCCTTTGGAATCATGTGCTGGTGGCGGTACTGAATGTATCTGCGATCAGTTTCTGGCAGGCATTGGGTATACTGCTGCTGAGCAAAATTCTTTTCGGCGGGTTTAAAGGCGGATGCAGTTGCCACAGGGGCGGGCAGTGGAAAAAAGAAATGCAGGAGAAATGGCATGGCATGAGTGCCGAAGAAAGAGAAAAGATTAAACAGGAATGGAGAAACCGTTGCGGGGTATGGAAGAAAACGGATGCCGAATAACCGGTAGGAACGCTAAAGCGGCCTGAACGGTTACGCACTCCAAACCAGAGTCAACCCATTAATAATATTCCAATACCGGCTAGTAATTATTCCCATACCGTTCAGGCCGCTTTAGCGTCCCGACCGGAGCTAAAACCAAAACTGATGGATATCCTCATCTTTAAAACCAACCTCGAAAACCCTGAACTCATCAACAGGGCCGGGCCCCTGCTTCAAAACATCCGTGGCATTAAACGCTGGAACGTAGATATGCAGGATTGTGATAATGTATTACGCATTGAATCTACAGAATTATCACCCCGGTCGGTTGAGGACATTCTCCAGAATGCCGGTTATTATTGCGAGGAATTGCAGGACTGATTTATCCTGCCTAAAACAAACTGTTGTTAGCTAAACATATAGCATAAAAATCTGTGCTAATCTGCGCCATCTGTGGCAACTAAATTCCCCTGAAATACACGCTGCTATTAGATTTTATCGCCCTGCCAAAAAAAATCTCCCAAAATTCCCCCGTACCCCTAATTTTGCGCAATCCTTCGCAGAAATGAACCCTACACTTAACTCAAACGAATCGATCCCCTCTAAGAAGAAAAAAGTCATTGTTTTAGGCAGTGGTCCTAACAGAATTGGCCAGGGTATTGAATTCGACTATTGTTGCGTACACGGCCTACTCGCTATTAAAGAAAGCGGCTATGAAGCCATCATGGTAAACTGTAACCCCGAAACCGTTTCCACCGATTTTGATATGGCCGATAAATTATATTTCGAGCCTGTTTACTGGGAACATCTCTGGGAAATTGTGGAACTGGAAAAACCTGAAGGCGTAATTGTACAGTTGGGCGGACAAACCGCTTTGAAATTAGCCAAACGTTTGCATGAAAACGGCATAAAGATCATTGGTACTTCTTTTGACGATATGGATATTGCGGAAGACCGCGGACGTTTTAGTGACCTTCTGAAAGAATTGAATATCCCTTACCCTGAATACGGTACTGCCTTAGACGCTGATGAAGCAATAACCGTTGCAAACCGCGTTGGTTTTCCTGTGCTGGTAAGACCCAGTTATGTGATTGGCGGACAAAGGATGCGTATCGTGATTAATGATGAAGAGCTTGAGAAAGCAGTGATCAGTTTGCTGAAACATTTGCCAGGAAATAAAATATTGATAGATCATTTTCTCGACCGATGCCAGGAAGCTGAAGTAGACGCTATTTTTGATGGCGAGAACTTCCACATTATGGGTGTGATGGAACATATTGAGCCGGCCGGTATACATAGTGGCGACAGTAATGCTGTTCTCCCTGCTTTCAACCTCACTCCCTTGATTGTTGAAACAATGGAATATTATTCTGAGAAAATTGCACGGGCTTTAAATATCAAAGGACTCATCAATATCCAGTTTGCGATCAAGAACGATAAAGTATTTGTGATTGAAGCAAACCCAAGAGCTTCACGTACCACACCGTTCATCGCCAAAGCTTATCAAATCCCTTATTTGAATATTGCTACCAAAATAATGCTCGGCGCTGCAAAGCTGACCGATTTTACCATGGAGAAGAAAATGGACGGTTACGCTATTAAAGAACCGGTTTTCAGCTTCGATAAATTTCCCGGTGTAAACAAAGAACTCGGACCCGAAATGAAGAGTACCGGAGAAGCTATCCGTTTCATCAAAGACCTGAGAGATCCTTACTTCCGTACTTTGTATAAGGAGAGAAGTATGAATTTGAGTAAGTAAAACAAGCTTTGAGCTGCGAGCTTTGAGTTGTGAGCAAAAACTTGTAGCTCGCAGCCTCCCCACGTATTTATACCTGATTTTACAAGCCACTTCTAAAAAACTGGCTTTTTTATTAGGTTCAATCATGCGGCATTATGGCAAACAATTCTGGCGGTCCGTAAACTGCGAGCTGTGAACAATAACTCGTAGCTCGTAGCTCATAGCTCGCGGCTTACCCCACGTATTTATACCTGATTTCATAAGCCACTTCTAAAAAACTGGCTTTTTTTATTAGGTTTAAACATGCGGCATTATGGCAAACAATTCTGGCGATCTGTTCCTTTTATCCGTTTACTCATTCCTTTAACGGCTGGTATTCTTGCAAAACAATATGCAGGATTTTCTTTTTGGATCATCAATGCAATTGCGGTTCTTTCTTTCATCATCTTTTGCGTGGTCAATTATCTGCCTATTGCCAGAAAATATCAATTAAGATGGCTATCGGGTTTATGTACCAACCTGCTCATGTTTTGCTTTGGAGCAGCACTTATTTATTTTCAAAATATTGAACATGATTCTCAATGGATAGGACATCACTCCACTAACAATAAACCCATCCTCGTAACCCTGCAAGAGCCTTTGGCAGAGAAAACAAATTCTTTAAAAGCATTGGCCAGAGTGGAATCTGTAATGGCAGGCGAACAGTGGAAAACTGTAAAAGGAAAAATTCTTATCTATTTTAAAAAAGACAGTACCGCATTTCCCCTGCAATATGGCTCGCAACTTATCATCACAAAAAAACTGCAACCCATTACCAATTCAGGTAACCCCGGTAGTTTTGATTACAAACAATACTGTGCTTTTCAGAATATTCATTTCCAGGTTTATCTCCAACCCAATGACTACCGTATTTTACCCGGCTTGAAACAAAATTTGCTCACTAAATTTCTGATCAACGCCCGCAACAGTGTATTATCCATTTTCAGAAAATGGGTACCCGGACAAAAAGAAACAGGCGTGGCCGAAGCTTTATTAATTGGCTATCGCGATGATCTTGACAAAGACCTTGTTCAATCTTACAGTAACACAGGTGTGGTACATATCATTGCCATCAGCGGCCTGCACCTTGGTATGATCTATGGGTTATTGATTTTATTACTGAAACCTTTTCGTAAACAAAAATGGATCCGTGTAGCAAAACCACTCATTATTTTATCAGTATTATGGGGCTTCAGTTTATTGGCTGGCGTCGCCGCATCTATACTTCGTTCGGCAGTTATGTTCAGTTTTATTGTGATGGGCGAAAGCCTTGGCAGGCGAACCAATATTTACAATACACTGGCCGCATCTGCATTCTGTTTATTGGTATTCAACCCTTATTTCTTTTGGGATGTAGGTTTTCAATTATCCTATGCTGCCGTACTTAGCATTGTGCTATTCATGAAACCCATCTACCGGCTGATCTATTTTGAGAATAAGTTATTAAACGCCATCTGGCAACTCAACGCAGTTACACTATCAGCACAGGTACTTACGTTACCCCTCATACTTTATTATTTTCACCAGTTTCCCAACCTCTTCCTGTTTACCAATTTTGTAGCGGTACCATTGTCGGGCTTTATTTTATACGGCGAATTATTACTGCTCATCGTTTCGGCAATACCTTTCTTAAACCTCTACACCGGCAGGTGCATTTCATTTCTCATCGCACAAATGGATGGTATTATTGAAAGAACCGACCGCCTGCCGTTTGCGGTAACAGATAATATCGGGGTAAGCCTGGCGCAAACCGTATTACTTTATTTTGCGATTGGTTATTTAGCGTGGTGGGTAATGCAGAAAAAGAAATCCGGATTGATTACTGCACTGATTTTCATATCAGCTTTTTTTCTGCTGCATGGTGTTACTGTTTTTAAGCAGCAACAGCAGCATACACTAATAATTTACAATATCCCGAAACATTCGGCCATTGATGTGATGGAAGGAAACACCTATCGTTTTTTAGGCGATTCTGAACTGGCCATTTCTAAATCACTCCAGCGCTTTTATCTAATGCCTTCGAGGGTAATGCATGGGGTAGGAGAAACAGATTCTTTGCCCGGCACCGTTATAACCAATCGATTGATTGCTGGTAACCAAAAAACTGTCCTGATCGTTGATAAACCCATCCATTTCCCTCCTGTTCAGCAAAAAATACCGGTTGATCTCATTATTCTCAGCGGAAATCCGAAGATCTATTTGAGCCGGTTATTTGCTGTTTTTGACTGTAAACAATACATTTTTGACAGCAGCAACCCATTGTGGAAAATACGGTACTGGAAAAAAGACGCCGACAACTTACATTTGCGCCATCATACCATTTCTGAGCAAGGCGCTTTTGAGGTGGCTCTCTAACGATCATTACCGTTCTGTTTTATTTCAATCAGCCTGTAACAGGTTAAAGCAACAAATCATGCAAAAGAAAATTCAATCAGCCCTTATTTCCGTCTTTTATAAAGACGGACTGGAACCCATTGCCAAAAAATTACAGGAGTTAGGTATCACCATCTACTCAACCGGCGGAACACAAAAATTTCTCGAAGACCTTGGTGTAGCCTGTGTACCTGTAGAAAGTCTGACCACGTACCCATCTATTTTAGGTGGAAGGGTTAAAACATTGCACCCCGCAGTTTTTGGTGGTATTCTTGGCAGAAGGTATGAGCCGCAGGACCTGGTTGAAATGAAACAATACAATATTCCAGAGATAGACCTGGTGATTGTTGATCTTTATCCATTTGAAGAAACATTACGCACTACCTCTGAAGAAAAATTAATTATCGAAAAAATCGACATTGGCGGCCCCGCCATGATCCGTGCTGCTGCCAAAAACTTCAGAGACCTTACGGTGATTGCAGCAAAAGACAGCTACGCAGCATTGGAAAGTTTACTCATCAACCAAAAAGGCGAAACAACACTTGAGCAAAGAAAAGCCTTCGCTGCCAGAGCTTTTGAAATAGTGATGCACTATGATATTGCTATCAGTAATTATTTCAACCCCGGCCATCAGCAATCTTTACGCTATGGAGAAAACCCACACCAGCAGGCAGTTTTCCATGGTGATCTCACTGAATTATTTACCCAGTTAAACGGCAAAGAACTTTCTTACAATAATTTGGTTGATGTTGACTCTGCAGTTCAGTTGATCAAAGAATTTTCTGATACCGATGGAACTCAATCCGTTTTCGCCATTATCAAACATACCAATGTATGTGGTATCTCTTCACGCCCAACAGTAAAAGAAAGCTGGGATGCCGCTTTAGCCGGCGATCCTGAAAGTGCTTTTGGCGGTGTGCTTGTTTGTAACAAAGCCATTGATAAAGCTACTGCAAACGCCATCAATGAAATATTCTTTGAAGTACTGATTGCCCCTGCTTTTGATGCAGATGCACTGGAAATACTGAAAAGCAAAAAGAACCGCATCCTTCTTCAACTGAAGGGTCATACTTTAAAACTTAAAACACCGAGCAGATCCATTTTAAATGGCGTGTTAGAGCAGGGATCTGATGAAGGTAACTTTACCAAATGGGAAGAAGTAGGTGGAAGGCAAACCACAGAAGCCGAAAAAGAAGACCTTCTGTTTGCCAACCTTGTTTGCAAACATTTAAAAAGCAACGCGATTGCGTTAATAAAGAATAAGCAATTGGTTGGAAAGGGTTGCGGACAAACAAGCCGTGTTGACTCTCTCCGCCAGGCTATTGAAAAAGCCAAACAATTCAATTTTGATCTGCACGGAGCTGTGCTGGCTTCAGATGCATTCTTTCCGTTTAATGATTGCGTACAGATAGCACATACTGCCGGCATAGAAGCATTGATACAGCCGGGTGGTTCTGTAAGAGACAAAGACAGTGTTGCATACTGTGTTGAACATAAATTAGCTATGGTAATGACCGGCATGCGCCATTTCAAACACTAACCCGGCAACAGCAGTGTTTCAAACATAAAGTATCCTCCCCTTTCCGGGGGGAGGTGTTCGAAGGACGAGGGGTTAGGGTTGGGATAAATACTATTAGGATTGACCACCAAACAAAAAGCCTATATCGCATTAACCGCCACCAGTATTATCTGGGGCACCACCTGGGTGGCCAGTAAAATTGGTGTGCAAAAAACTCCGGCCCTGGAAGTGGCAAGTATCCGCCAGTTTATTGCGGGCAGTTTATATGTATTATTCTTTCTCTTTGTAAAAAAACTGCCGCTACCTACTTTAAAACAATTGGGATGGCTGGCATTTATGGGCATTCTTATGTTTGTTTCTGCCAATGGCATTGCTACGTTGGCACTGAAATATATTTCCAGCGGACTGGCTGCGCTAATTGCTGCCTTATACCCGCTCTTTGTAGTAATGGTAGAAATGTTAATTTATAAGAACAACAAAATTAACCAGCTCACTTTTATTGGTATCGTATTGGGAATTGGGGGAATCGGGATCGTGTTTTATGACAATGCTTTTCATAGCCATACAGAAGGCTACCTGCTGGGGGTAATACTTTCCTTAATTGCGATGGTTACCTGGGGTATTGCCACCATTTTTATCTCCAGAAAAAAAGCCATCATCAACCCTTATTATGCAACCGGCTGGCAAATGCTGATCAGTTCTTTTATTCTTTTTGGGATGGTGATTGTTTCGGGCGATCATATTCCTTTAACAATGATACCTGCTCAAACATGGGGAGCCCTTGCGTATCTTATACTGGCAGGGTCTATCCTCACTTTTGTGGCTTTTATTTATTCAATGAAACATTTAGAAGCTTCTATTGCTGCTTTGTATGCATACATCAATCCTATTGTAGCTATTCTTGTAGGTTCATTAGTTGTAAATGAGAAACTTACTTTTAATATTTTAATTGGGTCTGTCATCACCCTGATCGGCGTATACCTTGTAAACAAAAGCTTAAAGCAAAAAAAAGAAACCATCCCATGTTCCGATGCCGATGCAATGTAACCGGTCGGGACGCTAAAGTGGCCTGAACGTTACATGGGCCCGAACGTTTCAGCGACGAAAGAATTTTAGCGTTCAGGTCGCTTCAGCGCCCCGGCCACTTTCTCCAGAAACCAGGCATACATTTCTCTCCATGCAATCCATTCAGGCTGTTCAGTTAAAAAATGATTGTGAAAAAGACAGATAAACTCCCCATCCACTTTTTTTACTTCATCATAATAATACTGAATCTCTTCACTGGCCTGCATGGCAGAATATCCCTGATCAAAAAAAGAAGTGGCGTCCATAAAACAAAACGGATGGATAGTAAGATCAGTGGCTAACTCTTTTTCAAGATCATACCACCTGAATGGCAAAGTATATGAGGCACGGAAACCATTAACAGTACCATATGCCATAGAGTAGTCATCCGTAATCCCTTCTGAAATCAACCTCCGGTAAGTATGCGGAATAGTAAACCGCAAATAATGGTTCCTTGAGCGGGTAATTTTTTGTTGAGTGATATTTTGCAATCTGCTGATCTCCCTTTTCAAAAGATTTTCATCCGTTCCACTCTGCCACGATGGATGCATCCCAAAATTGTATTTTGCCGAAAGCCTTTGATATAATTTTTGCAATGCTCCGCAACTTGCCAATAAATTCTTGTCGTACTTGCCCCGCTTAATAATTGTCAGGAAAAAATAAATGGGTTGCAGGTGATACTTTTTATGCAATGAATCTATCCAGTCGAACGTATCATACGGGTCCTGCTCCCGCCCGCTGTACACATTGCCTCTTTCCATTACCTGCGCAAATTTCCCCTGCAACAGATCTCTGTAAAAGCCCAGTACATTTTTCCAAAGCGGTTTATGCAGGTAACTGTATGCGATATCAACATCGTACGTGGGAATAAAACGGAATGATGAATGATGGGTGGTGAATGGTGAGTTGGGGAACCGGCGCTGCAGTAATGTCTCTAATGATTTTTGCCAGAGATTCACCAATGGCAATTTCAGGAAGCTTTCTTTGTATGCAATACTATTGGCGTGCGCATACCGGCCATATTCATCCAGCTTATGCGGCCAATATTCTTCGTAACGCGAAAGCAGAAAAAATGATGCGGAAAAAATATCAAATGGCAGATCGCCGGGCGTGTTAAAAAATATTGTCAGTCCATCCCACTCAGAACAATCGATGCTATGTTCATGCACTCCCTGTTCTTCCAACAAACCGTACGGTACAATCCAAAATGAATCGCCACTTATCTGTTCACCTGAATAATTAATTTTTATACCCTTGCAGCTAAAAAATTCTTCTTTCTCGTCTGTAACAACCGCACCGGAAAAAAGAGTTGAAACAATATAAGATAGCCTGGCAGAGATATGCGAAGCATACACAATTAGTTTATCTGTACTGCCACCTTCCAATGATTAATGATTAATTATTAATTGCCAATGATTAACGTATTGCGCTGTTTAAGCACATAGTTACATAGGTCAGGAAACAGGGCATATAGCCCAAAGGCTATGTTTCTTTTTTGTTTTCCTATGTATCTATGTGTTTAAAAAATTGAAATAAAGGGCAACTGCATGGTTAAATATTTTTAAAAGTAAACCGCACCAATACATATAGATTTCAATAGCACAACACGTTAATGATTAATTACTTCCCTTAAACAAAATCAACGCCTCTTTTCCCTCCACAACTCATTAAATGTTTTCTGACTAAAATCAAGGTCGCTCCTGTGAACAGTCCATCCTTTAAACACTTTATTCACCACCCAGTTTTTCATTTTACCATTACCCATATTCATCATGGATCGGTTAAGACTGGCTGTTTTCCATGCTTTCCAGGCAATGCGTTCAGCCAATGAGCTGGAGCCCTGCACTACTGCTTCGTGCCTGTTATCTAATAATAATTCATGAAGATTAATGCGCACCGGGCAAACTTCTGTACAGTTACCGCAGAGAGAAGATGCATAACTCAAATGCTTATAATCATCCATACCACGCAGGTAAGGTGTAATTACTTTACCAATAGGGCCGCTATAAGTTGTTTCATATGCATGTCCGCCAATCGTTTTGTAAACCGGGCATGCATTTAAACAGGCCCCGCAACGGATGCAGTACAATGCTTCTCTTGTTACAGGGTTGGCCAGCAAATTGGTGCGGCCATTATCCAGTAAGATCACATACATATCTTCCGGACCATCGGTTTCATTTGCCTGGCGTGGCCCTGAAATGATGGTATTATAAACAGTGATTTTTTGCCCTGTTCCATAAGTAGACAACAGTGGCCAGAATAAAGAAAGATCCTGGATAGAAGGCACCACTTTTTCAATACCTACCACCACAATATGCGTTTTAGGCCATGAACAGCTAAGCCTGGCATTGCCTTCATTTTCTGTAACAGCTATGCCACCAACATCAGCCACAATAAAATTGGCACCGGTAACGCCTACCTCGGCCTGTACATATTTATCGCGCAGTATTTTACGGGCAACTAATGTGAGTTCTTCGGGAGATAAGCCTGATGGGGTACCCAGTTTCGCTGCAAACAATTTAGCCACATCTTCCTTGCTTTTATGCATGGCAGGCGTTACAATATGGTAAGGTGGTTCGCCGTCTAATTGTTGTATATATTCTCCAAGATCTGTTTCTACACTTTCAATTCCCATTGCTTCAAGGTAATGGTTCAGATGAATTTCTTCTGTTACCATACTCTTACTCTTCACCAGTGTTTTACACTCTTTTTCTTTACAGATCTTACCAATTTCTTCCAGTGCCTGATCTGAATTCTCAGCCCATATTACTTTGGCGCCGCGTGCAGTGATCTTTCTTTCAAATTCAAGAAGATATCTGTCCAGATGCTCAATCGCATCCCATTTTTTGTTTTTTGCTTTTTCACGTGCCAGCATTACCTGATTGCCAAACTGCTGCTTGCCCAGTGGCACCACAGCATTATACTTATTAATATTAAAGTTGATCTTCCGCCTGTGCTCCAGGTCGGCAGCTTTAATAGTACTCTTGGCAATGAAGGATGCTGCGGTATCTTTCATATTTGTAAATTATGTTTATCAACCTTATTTCTATACCAGTGTTATGCTAAGTTCAATCTGCCGTTAATTTGTGAGTAGCGTAGTGAATCGTGAGTAGTCAGTAGTGAGTAGTCTGTAACTGCTTGTAACGAATTAACTTACTCACCACTCACTACTGACCACTCACGATTAACATACCACTATAACTTTTCCGAATAATTATTCTTCCAGTTTCATATGTGCTGCAGTTGCTGCCAGTGTTTGATAGAATTCTTCCCCATATTTCCTGATCAGCGCTTCTTTCAGAAAAATATATACCGGCATTTTCAGTTTCTTGCCCAGGCTGCAAGCCGCCTGGCAAAGATCTTCCCTGGGTTCATAGTTTACATACTCAATATCCGGATCGCGCTTGCTCTTTTTTGTTTTGATGGGAAACAGGTGGCAGCTTAATGGTTTTTTCCAGTCTAATTTGCCATCATTATATGCATCTTCAATGCTGCATTTAATGATGCCCCATTTATCACGGTAACCGTACGCACAAATGGTACCATTAATGGTTGGTGTTACCCATCCAAATTCCCTGTCGTATAAATATTTTCCCTGCTTTTCTACTTCTTTGATTCCCTCTGCTGTCATATAAGGTTTGATCACCTCATAATATTGCTTCAGTTTTTCCAGTTCCCATTTTTCCATTGGGGCGCCGGCATCACCGTCTTCGCAGCAGCCGCCCTTGCATTTGTTCAGGTCGCAAACAAACTGCTCTTCAATTACCTCTTCACTTATTAACTTATTATCAATTGCTATCATACTTAATTATACTGTTTATCCGGCCAAAGATAATTCAATGGCAGGCCTAAACTTTTGGAAAGTTTAAAACTTTCCAAAAGTTCTACTTCCGCCACTTAAACGTATTAATCAGGTGCCGCATATCCGTCAGCAAAAAACTATTCACAATTCCCAGCGAATCCGCATTGGGTGTAGCATCAAAATACAGCGCCCCCCTGAGGAAGTGTTTGGTCGTATCGCTCAGAAAAAACTGGTTAGCCGTAGCCACATCGCCGCCTACCGTAAAGAATACCCCATGCACACCGTTGGGCGTAGCCAAGGCAGTGTCTTCAATTGAATAAGCCCTGGATGTATGTTTTCCTGTTAACTCAAAAGAATGCTTTACCAGTGTATCAAAATTATTTTTCCCTATTTCCTTATAACTCACATAGATCCTTCCATGGAATTGCGGAAAATCAATATTGATCCACCATGGGTTCTCGGTGGCCTCACCAAAAAAAGTACTGTCTTTTACAACATTCGCATATTCGGGATATTCAAAAGAATACGGATATCCTTCCTGGTTAAACAGCCTGTATTTTTTTTCCGGAAAATCAATCCTGTAATACCCTTTGGGTTTGGGTGTGTAACTGCTGTTGCAGGAAGCGATCATTGTCAACAGCGCACAGGCCACAGCAATAACCATCAATAAAAAAAATCTTCTGTTCCGCAATATCCATTCACCATTACCCATTACCCATTGACTATTTTCATCTTTCCTCATGCTAACTGTGGCTTAATCGTAACCTTAATTTTTTCTATGCGGTGTTTTGCTACTTCCATTACAGTAAATTCAAAATCGCCCGTGTTCAGTACTTTGGTGGGTACGGGTATCTCACCTGCCAGCTCCAGCACCAATCCTGCCAATGAATCGCTTTCACCTTTTACCTGGTCAAAAGTATCAGTAGGCAGTTCCATGATCTTGCATACATCATTGATCATCATGCGGCCTTCAAAAATATAATTATTGTCATCAATTTTTCTGAACCCTGTTTCCTCCTCGTCAAACTCATCCTTTATTTCACCAATCACTTCTTCCAGAATATCCTCCAGCGTAACAATACCACTGGTTCCGCCAAACTCATCTACTACCACCGCAAAATGGATCCGTCTCGATTGAAATTCTTTCAGCAGGTCTTCAATAAATTTCTGTTCATGTACAAAATAAGGCGGACGCATCAGGCCATGCCATTGAAAATCATCGGGCTCATGTAAAAAAGGGATCAGGTCCTTGGTATGTACCATGCCTGCAACATTATCCAGGTCTTCCTTGTATACCGGCAAACGGCTGTAATGTAAATCCCTTACTGTAGCAATCAATTCACCAAATGTAATGTCGTGATCAATGCCATGAACATCCACCCTTGTTTTCATGATCTGCTTCACAGTAATGTTGCCGAACTTAACAATACCTTTCAGAATATTTTTTTCGTTCTCCGAAGCCGTGTTCTGTGTAGTCAGATCAATGGCATGATCCAGTTCTTCCAGGCTGTAAGAACCATTGGCCCTGTTGGCTAATTTTTTCTCAATAATGTCTGAATACTTCACCAAACGTTTGCTTAACCCGGCGCAGGCGTAAGAAACCCCCTGAACAATTCCCCCGAAATCTTTTGCAAAGCGCACATTGTTCTGCGTTGCCAGCACTTTGGGCATCACTTCTCCAAACAATACAAGTAAAAAAGATACGGCTATTACTTTTATCAGAAACTCAACCCAAACCGCATCAAACCGTTCAAAGTTGAACATATCATCAATCAATAAATTAGAAATGATGATGATGGAGATATTGATAAAACTATTGGCTATTAAGATGGATGCCAGTAAAACTTTAGGCTCTTCCAGCAGGTCAACAATCCGTTTATACGGCGGCTGTTGTTTCGATTTCAACAGGTTAATATCCTTATAAGTAAGCGAGAAAAATGCAACCTCTGATCCCGACAAAACAAATGAAAGAAACAATAACAGGAATAATATCATTACCAGAACAGTAGTGCCCTGTGCCTGGATAACTGATAATAAAGTCAGATTTGAGAAAATTTGCAAAACCGGGTGATGATCCAAAGCAAACATTTTTAGTGAAAGATCAGAACGTCCGGGTTATTGCATGCTCCTGACATTCTGTTGATACAAAAGTATGGTTTCTGTTCATGCCAGATCAGAATGGCAGGGTTTCGCCGGGGTCGCCTAATGGAGGAATATCATCACCGGTATATCCTTCTATCGAATCACCGGCAGCATGTCCGCCATGCCCCTCTCCTCTTTTATCTAACATGATCAGGTTATCGCCTACCACTTCGGTTGCAAATTTTTTATTGCCTTCCTTATCCTCCCAACTGCGGGTACGCAAACGCCCTTCTACATAAATGAGGCTCCCCTTGTGCAGGTATTTCTGAGCCAGTTCTGCCAGCCCCCTCCATAACACCACTGTATGCCACTCTGTTTGCGATACTAATTTCCCCGAACGGTCTTTATACGTTTCCGTAGTAGCCAACGGAAATTTTGCCACTGCAATATTTCCTTCGAGGTGTTGCACGTCCGGATCTTTTCCCAAATTTCCGATAAGCATTACTCTGTTAACTCCTCTCATACGATAAGTTTTAGTTCGTCTTCGATTGAATCACTCTTAAAAATAACTTTTTTTAAGAAACAAAAGAAACGCTGTTTAAAACTTTACACAACCGGAATTTACAGAGATCCGGCTTCGAGGTATTGGGTGATAAACTTCGGGAAAGGCAGCTTCCGTATGTTTTTTACCGGCTGCCATTGATATTTTTTGAGGAAAGCGGGTACAGTATTCAATCTTACGCTGATAAACTGCCCCTTTATCTGCTGATGGGTTAACTGCTGAACCGATGGTGATGATATGCTGGTTACCAGCGCTTTCTGTACACCAAGTTGCCCCTTCAGCCAAAGTTTAACATTTGATTCATCCCAATGTATTGCCTCATCAGCTTCCAGCAGGTAAAATTCAAACAGGTTTTGCCAGATGTCTTTTGCCGTTCGCTGGTGTACCAGCAGCTTGCCATCATGCTCAAACAAAAAATAGTAGAACCACCTGTGTTTACGCTGCAGGCTTTTCTCTTTAACGGGTAATCGATTCACTTTCCCTTCCCGAAAAGCTAAACAGCTTTTTTGCAAAGGACAAGCAGTACACGCCGGGGCAAAAGGTTTGCAAACGGTAGCACCAAAATCCATAATAGCCTGATTATACAGGCCAGCCTTTGTTTTAGACAATACCTTATTGGCCAATGCCGTAAACAGGTTCCTGCCTTTGGCAGAATCAATAGCTTCTTCAACTCCAAAATAGCGCGCAAGTACGCGGAACACATTACCATCTACCACTGCATAGGGCAAATTGTATGCAAACGAAGCAATAGCCGCTGCTGTATAAGGGCCAACACCTTTTAAGGAAAGAATAGCCTCATATTGATCCGGGAACCTGCCCTGCCTGTCTTTTACAATCTCTCTTGCCGTGTATAAAAGATTCTTGCAACGGTTATAATAGCCAAGCCCTTCCCATAGTTTAAACACTTCCTGATCATGAGCCAGGGCCAGATCATATATAGTGGGGTATTTTTTGATGAACCGGTTATAATAACCCCAGCCCTGCTCCACCCTTGTTTGCTGGAGAATGACCTCACTTAACCATATTTTATAGGGATCCTTCTCTCCTTTCCAGGGCATTTCGCGCTTATTACTGTGCTCATGCCACTTCATCAGGGTATTGGTAAATCTTTTTTCCATGGGTTATGGCAAATATTCAATAAAAGAACTGCTTTGCTGATCAATACTCCTGGTTTTTCTGAAAATCCCCCCCGCAGGGCAGGTTTGGTAAAAGGATGCAGGATTGAACCATTTATCTATCAATTAGTAACGTCTATAATATTTACGCTATCTTTCTTGCATTATTCGATATTTTTATCTTATTTTAATGTCTTCTACCCATATAAAAAAACCATCAAATGAGAAAATCAGATCTCATCAACCAAATTTCAGATAAAACAGGGATACCCAAAGTAGACGTTTTAGTTACTTTAGAAACCATGTTTAAAGAAGTGAAGGAAAGTCTTTCAAACGGCCAGAACATTTATATACGCGGCTTTGGCAGCTTTATTACCAAGAAAAGAGCAGCCAAGATTGGCCGGAATATTAAAAAGAATATAGCTGTTGAAATTCCTGAACATTATATCCCCGCCTTCAAGCCCGCAAAAGAATTTGTGAGCGAAGTAAAAACCAAACGCAAGCCTGGCTAACTTTGCCAAAAGCGTTCTTAAGTGAAAAAACAGCAAATCGTATTGGTATCAGGAGCCCTGATCCTGTTTATTTTATTGTATTTTTTTGGACAAACTATTCCGCCTGCCAAACCTGTGCAGCAGAAAATGGGTAGCCAATCTACTGAACGTCAATCAATTAAGTTCGACGATCTTCTCCTGAAAGCCAAACAAAAGATCAGTCCGGAGCAGGCGCAACGCCTTCTAAAACTGGAAAACGCTGTTACCCGGGGCGATGTAAAAGAGCAGCAAATACATGTTTATCATCAATTAGCACGCTTCTGGGCCGACTCGGCGCACATCTTCGAACCCTATGCCTATTACACTGCAGAAGCCGCGAAGTTGGAAAATTCTGAAAAAAGCCTCACCTTTGCCGCCCGCCTGTTCTTAGATAACCTGATAACAGAAGGGCAGCCTGCCATGCAACACTGGCTGGCCAGCAATGCAAAAGTTCTTTTGGAAAAAGCCCTGGTAATCAATCCGGCAAACGATTCCACCAAAATTGGCATCGGCGCCTGTTACCTGTTTGGAAACATTTCGGATAACCCTATGCAGGGTATTTTGCCTGTGCGCGAAATAGCACAGAAAGACCCCGGAAATGTATATGCACAGATGATTTTAGGGCTTGGTGGCAAAAGAAGTGGTCAGTTTGATAAAGCAATCGAAAGATTTTTATTGGTTGTTCAAAAGCAACCGGATAATGTGGAAGCTGTATTTAACCTGGCAGAGTGTTACGAAGAGAAAGGAGATAAAGCCAATGCCGTAAAATGGTACGAAGCCGTTAAAAAACTAGTTAAGGTGCCCGAAGCCCAGAAAGAACTGGACAAAAGGATCACCGAACTGAAAAAATAAATCTTATTAATTAACTCAATAAAATTACTCAGTGTATGCCTTGTGGTAAGAAGAGAAAGCGTCATAAAATTGCGACTCACAAACGTAAAAAACGTTTAAGAAAGAATCGTCATAAGAAGAAGAATAAATAAATTCTTTAGATAGACCATTATCCTGCACCGGGTAGCATCCAGGCTATGCCTGACTGTTACCCGGTGTAACACTTTCCTGAATTTCGCCACTGCCTTTCCGCGCTGCAACTACTTATTCCTTTTCCTTCCCTATCAGGTGGCGAGTATTGCGGATACAAGTGTATATATATAATAGCCGCATACCGGCTTGTGATTTTGTATTTAAAAGTTGCCAATTTTGTGAACAAAGAATTAATCATAAATGCAGGTCCTTCTGGCGTTGAGATAGCTTTCCTGGAAGATAAAAAGCTGGTAGAGCTGCATAACGAAAAAACGGATGCCAATTTCGCTGTGGGCGATCTGTATCTGGGGAAAGTAAAAAAACTGATTCCGGGATTAAATGCTGCATTTGTAGATGTAGGGTTTGAGAAAGATGCTTTTCTGCATTATACAGACCTGAGTCCGTATGTACGCTCCATCCTGAAATTTACCCAACTGGCCATGCATGATAAAGAGCCGGGCGGTTTCGATTTTTCAAAATTTCAATCAGAACCTGAAATTATTAAGACAGGAAAAGTGAATGAAGTACTTAACGGTAAGCCCAATGTACTGGTTCAGATCCTGAAAGAGCCCATCGCTGCCAAAGGCCCGCGTTTAAGCTGCGAAATATCGCTGCCGGGAAGATTTGTGGTGGTAACTCCTTTTAATGAAATTGTTGCCGTATCTAAAAAGATACACTCATCTGAAGAAAGAAAAAGACTGCATAAGATTGTTGAAGCGATACGTCCAAAGAATTTTGGTGTAATAGTACGTACGGCGGCTGAAGGAAAAAGTACAGCCGAGCTTCACCAGGACCTGCTTGCATTGATAGATACCTGGAAAAGCATACAGGCAAATCTGAAAGGGGCCACTGCTCCCGTTAGAATACTGAGCGAAGAAAATAAAACCACCAGTATTCTGCGCGACCTGCTCAGCGCGGATTTCAACAAAGTGGTGGTAAATGATAAAAGCCTTTTTGCCGTTACACAAAGCTATATCCAGCGTATTGCTCCTGATAAAACAGATATTGTTACACTTTATCAAAGTCAGAATGGATTACCCATATTTGATCAGTTTGGTGTTACCAAACAGGTTAAATCATCATTTGGTAAAACGGTAAACCTGCCAAGTGGGGCCTACCTGATTATCGAGCATACAGAAGCTTTGCATGTAATTGATGTAAACAGCGGTTATAAAAGCGTAAGCAATAACCAGGAAGAAAATGCCCTGCAAACCAACCTGGAAGCAGCGGAAGAAATTGCCCGCCAGTTAAGGCTAAGGGATCTGGGTGGCATTATCGTGGTTGACTTTATTGATATGAAGCTGCCCGATAACAAACGCAAAGTGCAGGAAGCTGTTGAAGGCTTCATGAAAACAGACCGTGCCAAACACTCGGTGCTTCCTGTGTCTAAGTTTGGTTTATTGCAGATAACCAGGCAGCGGATGCGCCCTGAAGTAAATATCAATACTTCAGAAAATTGCCCGGCCTGTAACGGAACAGGCAAGATCACTTCAACCCTGCTGCTTGAAGATGAGATGGAGAAACGTTTGTACTACCTTGTTACGCACGGACACAAAAACCTCACCTTATCGGTTCACCCTATCGTATACTCGTATTTAACCAAGGGCATATTCAATTCCATTGTTAAAAAATGGAAACGTAAATATAAAACAAACCTCAAGGCCCAATCCAATACCAATTATCATTTGATCGAGTTCAAATTCTTCAATGAACACGAGGAAGAAATAAAGTTTTAAGCATAAAAAAACTCAGGCAATCAAGTCTGAGTTTTTTTATATCTGGTTATTTCACCTACAATTTAGCGAGACCGAACAAACTGATCACCCAACTTGTCAATCATCTTATCTTTTATATGAATCAAAGAAGCTACCCCAAAATAGAGGTAGCTTCTTCGGTTATAAAGATCTGGTATTATACCATTATTGCTTCTGAAGAATTAAAGTAGTGGCGCCATTATTGTAACCATTACCTCCCGGAGCATCTGCTTTAACATTCATAGTAAGTGTAATGTAGCCGGTACAGGAGAATACATAACCTGCAACATCACCTGAGCCTGAACCAACGGCTGTCATATTATAACCTCCGCCATAGTCTCCAAAATTAACCTTGGGCACTTTTGCCGTACCGGTTGCAGGATCAACATTTACTAATAGTGGTTTTACAGGATTACCATAAGCCGGGTTAGGCCAAACAGCACTGATATCAATCTGGTTTGCAGCTCCATCTGCTACTTGTACAAGATCGCCTGCGCTCCAGTCTGCCCAGTCATCCCTGATAACCTTATAGGTTCCTGTCATTCCTCCGGTAAACGGACAAACAACAAATGCCTGCCAGCGGAAAGATGCATTATAATTTGAGTTAGACTCAAGATTAGAGTTTACATTCGAAATATCAAAAGTCCTTCCGTCTTTTGTTATTAACTGATTGTAGAAGGTGTATACTCCACCCGGAGATAAGTTACTTGGTGTTGTACCCAGTGCAGTAGCCACTTCTGTGCCTGTTGCAGACAAAACAGTATTCGGACCTGCATAGGTTACAGTTTTTACTAACTTCCATGTAGTGGGGTCTGCATTGGCACCTTTCACCACGTATACTTTGATTTTATCTACATCACCACCGCCATTCGAAGTTTGACCGGGTGATAAGTACTGACTTACTTTGACACTCACTGTAGATGATGCAATAGATGCATAATTCAAATTCAGATTCGTGGCCTCACTTAATGTTAAGTAAGCACCGGTATTTAAATTTTTGATATCTGCCAGTGGGTTAATACCATCTGTTTTTTTACAGGAATTTAGGGTGATCGATATCCCGATAACTGCAAAAAAGTATAAAAGCTTTTTCATAATTGCTGGTTTTATTATTTTATGAAATTATCAGGATTGTTATCCCAGAAAACTTTGTTCGCAGCTGTACCTGGTGTTTTTTGTGCAGGTGCATTCAGATTCCTGTTCGCAAAAACTGCAGGATAAAAGAATGAACGCATAAACAAACCTGGATTTGCTGTGGTAACCGCAGGCTGCATATTTTCAGGTTTACCGGTGCGCCTGTAATTGTTGTAAGGCTCAACACCGTTACCCCATGTTGCTATATGGTATTCTTTCATGATGACATTTAAACGCTGGTCATCAGTTGTTGCGGCATCGTACGCTGCGAGTACTGTGTTAACATAGTTATCAACGCTTCCATTACCTGCAACCGGTGGAACATACGCAGTAGGTACAGTAACGTTTACAGTAGCAGGGAAACCCAGCACTTTAGACATAGATGCACGAATTCCTTTTTCAAGCAGGGCTCTTGGAGTTCCTGCAGAGGTAATTCCCAGTTTTAATGATGCTTCCGACTCAAGGAAGTATGTAAAAGATGATATCCAAACAGGATCAATACCTGCACCCAATGCACCTCTGCTTAAAGAAACACTGCTTCCCTGGTTTGCATCAAAATCTCCACCAGCAGGATATACCCCCCATGTTGTTCTCAGGTTACCATCTGGAGGTGTACCGGAATTATCACCATGGTCTCTACCCCAATATCCCTGGCCAACAAGACAGAAAGGCGTGCCGGCAGGATAATGTGCAGGATATGATTGTACTGAACAGGATGCTGTTTGTGCATTAACATCCGCAAAATTGATACGTTGACGGTAGAAATAGAACCGGCGTCTTGGATCTAATGCAGTAATAGAACCGCCTGATTTTTCTGCCACAACTTCCCACATGAAATAGTTCGAAATGAAATCTCCGGCCTGTCCGCCTGCAGTATAATTGGAAGCATAATGCGGATGACGGGCATCTGGCGAACTGATATTGGTGGCATATTTGAAAACAAAATCCTGTGCTTCTGAATTAATCAGATTGTTCTCAGTAAGCAAAGACTGAATTTTCGCTGTTACAGAATTATCAACCAACCGCGTCTGCATCAGGAACTTCAGCTTGAGTGTTTTGGCCGCTCTTGTCCAGTTTGCTCCAGAACCTCCGTAAAAAAGATCATTGGTTGGCTTACTGCTGGCGCCTGTTTTTGCAAAATCTGCAATGGCACTATCCAGCAATGACTGAACAGCCACATATACAGCTGCACCACCATCAACTTTAGGATTGGTGTTCCCAATACCCAGGTCAGCCTCAGCAAAAGGAACATCACCAAAATCGTCAACCAATGTTCCCAATACATAAGCTTTCAGTGTTCTTGCGATACCTGACTGAACATACTTTTTTTGTTGTTGTGCCAATGGAATCAAGGCATCAGCATTTTTAATGATACTGCTATATGCGGTTGACCATAAGCCATCGAAACTGTTAGGGCTATAGGCATTTGCATATAAAGGACCATACCATTCCTGCTGTCTTGTTAATTGTGCGCCATAATCCGAAGCACCTGTAAAGAAGCCGGTAAAACTTAACTGCACCTGGTTCAGATACAGATCAACATCGGCGGTGGTAGTTGTTGGGAGGTTTGGATTCACCAACAGGCTATCCAGTTTTTTATTACAACTGCTGATAGTTGTAATAAGCAGCATCCCTAATATTAATTGTTTATAGTTCATATTATCTGCTTTTTCAAATGATTAAAAAGTTACCCTTACACTAACACCCATACGACGTGAAGAAGGTCCGGTAAAGAATTCAAGACCTTTTCCATTACTTACGCCAAAACCAGATGTTTCAGGATCGAAGTGTACGTATTTAGGGAAATTAGGAGCATAGTACCACAAATTAGAACCAGACAATGTGATGGATAAAGATCCAAAAGGAGTCTTTGATAAAAACTTTTCAGGCAAATTATATGACAGTGACATTTCGCGGAGCCTGATAACAGTTGCATCATAAATACCCGCTTCATCAGCCGCACCTCCTGCAACAGTATTGTTAAAGAAAGCCTGTGTAGCACTTGTCTGTATTGTATTAGGGGTTCCTCCAGCTGTTACACCGGGAAGGATATAACCCTGAGCCCTGTCAAATTCTGTGTCTTTAGTAACACCACGTCCAAGCAATACACTTGATGTGGCAGAATACATATCACCGCCGCAGGTGTAATCCCACTGCATCCGGAAATTAAACGCTTTGTAAGTCAGGCTTGAAATTCCGGTAAGTTTATATTTAGGATTCGCATCTCCGATAATCCCAGGAGCAACAGAAGTAATATAATCACCTGTAGCACTAACCAGTCGCTCGTTTGTTTTTGGATCTCGCTGGAAATAATATCCCTGGATAACACCTAAAGGCAATCCGTTCTGCGCGATATTACCCAATGTGGTATAACCTGCTGTTACAATTTGCTTCAGATATGAAGGAATATCGGAAACCATACTTTTGTTCACAGTATACAAACCATCCAACTGCCATTTCCAGTTTCTATTACGAATAATTGTATATCCCAATCCAAGTTCGATACCCTTATTGGTTACCTGGCCGGCATTGATTTGCTGACTGGTATAGCCTGTAGATGGATCAAGATTCCTGTTCAGGATCTGATCTTTCGCAGTACGCTGATACAAAGTAAGATCTAATGACAATCTGTTGTCGAGGAATTTACCTTCGATACCTGCTTCAACTTCCTTTTGTAATTCCGGTTTTAAATCCGGATTGGGTAGTTGATTACCGATTGCATTGGTGTTTACAGATACGCCATTTCTGTCAACAAAAGAGCGTGTTGCAATATTCAATACTGATCTTGTAGAATAAGCATCGGGGAAACCGGCACTTGTTGAATAGCCGATTCTGATTTTCAGATAATTGATTGCTTTGTTTCCTTCCAGACTTGCAATGGCAGAGGTTGGAATGAATGAGAAGCTCGCACTTGGATAGAATATACTTCTATTGGCAGATTCAAGTGTTGAAGACCAGCTGTTACGTCCACCTAATGTAAGGTAGGCATATTGCTTATAGCCTAAAGTTGCCTGAGAGAAAGCTCCGATGGTAAGGGTTTTAGTCTGGTAATCCAGATCCTGACCACTTTCACTCACAATATCGTGTGTAATGAAGTTGGTATGATCCAGCAAACCATATACAAGCTGCTGCGAGCTGAAGTTTCCGATCTGCTGATAGGTGTTCTCCCTTGAATTCACACCTGCATCAACTGTAAGGTTCAAATCATTCGTCAGGTTGTGATCATAATTAAGCAGCAAGGTGTGATCCCATATATTACTGGTTCCGGAAGAAGTACGCAACACACCCGTAGCCCAAACTCCGGCACCGCCTTTATTCTGCGCGTATACCTGGTTCTCTGTATAATTATCGAATCCGATCCTGTATGACAGATTCAATCCTTTGATCACTTCGTACTTCAATGAGAAGTTACCATAAGATCTGCTTGTCTTATTTTTAGTAAAGGAATTATACAAAGTCCAGCGTGGATTCTGTATATCATTACCACCGCGATAATACACATGAGAGTGGTCTAATGGGTTTTCCCATGGAAGTCCTATCAGGTCAACTGCTGTAGGCGTATACATCACATCACCAAAAACAGAAGTGGCTGTAGCACGGCTACCAAAACTGGTACTGGTGGGAGGTGATTCTACATCAGACAATACATAGTTGATAGTACCACTGGCTGTAATTTTATTGGTCAGTTTTGCGGTACCACCAAATCCAAAAGTATTTCTGTATACACCATTACCAATTGTGAAACCCTGATCATCAAGATAGCTGAAGTTTGCATTATAATTCAGCGTTGGTGTAGACCCTGCAATATTTACTGAAGTATTGTTAACGCTTCCTGTACGGAAGAAATTTTTTACGCTGTTATAAAACTTGTAATCATATTGTGCACCAACAAATTCCGGGAAAGCGGCCCGTAGTGCAGCCCTGTCATAAGGATGCGATACCTGGGTAGGTGGATTCGTAAACTTAGCTCCCCAGTTACTGAAAAAGGCAAGACCCAAACTCAGGTCGAAGCCACCACCATAACTTTCATTGTATTCAGGAAGATTAGCTACCTGGTTAATGAAGTAAGACTGGGAAACTGAAATCTCATTTTTCTTTCTTGCTTTTTGTGTAGATCCGTTTTTGGTAGTAACAAGAATTACACCATTTCTACCAAGCTCACCATACAATGTGGTGGCACTAAGACCTTTCAATACACTTATATTTTCGACATTGTTAGGATCCAGATCCAGAAAACGGCTGGGTGTCTGGTTACCATACACGAAATTGGCATTTGTATTGGTATTGGAATTAAATGGAACACCATCTACAACAAACAGCGGTTGGGAATTACCTGTAATAGTACTTACACCCCTGATGGTGATATTGGTACCACTACCACTTAATCCGCTGGTGTTAAGAATGTTCACTCCGGGAGCCTTACCTGATAAAACCCTTCCTATATCGCCTTCCGGACGAAGTTCCAGGTCTTTTTTACCAACCGTAGATACCGAATAACCAAGAGCTTTCTTTTCTTTTCGGATACCTAAGGCCGTTACAACTACTTCACTCAGATCATCATTCAAAGTCTTTAAACTAACATTGTAAACTGTTGAACTGCTGATTGAGACTTCTTTTTTTCCATAGCCAACAGCAGAAACCACCAGAGTGGTGCCTGTTTTAATGGCAAGTTTGAAAGACCCTGATTCATCTGTAACCGTACCCTTTTGGGATTTTTTTTCAACTACGGAAACGCCCTCCAAAGGCTTTCCGCTTTCATCAGTAACCTTTCCGGTTACTGTCGTTTGTCCAAAGCCAGACATAATGGCCATGGCAAAGGCACAAACGCTTGTTAGCAGTTTTTTTCTCATGTTGTTAAGTTTTGGTTTTAATCAGGATTTAATGCCTTTTGACCAGTCATCAGGCATTCTGACCTCATAAATAAAAGAAAAGCTGCTTGTTAATTTTTTGTTATCGAATATTTTAATCTTTTTTTAATATTATTATAAAATAATATATTATTGATTTTCATGCTATTTATATAGTATATAAGAAAATATGTTTTGCAAACTAATAAAATACCTGTTCGTACAGACATAAAACTCATTAAAAACAATAAAATCTGTGTATAAAATTTATTTTAATTACTTATTTCCATAGTTTTTACCTCATACTGATGCCAAAACTAAAAAAAACAAACATATAATTTGTTTATATATTAATTCATTGCTTTTATTTTCGTGTTTTCTACTTAAAAAGTATCACAGGTACCTCCCTACCCGAAACAAGAATATCAACTTAGTATGCGATTATTATCACATACCTGATTTGCAAGTACTAATCAGCTCACTACCAATAACTTGACCGGAATATTACAAATGGAACGGGTACAAAACAGCTTAAAAAAAGGCCAAAATTGCCCCTTTTTGTGTTACCAGAAAGAAACATGGAACAAAAAGAACTGACAGCCGGCCAGCCCCTTTTGAAAGAAGGAAATTTATTCACAGACCCCAAAATTAATTTTGGAATCTGACCCATTATTGTAATTTAGTGGTAGAATTTAATGGGTTAGTAAGTAAACAGGGTCAACAGCAATGTTGGCCCTTTTACATGCCGTTACTGCTGCGTTTCAGCGGATTTCTCTCATTCCTGTACAACCTTTTTCTTATCATTTTGCTTCTATTTTCCGCTTTAAAACCGCAACAAAAAACCACGTGGTAATTTTCATGGATCACAAATATTTTTCCTTGCTTTTCTCAGTTTATCTTTAGCATATGAGTAAGATCAAAACAGCTTTTTTTTGTAGTAACTGTGGTTATGAAAGTGCCAAGTGGTTAGGTAAGTGTCCGGCATGTAATGAATGGAACACTTTTACCCAGGAGATCATTGATAAAGGCAATGCAAAAGAAGAAAGTTGGGAAACCTACTCTCCCGAAAAGCGAAATACCAAAACAGTTGCTTTAAGCGAAGTAGTAAGTAACAAAGAAAAAAGGATCATTACCAAAGACACTGAGTTGAACAGGGTGTTGGGAGGTGGTGTTGTTCCCGGCAGTATTGTGCTGGTAGCCGGCGAACCGGGTATTGGTAAGAGCACTTTGTTTTTACAGAATGGTTTACTGCTTGATGCGTTACGCGTTTTATACATCAGCGGAGAAGAAAGTGAACAGCAGATCAAAATGCGGGCCGACCGTTTGAAGATCGTTAACGACAATTTTTACCTGTTAACAGAAACCGGAACACAAACAATTTTCCAGGAGATCAGGAAATTAAAACCACAACTGGTTATTGTAGACTCTATTCAAACCTTACAATCCAATCTCATCGACTCTTCGGCTGGCAGTGTTTCGCAGATAAGAGAATGCGCCGCCGAATTTCAGCGTTTTGCAAAAGAAACAAATACGCCTGTTTTTCTGATCGGGCATATTACCAAAGATGGCGCGATTGCCGGACCAAAGATCCTGGAGCATATGGTAGATACTGTTTTGCAGTTTGAAGGCGACAGACATTATGCTTACCGTATACTCAGAACCCTAAAAAACCGTTTTGGCAGTACGTCAGAACTTGGTATTTATGAGATGACGGGGGAAGGCATGCGCATTGTATCAAACCCATCTGAAATACTGATCGCACAAAGAGAAGAGCAATTGAGCGGAAGTGCTATTGCCGCTACATTAGAGGGCATGCGACCCCTGCTGATTGAGGTGCAGGCATTGGTAACACAAAGCGTGTATGGAACACCCCAAAGAACGGTGAGCGGATTTGATTTAAGACGCCTGCAATTACTATTGGCAGTATTGGAAAAACGCGGCGGTTTTCAATTTGGGATGAAAGATGTTTTTATAAATATTGCCGGAGGTATTAAAGTAGAAGACCCATCTATTGACCTTGCAGTGATCTGTGCCTTGCTTTCTTCATACGAAGATGTTCCCCTGCCGGCTCATATTTGTTTTGCAGGCGAAGTAGGATTAAACGGAGAGATCAGAGCCGTTAACAGAATTGAACAACGGATTGCAGAAGCAGAAAAATTAGGTTTTGAAAAAATCATCGTATCCCGCTACAATAAAAAGAGTTTTGACCCCAAAGCATATAAAATTCAGGTGAGCGCATTAAGCAGGGTGGATGAAGTGTATCAGCAGTTATTTTGATTGAGGTAAGAATAGTTAAAGTAGTTAAAATGGTTAAAATAGTGGGAAGTCCCTTTAAAACTCTGCTTTAACCACTTTAACCATTTTAACCATTTTAACCTTTTTAACCACTTTAACTTCCCTTGCGGTAAATACCTAATAAAAAAAACGCAGGCATTCCGAATTTTGTGTAATGCCTTTCCCGATCAATAAATACCTCAACCATTTTTTACATTTATTCTATCCGCACAATTGTGAAGGTTGTGGAACTGATGTGATCCATGGCGACTATTTTATTTGCGCAAAATGCCTGCATGCATTACCTGACACAGATTTTTTTGCAAAGCCTGTAAACCCTGTTGAGAAATTATTTTACGGCAGATTACCTGTTACCAATGCGGCCGCTGCTTTTTATTTTACCAAACACTCTTTGCTGCAGCATTTATTGATCCAGTTAAAATATAAAAGCAATAAAGAAGCCGGTTATTTTTTAGGTAGGATGATGGGACATGCACTACTGAAAACAGAAAGGTTTAACGAGGCGGCTATTTTGATTCCCTTGCCATTAAATCCGAAAAAAGAACATATTCGCGGGTACAACCAGGCGGCAGTTATTTGTGAAGGTATCAGCGAGGTATGGCGGAGGCCCGTTTGCACGGATGCCGTAACCAGGATCCGGTTTACAGAAACCCAAACCCATCAGAACAGGGTAAGCAGGTGGCAGAATATGGAGGGTGTCTTCAAGGTAACACGTCCGGAACTGATCAAAAACAGGCATATATTACTGGTAGACGATGTAATAACCACCGGCGCCACCTTAGAAGCATGTGGCTCAGTTATTAAAGAAGTAGAAGGAGCCGAATTGAGTATTGCAGCAGCAGCTTATACAATTTAAAGGTTGATCGGGCTAAGTATGACAGACTTTCCCATATTTATCCTCTTATCAAAAAAAATTAACCATTTCCGGATTAAACTGTTATTTGCTGAAAACTAAACACCATGAAATACCTTTTAACCATTGCCGTTGGCGTTATACTCAGCGCATTTACCCTACCCGGCGATCCTACCATTCATAGCTTCAAGGTTAAGTCCATCGAGGGCAAGACCATCGACTTTTCGAAATTTAAAGGCAAGAAAATCCTGGTGGTAAATACTGCTTCCAAATGTGGCTATACACCGCAGTACGAAGCGCTTCAAAAAGTGTACGACCAGTATAAAGACAAATTAGTGATAGTAGGTTTTCCGGCCAACAATTTTGGCGCACAGGAACCCGGCGCCGATAGTGAGATTCAGGAATTTTGTAAAGCAAGATTTGGGGTAACATTCCCTTTGGCCAGCAAGATCAGCGTGAAAGGTGATGACACCGCCCCGATTTACAAATGGCTTACCAGTAAAACCGAGAACGGTGTACTGGATGCAACCATTACCTGGAACTTCAATAAATTTTTACTGGATGAGAACGGTAAAATGATCGCTTATTTTCCGAGTAAGGTTACACCGGATAGCGACGAGATTCTTAAATATCTTAAATAAATTCGCGAATTAACGGATTGCGGATTAACGGATTTTTTATATGGAAGGGAGAATGTTTTTTTTGAAAAACATTCTCCCTTTTTGTTTTCAATATCGTTTACATTTGACGCTCGCAGGATTAGCGCATTCATGAATCCGCTAATCCGTAATCCGCCCATGCAATTCAAAGACGTAATAGGTCAGCAGGCAACAAAGCAGCACTTAGCTGAAATGGTGGAACAGAACCGTTTAAGCCATGCTTTGCTTTTTTTAGGCAAGGAAGGAAGTGGTGCTTTGCCCATGGCGATGGCCTTTGCACAATATATTGTATCGCTGCCCCAACCCGCACCGTTAGTGGAAGATTTGTTTGGAGGGATGACAGCACTGGAGCCTACTCCATCTTTTATTCACCCAGACAATATTGCTTCGCAGCCTGCTTATCAAAGAGCTGAACAACTGATACACCCCGACCTGCATTTTTCGTATCCGGTTATTCCGAAAAAAGCCGGTGATAAACCTACCAGTGCAGATTTTATTGGTGAATGGCGTGAGTTCATTAAATCTTACCCGTACGGAAATGTGTACGACTGGCTGCAGTTTATTGGTGCAGAAAACAAACAGGGAAATATAACCGCTGAAGAGTGTAATGATATTATACGCCAGCTTAACCTGAAGAGTTTTGAAAGTGAATACAAAGTGCTGTTGTTATGGATGCCCGAATATTTGGGCAAAGAAGGAAACAAGCTGCTGAAACTGATAGAAGAACCTCCACCTAATACCCTATTTATACTGGTAGCCGAGAACGACGAGCAGATACTACCTACCATTTTAAGTCGCTGCCAATTGGTGAAAATTCCTTTGCTTGAAAACCAGGAAGTGGAAGAAGCGCTGGCAACCCGGGCCAAAGCCAGCCCCGAAACTGCCCGGCAGGTGGCAGGAATTTGTGAAGGCAATTACCGCGAGGCCCTGCAATTATTACAACATGCCGATGAAGACTGGCAAAGCCTGCTGCGTGAATGGCTGAATGCTACTTTAAAAGGAGGCCCCATGGCACAGGTAAAATTTGTAGAAGAGGTGAGCAAACTGGGTCGGGAAAAGCAAAAACAGTTTCTCCGCTATTTTAACCACCTGCTGGAACAGAGTATCCGCATTAAGGTTTTGGGGGTTGATAAGCTGGTTTTGGGTGATAATGAGCGTGATTTTGCCCAAAGATTGAATAAAATTGCCTCGGTAAGTCAGCAACAGGGCATTATTGAAGAGCTTGACCGTGCCGCCTACTACATAGAACGCAATGCCAACGCTAAAATGCTGTTCCATGCCCTTACCATTAAACTGTACCATATCATTCAGAACAAAACCTTAATTTTGATGAACTAGCCTGAAGGCTCAATGATTGAATGATAGAATGAATGATTGAGTGAATGAAAGGCTTTGGTGAAGATTGATTTGTGGGTTTGTGTAAGTTGTTGGTTGCAGTATAAAATAAACCAATGCATACACGTTGCACTGTTAAACGCTTATCAATATATTTTGAAGGCAGGATGCTGAACAGCTTTTTCAATCCG
>DAIOVU010000010.1:0-89215 GCA_036758845.1 Sediminibacterium sp.
CGCCAAATTTCGGCTTTTCATATTTAGAATTTTAAATTTCCTTTGATTGCTTTATTTTCGCTCCCCGATTAACCGCTACCTGGTTTAGTTTTTAGGCTGTGTAGTGTTATATTTACACATTATTTCTCAATATAAGGTCCTGTGGCCGAGTGGTTAGGCAGAGCTCTGCAAAAGCTTCCACAGCGGTTCGAATCCGCTCGGGACCTCTAAAACGTATACTACAAAAACCCGCAGTTATGCGGGTTTTGCGTTTGTATCAATCATTTATAAATAACATATATTTTATTTATATAATCTTCTACTACAGAATTAGTTTCTGGGTTTACCCCAGCAGGGTATTTGTTAAAATTGTGGAAAACAATTCTTAAGGAAATGCAAATTTTAATTTTATTTAAATCGAAACCTTGCTACATTTGTAGTATAACATCTACAAGTGATACGGTGTATTCACCGGAAGTTATCGTGTAGTGCAGAGATTTTGATGTTCTAAGTTTTATTATCCAATTCCTGATTACGATTAAATCAATCGGATATCAATTACATAATTGAGTCCATTTTTTTAAAAATTATGAATTTGTATTTCTACCCAACATCAACAAGCCTGCTATCTTCACTGAGGAAATTCCTTGCGTTATTCTTTGTTGCTATTTTCTCCTTTGGTTATACTTATGCCCAGGTGCCTGCAAGAGGATTAAGTTTTGATGGGATAGATGATTATGTAAATATTTCTGTTAAGCCTGCTTTAAATATCAGTTCTGCTATCACACTTGAAGCATGGATTTTTCCAAGAACCACTGATGGTTCTGGCGTTCAGGATGTTGTTTGTAAGTCTTCTGCTGATGTGAACGATGGTTATGTATTTCCCAGAACCACTGATGGATGGAACAATTTAGAATTTTTGGTTAGCATTAATGGATTTGGCTGGCAATTGCTGTCGGTTCCTTATGGTTTGTCTAAGTTAAACCAGTGGCACCACCTTGCTGCTACTTATGATGGCTTTGAGATGCGGATTTATATTGATGGAGTGCTTGCCGGTTCAAAATTATTTGTTGGTACCATTGCCGTTAATAATAACCCATTGGTAATAAGTGGCCAAACAGGTTTCTTTAATGAATATTTTAGAGGTAGTGTTGATGAGGTGAGGGTATGGAGCAGGGCATTGACACAATGCGAGATTGCACAAACCATGAGTTGTGAATTGCCTGCCGGACAAAACGGACTGGCTGCTTATTATAAGTTTAATAATGGATTTGAGAATGCTGATAATACGGGCCTTACTCAGGTAGTTGATGATAGTGGTAATGGCGCTAATGGCAGCCTTACCAATTTTGCATTAACAGGTGCCATCTCTAACTGGGCCAGCGGTAATGTATCCGGTACCTGCGGCGCATTAACTTCTGTATCGGCTACTGCCACCAGCACACCTGCTATCCTTGCTGCCAATGGAAATGTGCAGTTATCTGCAACAGGCGGCGGCGCAAATGGAACTTATGCATGGACAGGCCCGAATGGATTTACTTCAACTTTACAAAACCCGGTTCTTTCTACTGTTAATAAAAATCACAGCGGCACTTATAATGTAGTGGTTAACAATAACGGTTGCCAGGCTACGGCAAGTGCTTCCCTTACTGTTGCTGATCTGGGTAGTGCCTTAAATTTTAATGGTGTAAATAATTTCATAACAGTTCCCAATAACCCATCATTTAACAGTACTAAAAATCTGGCTATTGAAGCATGGGTATATCCAACCGGAAATGCGCCCGTTATTCAGGATGTAATAACCAATTCAACAAATATTGTTAACAATGGTTTTATCTTAAGAACAGACGATGGATGGACGAATTTTTCATTCTGGTTGCATGTTAACGGGCAGTGGAGAGCGATCTCAGCGCCATTCCCCGGATTAAATCAATGGCATCATATTGCGGCTACTTATGATGGCTTCTTTATGAAAATATACCTGGATGGTGCATTGTCAAATACTTTGTCTATAGCAGGTACCATCACAACTAATTCCAACACGATTACCATTGGACAGCAGGATGGATTATTTGAATATTTCAATGGATCGCTTGATGAGTTACGTGTCTGGAGTAAAGCATTAACACAGTGTGAGATTCAAAATAACCTTAATTGTCAATTAAGTGGAAAGGTAAATGCAGCCAATCCGCTGGGTCTGGCTTCGCAAACAGGTCTTGCCGCCTACTACCGCTTTAACCAGGGATTAGCAGCAGTAGATAATAATTCGCTTACTGCTCTATCCGGCGTAGATATTAATGCATTAAACATTTTAGCTGATTCCAGTGCAAACCATAACAATGGTACACTGCATGGGTTTACATTAAATGGTGTTACCTCAAACTGGATAGTTGGTGGTGCTGTTAATAATAGTACCTGTGGGCAGTTTAGCCCTTCAACTGCAACTGTTATCAGTAACGGTCCGATAATAGAAGTAGGTACTACCTTAACGATGTCTGCTACAGGTGGTACCGGATGGTTGTGGACCGGTCCTAACGGATTTACTTCTAACCAGCAGTCTATTTCAATACCTAATGCACAGACCACGCATAGTGGTAACTATGCTGTTACAATTACAGGTGCCGGTGGGTGTACTTTGCAGCTAGGTACCAATATTATTGTAGCGTACAAGGCAGGTACTTTGGATCTGGACGGGGTAGATGATAAAGTTACTGTACCGGTAAGCTCTCAAAAACCTTCACTGAATATTACGAATGAGATTACTCTGGAATCATGGATTTTTCCAACCGATGGTACAAGGCAAGTACAGGATGTAATGTGTAAATCTGTAAACCCTAATATAGGGAAAAATGATGGGTATATTTTTCCCAGAACAGATGATGGCTGGAGATCTTTTGTATTTTATCTTCATATAAATGGGGCATGGCAAAAATTATCCGCTCCTTTACCGGCAAACCCGCTTAATACATGGCATCATCTGGCAGCAACCTATGATGGATTTTATATGAGAATTTACCTGAATGGTACCTTGGCTGCATCTCAGCAGATTAGTGGAAGTATTGCATTGAATAACAATGACCTGGTTATTGGACAGCAGCCTGGTTTTACAGAATTCTTTAAGGGTAAAATAGAAGAGGCCCGTATTTGGAACAGGGCCCTGAACCAGTGTGAGATCATCAATAACATGACCTGTGAGATAGATGTTACTTCTTCTGTTGCAACTAATGGTCTTGCTGCATATTATAAATTTAACCAGGGTTTTGTTAACCAGGATAACTCAGCCTATACCACACTTACCGATTTAAGTGCAAATGCCAATAACGGAACATTACAGAATTTTGCTTTGCAGGGTGCCAATTCTACCTGGACTGACTTTCAGGTTAGCGGAACCTGTACCGTGTTAACGGATCCTCCGGTAACAGCAACGGCCAATGGTTCTGTTTTTGGAATCGGCAGTACAATAAAATTATTTGCAAACGGTGGTACCAATCCAATCAGTCATACATGGGATGGACCTAATGCATTCACCTCTTTTGTTCAAAACCCAACCATCACTAATGCACAGCCAAATGAAAGTGGTGTGTATACGGTAACTGCAAAATTTGTTAAATGTGAGGTTAAAGCAAGTACAAGAGTTACGGTTTCTGCTTTAAGACCAATAAGTGCCAATGGCCCTACTACTTTTTGCCCTTCAAGTTCAGTAACACTTTCTTCTTCTAATTCAGGCGTTGCTTATCAGTGGTATAAAAATGATGTGGCAATCCCTGGCGCTACAACTAATGCATATGTGGCTACACAAAGTGGCGACTATACAGTTACTGTTGATGATGGTCGTAACATACTGATAACTGTGCCTCTTACAATTACTGTGATAGATAACCAGGCGCCACAGCCGGTTGTTGCACAATTGCCGGTCTTAACAGTAGAAATTCCAGGAGCGAATATTCCTGCTGTTGTTTCTCCGTCACAATATCCAAAAGCTATTGATAATTGCAGCGGTACCATCACTGCTGCCACAACAGATCCGGTAAGTTTTAATGCTGTTGGAACTTATAGTATTATATGGACTTATGATGACAGGAATGGAAATACAACTCAACAGACCCAGCAGGTCAATGTAGTAAAGGCTGCTGATAATATTCCACCGGTATTAAACCTGCCAGCCAATCAGACTTTGTTGGCTGATCTGGCTACTTGTGGAGCTATTGCTAATTTCACTGCAACAGCCAGCGATAATTCAGGTTATCCTGTAAACATCACTTATAGTATTGCTTCCGGAAGCTTATTCTCAACAGGAAATACAATAATAACCGTTACTGCTACCGATGCTGCATCAAACACAACAACAGGTAGCTTTACCGTAACCGTACTGCCAACTGTAGTAGCCCCTGTTACAGGTATTACCAATGTGTGTGTGGGTTCTGCTACTACTTTAGCTACTGCTTCAACCGGTGGTGCATGGAGCAGCAGTAATCCGGCAGTTGCCACTGTTAATGCAACCACAGGCGTTGTTACAGGAATCACTCCGGGTAGTGTTACAATCATTTATACAAATCAATGTGGCGCCACTGCTTCAGCTACTGTTGTTGTGAGTATTTTAGCTACACCAACAATAACAGCAAGTGGTGCAACTACTTTCTGTGCGCCGGGTACCGTTGTATTAACCTCAGGCTCTGCAACTGGTAATACATGGAGTACAGGTGAAATAACACAGTCTATTACAGTAAATGCATCAGGAAATTATAGTGTTACAGTATCTAATGGAATATGCTCAGCAACTTCTGCTGTAGTAACTGTTACTGTAAATCCAACACCGGCTACGCCAACAATAACAGCAAGTGGGGCAACTACTTTCTGTGCCCCCGGTTCAGTTATATTAACCTCTAGTGCTGCATCTGGTAATACATGGAGTACAACAGAAACAACGCAGGCTATTACAGTGAACACAACCGGTAATTATAGTGTTACTGTATCCAATGGCTTATGTTCAGCAACTTCTGCCGTGGTGCCTGTTACTGTAAATACTGCAGCAACTACGCCAACAATAACAGTAAGCGGGCCAACTACTTTCTGTGCACCGGGATCGGTTGTATTAACCTCAAGTTCAGCAACCGGCAATACATGGAGTACAAATGAAACAACACAATCTATTACCGTAAGTGTATCCGGAAATTATAGTGTTACCGTATCCAACGGATTATGTTCAGCAACATCTGTTTCAGTACCGGTTACAGTAAACCCAACACCGGCTACGCCAATAATTACTGCAAACGGCCCAACTACTTTCTGTACGCCGGGTACTGTTGTTTTAACCTCAAGTTCAGCAACCGGTAATACATGGAGTAATGGGGCAACCACACAGTCTATAACAGTAAGTGCTTCTAATAATTATAGTGTTGCGGTATCTAATGGTTTCTGTTCAGCAAACTCAACAGTTACACCGGTTACTGTAAATGCTACACCAGCTACACCAACAATAACAGTAAATGGTGCAACAACTTTCTGTGCCCCCGGTTCAGTGGTATTAACTTCCAGTTCTTTAGCCGGAAATACCTGGAGTACTAATGAAATAACAGAATCAATCACAGTAACTACACCAGGTAATTACAGTGTTACTGTTTCTAACGGGTTATGTTCAGCTACTTCTGCTGTAGTGCCTGTTACTGTAAACCCAACACCGGCTACTCCAATAATTACAGCAAGCGGATCAACCACTTTCTGTGCACCGGGTTCAGTTGTATTAACCTCAAGTGCTGCAACTGGTAATACATGGAGTACCGGCGAAACAACACAATCTATAACAGTAAGTGTATCCGGTAATTACAGTGTTACGGTTTCTAATGGTTTATGTTCAGCAACATCTGCTGTTACACCTGTAACCGTGAATCCGGCAGTAGCTACTCCAACAATAACAGTTAGTGGGGCAACTACTTTCTGTGCACCAGGTTCGGTTGTATTAACCTCAAGTGCTGTAACCGGTAATACATGGAGTACCGGTGCAACCACACAATCTATTACGGTAAGTGCATCTGGTAATTATGGTGTTACAGTATCTAATGGCAACTGTGCTGCAACGTCTGCACCTGTGCCTGTTACTGTACATACAGTACCGGCTGTTCCAACAATCACAGCAAACGGGCCAACTGTTTTCTGTGCACCGGGTTCAGTTGTATTAACCTCAAGTGCTGCAACTGGCAATACATGGAGCACTGGCGAAACAACACAATCTATTACAGTAAGTATATCAGGCAACTATAGTATTTCTGCAACTAATGGATTCTGTACATCAGCAAGCTCTGCTGCCGTAACAGTTACTGTAAATGCAGCGCCTGCTGTTCCAACAATTACGGCAAGTGGATCAACTACTTTCTGTGCCCCGGGTTCAGTTGTATTAACCTCAAGTGCTGCAACCGGTAATACATGGAGTAACGGAGCAACAACACAGTCTATAACAGTAAGCACAACCGGCAACTATAGTGTTACTGTATCTAATGGTTTATGTTCGGCAAGTTCTGCTGCAGTAGCGGTTAATGTAAACCTGTTGCCTGCAGTAAGCCCAATAACCGGTAATTCAAGTATTAACATGGGTGCTACTGTACAATTGTCTGATAATACACCGGGCGGTGTATGGTCAAGCAGCAATGCAAATGCAACGGTAAACAGCACAGGTCTTGTAACAGGTGTGGCAGCAGGCACAGCTACCATCAGTTACACCGTTACCAATAACACCGGTTGCTCAACTACAGTAACTACGGATATTACCATAAATGATGTGCCTGTTTGTAATGTATTGCCTGTGGCAATTATTACACCGGGTAGTGCAAATACATTCTGTAATAACATAGTTCTTACAGGATCAAGCTCAGTATCTGGTGCAACATACAAATGGGTGTCTGGTTCTGCAGTAATTGGTACATCACAACAAATCACCCTTGATCAGTCTGCAGGTGATGGCATTTACCAATTGTATGTAACAGCTAATGGATGTACAAGTAATGCGGCTGTTTACAATTTCAGGAAACAAGACCTGGTAAACAGTTATACCATACTTGCTTATAAAGAAGTGGAATTTGACAAGTACAACAAAGTGGTTTCCGGCAGTGTAGGTGTTATGAGTGCAAGAGGTGAGGCTGAGTTCAAGAGCTATAGTGCCGTAAACGGTACCGGAGCTTTTGTTAAAGCGCCAAAGATTGATAAAGACGGATCAGGAATCAATATCCCTAACCAGATTATTGGTGCCGCAACTGTTACCCTGCCAACCATGCAGTTTAATACAGCCAGCACGTATAACCTGCCTAATTATACTGCAACACGGAACAATGCAAACCTGTCTGGTAATTATAAAAACCTGACAGTTAAGAGAGGCGTAAGTGTAACCGTATCAGGAACCACCTTTGGAAATATTAAACTGGAAGAAGGCGCAAATATTCGCTTCCTGAGCTCTGTTCTGAATATTGATAATTTAACAGCTTACAGAGGCGCTAAGAATACTAACTATACCTATATCAGCTTTGCTCCAAATACAAGTGTAAGGGTTAAATCCAAAGTAAGTATTGGCAGCCAGGTAATAGTAAACCCTGAGAGCAACCGGGTTACCTTCTATATGGGCGACCTGAGCCATGATGAAGAGAAGTTTACTGTAAAAGGTGAAGACACAAGGGTGATCGCAAATGTATATATGCCGGATGGTAAGTTACGTGTAACAGCAAGTAAGTCTGAAGAAGAAGATCATGACGGACATGGTGAATATGAAGAACATGATGGCAATGATGATGATCAAACAGCCTGCGACCATAAAGCGCATAACGCTAAAAACTGTATGCACAAGGGTCATGATCATAACGATTGCGACCACAAAGCTCATGATGCTTCCAATTGTGGTGATAATGTGTACATGACAGGATTATTTATAGCAGAAGAAGTAGAGAGCAAGGGTAATGCAGTGATCTGGAGTAATTACGATTGCAGTGCGGCTGCTCCGGCGATACCAACTATGACAACCGTAATCACTGTAAAACAGCAGGTTGCTTCAGAAACAGCAGAAACTGTAACTACCCAGGAAGAGCTGAAAATAACTGTAATGCCAAATCCAAGTACTACTTACTTCACGTTGAAACTGGAGAGTAAATACCAGACACCGGCTAATCTGCGTGTAATGGATGCCAACGGCAGGGTAGTAGATGCAAAATCTAAGATCGCTTCTAATAGTACGTTCCAGATTGGACATAACTACAGCAGTGGTACTTATTATGCTGAACTGATCCAGGGAACCCACCGCAAAGTGGTACAACTGATCAAAGTAAGAGGATAACGATACTCAATACTAAATCAATACAAATGAAAAGCCGCTTTAGAAGTGGCTTTTCATTTTTTGGTACCCACCACCCCAAAATACTTCCCCTATCAGCCTACCCTTTTGTTAGTACACAATAGGATTCTTTTTTAGACGTTTATACTTACATGTTGTATTATCATGATCTGATTCCTGAAATAAGTAGGAAAGATCAGATTCTCTACTAACCTTAAAACCCCCTTGCATGAAGAAAGCGCTACTTGCATCTGCAGTTACTGTCGTATTGATTTTATCAATCTTTTCTACGCCCTCTTTTGCGACAGATCTCAGTAGGAAAACAGCTAAAACAGCTTCTTTAATAAACAGATCGATTGTTGGAACGTACCCGGTAAACGGGAAAGACATTCTAAACAATATCGTTATCTCAAAACCGGGCAAAATAAGTGTGGTGAATGATCCGGGACAGTGTGGAGCAGTTGTAAAACTGATTACTCCATATGCTTACGATGTAAACGGGTCGCCTGTAACTGTTACCAATGACGCACCTGCTTATTTCAATGTAGGAACAACAGTTGTTATATGGACAGCAACGGATACATTGGGCAATTTTGATACCACTACGCAAAAAATAACAGTGATCGATAATGAACTCCCTACGATACAGGTTACCAATGTTTCCGTATCTAATGATTTAGATAAATGTGGTGCTATTGTAAATATCGGAACCCCTGTTACTGCTGATAACTGCGGTGTGGTAAGTGTTACTAATAATGCTCCCGCTTTTTTTCCGGTGGGCACCACTTTGGTTACCTGGACAGTAACTGATAAGGCTGGCTATACAAATACAGCCATACAGTCTGTAACAGTAACCGATTCTCAAAAACCTTTAATTAAAGCGCCTTCCACTATAACTGTTTATGTAAGTAAAAGTAGTGGCAGTGTATCTAACCTTAATCTCGGAACACCTGTAACATCTGATAACTGCGGAGTACAGCGTGTGAGCAATAATGCCCCTGCAACTTTTTATGTAGGTACCACTTATGTAACATGGATCGTAACAGATTTAAGTGGCAGCACAGCCAGTGCAGTACAAAAAGTAGTTGTTAAAGTAGGTAGTACCAGGAAAAGATCCAATGCCACAGAACCTGATGCCCTGATAAGCGGGAAAACATTCAGGGAAACAGAATCTCTGCCCGAAGAGTTAAAAATTATTGTTGCACCTAATCCAAGCGCTGCTTATTTTACACTCAGGCTGGAAAGCAAATATAATACACCAATGATGCTTCGCGTAACAGATGCACTTGGCCGCCTGGTAGATGCAAGATCAAAACTGGCGGCAAATACTACCTTGCAGATAGGCCATAACTATCGGGCAGGATCTTATTTTGCTGAAGTAATTCAGGGCCCTCAGCATAGGGTGGTACAATTAATAAAACTGAAATAACACTGCTCCCTTTATTGAACCAGAACAATGCCCGTTTGCTTATGTTAACGGGCATTGTTTTGTAGTATACTCAATAGTGTTTCAATGCCCGGCAGTCCGCTTTAAATGGGTTGCACAGGTATGCTGATAAAGACAGATTTTTCCCCTTGCAGGCTTGCACATATCTGCGGCCCATCTTCCTTTTGTGATTTGTAGAATTTGTACTAATCATTTTGAGTTGTATTCCGAGCCTGTTTGCTATATACTGCTACCGTTTTTTCAAATTGAGACTATAAGATTCTGCTGTTAAATTTCATCTCTTTATAGTGGCAGATGAGATCAGTATTCAGCCACCCTTTAAAGGAAATGATATGATACAGCAAATAGTAATCACCAAAAAAGATAACACACAGGCCTGTGATGATTTTGTTTTTTGTCAGAACTGCCTGCCTGTTGTGCCTATTAATGAGATTGAAAGGAATAATAAGTTATCAGATTTTAATATAGACTATTCGGAAATGCAGGAGCCGCTGAAAGACCTGGCCAAACTGGCCGCAAAAGTGGCCGGTACATCTGTATCACTGATTAACCTCATTGATTCTTTTACACAATGGACTGTCTGTAATTACGGACTATCAATAGAACAGATTGGCAGAGAAGAATCGGTATGCCAGTACACCATCCTGAACAATGAAAGTTTGGAAGTAAAAAGCCTGGTAGCCGATGAACGGTGTACTCACTGCCATTATATTACAGAAGAGACGGGGTTGGATTATTATTATGGTGTTCCGCTGCAAACAGACGATGGATTTAATATCGGAACCTTATGTGTATTGGATAAAACAGGTAAGGTCATTACATCAGAAAAAACAGAATTACTGAAGATAATCGCCCATGAAATAGTGAACAGGCTGATGATCAACCTGGAAGTGCAAAAACTAAAAAACAGGGTTACTGAAGCCAAAGAATCTCAAAGAAGGGTGGCGCACGATATCAGGGGACCATTGGGTGGTATTATCAATCTTGCACAGGTTATCAGCATACAGGGCGATAGTAATAAAATGAAGGAGGTACTCGAATTTATTGACCTAATTCAAACCAGCGGCAGATCACTTCTTGAGCTTACCGATGAAATATTATCGATAGAAAAACAACTAACGCCCAGATCATCTGAAGCTGTTGCAACGCATGAATTCACACTGGAAATATTTAAAGACAAGTTAGAAAAATTATTTACCCCACAGGCTTATCATAAGAACATCGATTTTACTGTTAACTGTAAAGACCATAACGGCGCTATCCCTTTCCCAAAAAACAAACTGTTGCAGATCGCAGGTAACCTGATCTCCAATGCCCTGAAATTCACGCCCAAAAATGGAAAAGTTGTGGTTGATCTTTATCTCACTATTACCAGGGATGGTAAACAACTCCATATTCTTGTTAACGATTCAGGTGTTGGGCTGGATGAACAAAGTATCCAATACATCAAGGATGGTACGGCTACCTCATCCAATGGAACACATGGTGAATCAGGTTATGGTTTCGGGCTGTCATTGGTGAAACATTTGCTGGATGGACTTAACGGCAGCATGAATATTGCTTCAAAACCCGGTGTGGGTACTTTATTTGAGATCAGTATACCGCGAATGTGAATAAAGCAGTGATCGGCTTATGAATAATTAAATGCACAAGCAGCAGAACGGATAACAAAGCAAACTGATCAGCTTTTATCCAAAATATCATAGGTTTGTGGCAGACGATCCCTACAAAAAATGAAATACTCTCAAACTATCGGAATAGCTGCTACATTGGCCATGATGGCCATTTGTTTTTTGCCCTGGAGTTTTATTGCCAGTCAGCAGATAACCGTAACAGGCTTTGGTGCAGCAGGAACCAATTATGGGAAACCGGGGTTGTTTAATTTCGCTTTTGGAATTATCATGATCATCATGTTCTTCGTGCCTGCTATATGGTCAAAACGTACCAATGTTTTTGTTGGGGCGATCAACCTTGCCTGGGCGTTCCGGAATTATTTATTACTTTCCGCCTGCATGATGGGCGAGTGCCCCGAAAAAAAGACCGCATTATATTTATTGATAGGTCTCGCAGTAATTATACAACTAATGACACTGCTCCCCAGATTACAGGTGAATAACAAATAAAACGCTGTGTGACTTTGTTTCTCGGTGCTCTCTGTGTTAAAATATTTTTTTCAACACAGAGCGCACGGAGAGTTGGAGGTTCACAGAGATATTTTAGGAAAGTGTTTCAAGCGATCTTCCGATAATATCCACGCATTCAAGTACCTGCTCTCTATTAATCAATAATGGCGGCGCAAAACGGATCTTATCTCCATGAGTAGGTTTTGCCAAAAGCCCGTTATCTTTTAATGCCAGGCAAAGATCCCATGAAGCATCAGGATTAGTATGTTTGATAACGATCGCATTCAATAACCCTTTACCACGGATAGTGGTGATAAAAGGAGAGGAGAGCTTTGCCAGTTCAGACCTGAGCAGTTGCCCCATCGCTTCTGCATTCTCCGCCATCTTTTCTTCTTTCAGCACTTTTAATGAAGTAATGGCAACCGCACAGGCCAACGGATTACCACCGTAGGTAGAACCATGTTCGCCCGGTTTAATATTCAGCATAATAGCATCATCAGCCAGCACTGCCGATACTGGCAATACGCCACCACTTAAAGCCTTACCGAGAATTAAAATGTCAGGCCGCACATTCTCATGATCACAGGCAAGCATTTTACCGGTACGTGCCAGTCCGGTTTGTATTTCATCTGCAATAAATAATACATTGTATTGGGTACATAATGCGCGAACACCAGCAAGGTATCCATCATCCGGTAATACTACACCGGCCTCACCCTGTATGGGCTCAACCATAAATGCGGCAACATTGGTATTCTGTAAAGCTTTTTCAAGCGCTGCTAAATTGTTATAAGGAACAATCTCAAACCCTGGCATAAAAGGCCCAAAACCCTGGTAACTGCTGGGGTCTGTAGAGGCCGAAATAGCAGCCAGTGTTCGTCCCCAGAAATTACCTTCTGCAAAAATGATTGTTGCTTTATTCTCAGCCACCCCCTTTTTTGCATAAGCCCAGCGCCTGGCCAGTTTGATGGCGGTTTCACCTCCCTCCACACCGGTATTCATTGGCAACACTTTATCATAGCCAAAATAAGTGGTGATAAATTTTTCGTATTCCCCCAGCAAATTATTGTGAAACGCACGGGAAGTAAGTGTGAGTTTTTTTGATTGCGCAATCAATGATTCAATGATCCGTGGATGGCAATGTCCCTGGTTAACGGCAGAATAACCACTCAGAAAATCATAATATCTTTTTCCCTCAATATCCCAGAGAAAAACGCCTTCGCCTCTTTCTAAAACAACAGGTAATGGATGATAGTTATGCGCGCCATATTTTTCTTCCAGTTCAAAATAAGCCAAGGTTTTGTCAGACAATGTCTGTGACATATAATTAAAAATTAAAAATTAAAAAACAGAGAAGCCGGAGAATAGCGGGTAATAGAAGACCAGAAATTATTAATTAATAATTAACCCCGCTTGCGGGGCTCCCCGGGGTGATCGAGAAAGTCTAAATTGAGGCGGAGAAAACGCATAATGTTAATTGGTTGGCAAGTTAATTCTTCGGTACGATTATTTCTAATTAAATCTTTAATTTCAGCTATCATTAACCAAATCATAATTATGAAACTGCTGAAAAGGGTGTTTCTTATTGTTGTGGCGCTTGTTATTATTTTTTCTGCCTATGCATGGGTGAGCGGTAAAACATTTCTGTTTAAGGCGGTAGCCTACAATTTTGCCAATATTGATGATTATAAAAAATTTGCCAATAATACAGTGGCTATTGCTAAACCACAGCCATGGAATGTTTCACCGGATTATAATAAAAAAGCATATCCGGATTCATTAAACAACCTGCTGGAAAGCTTAGGATCTGTTGGGGTACTGATGATTAAAAACGATTCTGTTGTATTTGAAAAATACTGGGACGGATATAGCGATAGTTCCCTGTCTGGTTCTTTCTCTATGGCCAAAAGTATCACCAGTCTGTTGATAGGTGCAGCCCTGAAAGAAGGAAAGATCGGTTCGGTGCAGGACCCTGTTGGAAAATATTTGCCGGAATTTGCAAACGGTGATAAATTAAAAATTAAGATAGTTGATCTGCTTACCATGAGCAGTGGCACTGATTGGAATGAATCTTATATTAATATGTTTTCTGTTACTTCAGAAGCGTATTATGGTTCGGATGTATATAAAACGGCCGCCAGTGTAAAAGTGATAAACAAGCCCGGAACACTGCATTCGTATAAAAGCGGAGATTCTCAGTTGCTGGGACTGATTCTGGAAAAAGTAACCGGCAAATCTTTGAGTGATTACGCTTCTGAAAAATTATGGCAGCCAATGGGGGCGGAGCATCCTGCCTTGTGGAGCACCGATCATGAGAAAGGAAATGAAAAAGCTTACTGCTGTTTTAACTCCAATACCCGTGATTTTGCACGCATTGGCAAACTGATGCTGGACAGCGGTAAATGGAAGGGTACGGCCATCGTAGACAGTGCCTATTATGCTCAATCCATCAAACCCTGTGGTATCATAGATGAAAAGGGCAATGCCTGCAATTATTACGGCTACCAGTGGTGGATCGATCCTGTACATCCCGAAATATTCTATGCGAGGGGAATTCTGGGACAATACATCATCATTATTCCATCTAAAAAAACAATTATCGTACGTTTGGGCAAGAGTACTTCGCCGGTACGGGTTCGTACAATACCCAAAGAAGTAAGGTATTTGATCAATTGGGGATTGAATAGTTGAAAGTATTAATATAAGCACCTTATTTTCGCACAAAATAATTCCATTGGCATTACCAGAAGTTGCAGTTGTTATCCTTAATTACAATGGCAGAACGTATTTGCAATCGTTCCTGCCTACTGTAATAGCATCTACCTATGCCAACCTCCGTATCATTATAGCTGATAATGCTTCTACTGATGATTCACTTGAATTTTTAAAACACACTTATCCCAATATTGAAATACTGACTCATCCGGTAAATGAGGGTTTTGCCGGAGGATATAACTGGGCGCTGAAAGAAGTAGTATCCGATTATTATGTGCTGTTAAATTCGGATGTAGCCGTTACACCGGGGTGGATAGAACCCATTATTGAATTGATGGAAAGCAATCCTGCTGTTGCGGCCTGCCAGCCTAAAATGCTTTCCTGGCGCCAGCCGGATATGTTTGAATATGCCGGCGCCTGCGGCGGATGGATAGACCCATTGGGGTACCCATTTTCGCGTGGAAGGGTATTTGATATATGCGAGAAAGACGAGGGCCAGTACGATGCGGTGATACCTATATTCTGGGCCTCCGGTGCGGCCATGTTTGTAAAAGCCAATATCTATCATGAGCTGGGTGGATTGGATGCTTCGTTTTTTGCGCACCAGGAAGAAATTGATCTTTGCTGGCGTATGCAACTGGCCGGCTATCATATCATGGCCTGCCCTAAATCGGTTGTTTACCATGTAGGCGCCGGAACCTTACCCCGTGGTGGTAGAAAAGTGTACCTAAATTTCAGGAACAACCTGGTAATGCTCTGCAAAAACCTGCCCCGCCAGGAAAAAGCATGGAAAATACCGGTAAGGATAGGATTAGATGCCATCTCTGCCTGGAAAGGCCTGCTTACCGGGGATGTGGATTTCTTTAAAGCTATTTTTTGGGCACATCTGGCCTTTTTAAAGCGGCTCATCACCGATTACCGCCGTGCGCACCCGTCGGCTAAGCCATTAAAACAACTGGATGGCGTGTATCATGGATCGGTGGTTTGGCAATATTTTGTTAACCATAAAACAGGTTTCCGGGAAATTCTTGGAAAGAAGGCCGGATAATTTGTTGCCGTACCTTATTTTTGCACAGCAATTAAAAACTATGTCACAAGAAACTAACGGGAGCACACAAAAAGATTTTACCAAAAGCTGGGTAAACTCATCAAGGTTTTTGTTTTATCTGCAGGTGTTCTGCATTTTAGCATTTGTATTAGGCGGTTGTTATCGTTTGTACAACCAGCGTTATAAGGGTAAACCTGATGTAGAAGTACAAAAAAGTTCTCAGTATAAACCTGAGTACAAATAAAAAACCAATAAAAAATTTTGTCAGGAACTCTGGATGTTTATTTTTGCAGCCCAATAGTTCTTAAACAGGTACGCGAAAGTAGCTCATTTGGTAGAGCACGACCTTGCCAAGGTCGGGGTGGCCGGTTCGAGCCCGGTCTTTCGCTCAGAAGTCCCGTCCGCCGGAGGCGAGGCGGGATTTTTTTTGGTTCGCTCCCGAGCGAACCGATGGGACAGGTTCCCGATATACCGGGAACCGGGACAGGCCCTGGTGGTGGAACTGGTAGACACGCAGGACTTAAAATCCTGTTCGCCGCAACGCGAGTGCGGGTTCAATTCCCGCCTGGGGCACGTATGAAATCTTGAAACCCTTGATAGCATTAGCTTTCAGGGGTTTTTTGTTTTTTGAGGGGACGTAATAGTGGTCGGATTGTTCCTCACTTATAAAAAAAATAACTTAGCAAATCCTACTTGCTGCTGCTGATAAAAACATGCAAACCTGCCAATCCAATTTCATATAAAGTTTAATAGGTATATTCAGAAAAAATGCTGTTTGTAAAAGGCAAATAGAATATGTAATTGTCGATTAGAAAAGACATATCATGAAGCCGCCCGGCAATATAGTGCAGGCATAGGGCAGCCGCTTATTAACCCGGTCAGGCTGCAATGATCTTGAAAAATAGTATAACAATGGCTTGAATAATCACGATAACAAACCCTGCCTGGCAAGAAACTCCAGCTTCTTATTGGCGTCCATCAGCTTTTCCGTCAGCTCCCTGTTCTGGCGCCTTAATTCCAATACTTCGAATGATTTAAAGATGGTATTCTTTACTTCATCCTCATTCCATGGTTTGGAGAGGTATTTGTACACCTGTCCTACATTGATGGCATCAATCACCGCATTAATATCTGCATAGCCGGTAATCAATATCCTGATAGGATCGGGATGTGTTTCAAGGATAGATTGAAAAAATTCAATACCCGTCATTTTGGGCATACGCTGGTCGCTCAGAATCACATGTATGGTTTCTGTTTCTACTATTTTTCTGCCTTCCTCTGCAGACTCGGCTGTGAATATGTTGAAAACTCTTCTGAAGGCGGCTTTAAAAGAAGTTATATTATTGGGCTCGTCGTCAATGTACAAGACATTTATGTCTTTTCCTTCCATGGTTTTTTCGGGGGTTAAAAACATGATTGATAGTTAAATTTAGTGAATTGATGATTTATTCCAATAATTATGCTGAAAAGGCGTATTTTTTTCATTTTTTTACATATAAAAAAGCAGGGCGGCAATGAATGAAGCAACAAAGTTAGATTTTGATATCCGGATACGGGCATTCAGGGCACCTGATGACCCGGAAACCTGCCGCAAATTTATTGAAGGACACAGAAAAGTATTATCTATTTACGGAATAGAAAATATTACCACCAATACAGACGACTGGGTCAATCGTCGTTCCATATTTGTAATTGTAGTTGAATCGCTGGACAGAAATAAATTATATGGCGGGGCAAGGATCCAGATTGCCGATGGTATTCACCCATTACCGATAGAAGACGCCACCGGTAAAATGGATCCCAAAATATACGAGATCGTAAGACAGCATGCCAGAACAGGTGCTGCGGAATTATCAGGCTTATGGAATTCAAAAGAAGTGGCCGGTTTAGGTATTGGCAGTCTTTTCCCCTCACGTGTGGCTGTTGCATTGGCAACGCAGCTTGGTATCAACACTTTCTTTACGCTATGTTCTCCTACCACGGTGCGTTTTAAAGATTGGATGGGAGGGAAGATACTTGATACAGTAGGCATCAACGGTACTTTTTATTATCCTAAAATTGATCTGTTGGCCACTGCTTTGTATTCAGAAGATATGTTTAATCTTTCCGCCACGCATCCCAGAGAAAGAGAAAAAGTGATGTTCCTTCGTAATAACCTGGAACATGTGGCTGTTGAAAAATCGCCGTTTAAAAACCATCTTACCAATATCCATTACGATTTGCAGTTAACCAATGTTGACCCCAAAGAGTTCCAGATAGATTATGAACCTTTCCTGGTAGAGGATAAAAAGTAATAAGCAGAATGAAAAAAATTGTCCTCGCATCCATCAGTAATATATTGATGATCGTTTTACCGCTGCTGGGTAACCCCGCCCTGATGCTGAATGGGAAAATCCTGTTTATCATAGTTGGGAGTATCTGTATGTGGCTCACACAGCCTCCTGTTTCGATGAAGGAGACCAGTGATAAAAAAAGCAGCGACCGATTTTCGGTGGTGCTCATCCTGCTGATGTCTTTGGTAAGTGTGGTGGTGCCGGTGGCAGACTGGGCTTATTTTTCAGGGCACAACAGCAGTGTTACCTTGTTTACTTTTCTTGGGATACTCATGATTGTTACCGGTATTTCTTTTCGTGCATGGGCCGTTAATTCACTGGGTAAATATTTTACAGCAACTGTGCAGATAAAGGAAGATCATAAGCTGGTAAAAACCGGCCCTTACCGTATTGTACGCCATCCAAGTTATACCGGCGCTTTCTTAGCGATTATTGCCGGGGGAGTTATCCTTGAAAGTTTAGCAGGATTTATTATATCTTGTACAGCCATGATCATTGCTTACTACGTAAGAATAGGAATTGAGGAAAAAGAACTGGTGGCCCGTTTTGGCAATGATTACCTGGCGTATAAAAAGGATACCAAAATGATTATTCCGTATGTTTTCTAAAAACGGCCCCCCCCTGTTTTATAATACCAATTCCAAACAACCTTCTGTTAAAGAGAAGGTGATGAAAGGAATGCTGTTTTTTCTCGTTTCTTTACTATCATTCACGCATACTGCGTTTGCCCAGGTAGCCGCTGTTACAAATGAAAACCCATCTTATACCATTTCTGCCAGCTTAGAAGAAATGGTTGACAGTGCCGGCGTATCAACTGTAGAGCAGGTATTGCAAAAAGGCAGGTTTATAAATACAAATGGTAAGATCCCTATCTTCCCAAATACTATCAAAAGCGTCTGGTTCAGGTTTTCAGCAGCTAACCGGTCGGCCTCATCTTCCCTTTTCCTGGATATTGCCTATCCCAATCTTTCCCGGGTTACTTTGTATAAAGTAGATTCACAACGGGTAAGTTTATTAGGCGAGGCAGGTAACGATGTATTAGCTTCTCAGGATATTGCCGGATCACCCAATATTGTTTTTGATCTTAAATCGGCACCGGGCTCATCACAACAATACCTGTTACATGTTTACAGCCGGCACCCGATCATTGTTCCAGCAAAAGTACTTACGCATGATGCCTTGTTTGAGTCTGTTAACCTGCAGGACATTATTACCAGCGCCTACCTCGGCGTTCTGGCAGTGATGTTTTTGTATAATCTTTTCCTGTTTTCTGCCACTAAAGACAACAGCTATCTCATTTATGTTCTTTATATACTCTTTCTCGGACTGGCTCAAACCACCATTGCGGGCTACGCATACAGGTATCTATGGCCCAACTATCCAGGAATAAATAATTATTCCGTTGTGCTTACTTCCTCCATGTCGGCTTTGGGAGGATTGTTATTCAGCATGCATTTCCTGAGAACATCATTCTACGCTCCCAGAGTGCACAGGTGGCTGCAACTGCTGGCGGTTATTTATGTAGCGGGTATTATAAGCGGTTTGTTTTCCAATCTTTCACTCAGTTACCAGATCCTTAATTATAATGGGTTACTGGGTGTGGTATCTGTATTGTCAACCAGTTTCTATATTGCTAAAAAGCATTTCAGGCCGGCCTATTTTTATCTCACGGCATGGTTGTTTTTCCTGTTCACTTTTATCATCCTTATTTTAAGGAACCTGGCTGTATTACCGTATAATAATTTCACCACCTATATAATTTATGTTGGTTCTGCCATGGAGATCGCATTGCTTTCTATTGCCCTGGCTGATAAGATCAATGTGTTACGGAAAGAAAAAGAACAATCGCAGGCCGAAAGTTTGCGCAGGTTAGAGATAAACGAAAAATTAGTGAGAGATCAGAACGTGATGCTGGAGAAAAAAGTGGCCGAAAGAACGGAAGAACTCCAGTCATCCAACAGTAATCTCAGCAACGCCTTACAGAATCTGAAAGATACGCAGATACAATTGGTGGAAGCTGAGAAGATGGCTTCACTGGGTCAGTTAACAGCGGGGATTGCCCATGAGATCAACAACCCGATCAACTTTGTTAAATCAAATATCAAACCCTTACAATTAGATATTAACGACCTGCTTGAAGTGATTGAGGAGTACGAAAAATTACATACTGCGTCCGGTGATGATATACCCAGTAAGCTGAACAATATTGAAAAGCTGAAAAAACAAATTGATATTGACTATGTAAAAAAGGAGATAGATAACCTGGTAAAAGGAATTAAAGAAGGTGCGGAACGTACCGCTGAAATTGTTATGGGACTAAGAACTTTCAGCCGTTTGGATGAGAGCGAGGTAAAAACCGTTAATATTCACGAAGGGCTTGATTCAACGCTGGTATTGTTGAAAAATGTGGTCCCGGACAATATCAAAATAGACAAGCATTTTGAAGCCATTGGTGATATAGAGTGCTTCCCCGGTAAGCTCAACCAGGTGTTCATGAACATACTCAGCAACGGGTTACAGGCCGTGAAGGGGAAAGAAGAACAGTCTGATCATGAGTCCATCGTGATCTCTACCAAAGATGTGGGCGACCAGATCCTGATCAGTATCAAAGACTCCGGTATGGGCATGACCGATGAAGTGAAACAGAAAATATTTGATCCCTTCTTTACAACCAAGGATGTGGGAGAGGGCACTGGATTGGGATTATCTATCGTGTATAAGATCATACAAAAACACGGGGGTAAAATAGAAGTTATATCTTCAAAAGGAAATGGTGCAGAATTTTTAATAACTTTATTTCATAAGCTACCGGAATCAGTAATCGATTAATCCAATTCCCCCTAATGAACAATTATACCGATTCAAAGATCAAAGTGTTGTACCTGGATGATGAATCCAATAACCTCCTGGCATTCCAGGCAGGTTTCAGAAGACATTACGATGTGTTCACCGCCAACACTGTTCCTGAAGCGTTAAGTATTCTTAATGATAATGATGAGATACACGTGATCATAGCCGATCAGCGTATGCCCAAAACCACAGGGGTAGAATTTTTTAATATCATCAGGAAAGTTCACCCTAATCCTATAAGAATCCTGCTTACCGGGTATTCCGATCTGGAAGCTATCATTGATGCCATTAACAAAGGCGAGATCTTCCGTTACATAAAGAAACCATGGGATGAGATCGAACTGATGAATGCCATCAAAAATGCCTATGAATTATACCAGACAAGAAAAGAACTGAAAGACAAGATTGGTGAACTGGAACGAACCAATGACGAGCTGAACCGTTTTGTATACAGCACTTCGCACGATCTCCGGTCGCCATTGTCTAATATACTCGGCATTTTAAATGTGGCCAAGCTGCAACATCCTGTAAGCGATCCAACGGAATACTTTGACATGATCGAGAACTGCGTGAACAAAATGGATGGCTTTATCCATAAGATCATCGAATATTACAAGGGTATCCGGTTGGATGAGGTAAATGAGAATGTAGACCTTGGCCAGATGTTTACCAGCAGTATTGAATTGTGCAACATGCAAAACCCGCAGATCAAATTCGAGGTCACCGTAGAGCAGCAGGTGCCTTTCAGTTGCGATGCTTTCCGCTTGTCGCTGATCCTGAATAACCTTATCTCAAATGCTGTGAAATATCAGCGCGAAGATGAAGCCAATCCTAAAGTGAAGCTGACAGCCCTGGTAAATGAAAAACAGGCAAGGATCAATATCGAAGACAATGGCGTTGGAATTATTGAAGACCATGTAAACAAGATCTTCCAGATATTCTTCCGCAGCACAGATTTCAAGAACGGCCTGGGAATTGGTTTGTATATCGTAAAAGAAGCCCTGACACGTATTGGCGGAGAAATATTTGTAAAATCTGAATTCGGCAAAGGAACCACGTTCACTTTAACGGTGCCTAATCAATACAATCCTGAGTCTCAGTCGGAGTCTGAATAGGTCTTTACTCGTAAGTGTATTCGATCCGGCCTGCCAGTTTTTTCTCTTTATCAAAGCCGGTCTCTTTCTGCTTCAACCCCTTTTCGTTGTAGCTGTATTTCCAGATAATATAGCTTGAACTGCTCATCGATACCTGCGTCATCTGGCTGATCTTTCCATTTGCATCATATTCATACTGGTAATCTGGCAGAAGTTTCTTTAACCGGGCATTGTATCGTACAATATCTGTGAGCTGATTTTTTTGATCGTAGTAATAGTAATAAGTCTCCAGGTTACGGTTCTTTTTCTTCCAGTGCTCTTCAATAACCAGTCCCTGCTCGTCTTTGATCAATTCAACCAGGGTGGTGTCTGTCCTGTTTTTTATTTTAAGCATAAACACCGGTTGCCCTGCATCATTATAATTCCATTCATGCGCCTCGGTAGAAACGCTTTTCATGGCTGTATCCGTAGTTGTGAAAAGGATTTTTTGGATCTGGCCTTTATCTGTGTAACTATACTCCGTTTTATTTTCAATGCCATTGCTGCCAGACACGGTCCGTTTCAGTTTACTTAACTCATAAGTTCGGGTGGTAACAGATGATTTGCCGCCAGAGAGCGCCGTGCTTAATATGATCTTTTTACCGTCCATGCTGATCTCTTCTTCAAGAGCAAAGCCTTCGGTTACAGAATTGTCGGCTTCAAAACTGGTGGCTTTTATTTTCCTGATTTTATTTGTCCTGAGTAATTTATATTGATCATTACTAAGCTGTGTAGAAACCATATCATTGAAGTAATACTGGCTATAACCATTGGTGAGCAGAATGGCACAGATAAAGGACAGGAATAGTCTCATGGACGCTTATATTTTTGTCAAATGTACAGGTACAGTTTTCAACAATCCAAAAACATCCTGTGTAATTGTACTTGCCGCAATCATTTAGTTCTGTATTTTTAATCAAACGTTAACAAGTGTCGCATTTACCCGAACGCAAAGAGAAGGCCTGCTTAAATTGCGGAGCTGCTATTCATGGAAGATTCTGCCATGTGTGCGGCCAGGAAAATATTGAGCCGAAAGAAAGTTTCTGGCACCTGGTTACACATTTTATGTACGATATCACCCATTTTGACGGCAAGTTTTTCAGTACACTCAAATACCTGCTGTTCAGGCCGGGATTTCTATCACACGAATACCTCAGGGGCCGCAGGGCATCTTACCTGCACCCGATAAGAATGTATGTTTTTACTTCTGCTTTCTTTTTTCTTGTTTTTTTCAGCCTGCATAAGGAAGATGAGGTTACGAAAGTGAACATAACCAAACCTACTGCCGCTCAATTACTGCATAAATTAGAGAAGAAGAAAGCGTCACTTGTAAAAGATACGGCTGATGAAATGCCCCTAATCGCCAAACGATCTTTAATTACTGTTATTGCAGCCACTGATAGTGATATTGCCCTGATTAAAAGAGACACCACCGCCAAAGATAAATTGAAAACATTGGAGGATTCTTTTAATATGCTTTCTTTTTCTCCCGACAATCCCACTTATAAATCACTGGAAGCCTACGATTCTGTTCAGAAACAATTGCCGGCAGCAAAGAGGGATAATTTTATAGAACGGCGTTTTGCCAGACAGAATATTCATCTTAAGGAAAAATATAATGGAGATGAAAAAGCAATATGGATAGCCGTTCTGAACAGGTTTAAACACTTCTTCCCGCAGATGCTGTTTGTGTCGCTGCCCCTGTTTGCTTTATTACTGCAGTTATTGTACCTGCGACGCAAAAATTTCTTTTATGTAAACCATGTTGTGTTTACCATACACCTGTACTGTGCAACATTTATTATTATCCTGGCCAACATTGCAATGGAATCTTTATGGAATATCTTTGGCAAATACCCGGGATGGATGGGAGGTCTGTTTATGTTGGCAGGATGTTTCTACTGGTACAAAGCGCTTCGTAATTTTTATGAACAACGGCGGGGTAAAACCATCCTTAAATATTCTCTGGCACTGTTCCTGTCAATTTTTATTATGGCTTTCCTGTTTACCCTGTTTTTTATTTTCTCGGCCATGGCCATTTAAACCGTTTATATGCAAAACACTGCGGATAGTTTTTTAAGATTAGTAAAGATCATGGATGAACTGCGCGAGCAATGCCCATGGGATAAAAAACAAACCATTCATACCCTGCGCCCCTTAACCATAGAAGAAACCTATGAACTGGCCGATGCTATTACTGATAATAGCTGGAAAGGAATTAAAGAAGAACTGGGCGATCTGATGCTGCATATTCTCTTCTATGCAAGGATAGGAAAAGAAGAAAAACAATTTGAATTAAAAGAAGTGATAGACGGAATCTGTGAAAAACTGATCTTTCGCCACCCGCATATTTACGGAGACGTTACAGTTGCCAATGAAGAAGATGTAAAACGTAACTGGGAAAAACTGAAAATAAAAGAAGGAAAAACCTCTGTGCTTGGCGGGGTGCCACCTTCTTTGCCCGCTGTAGTAAAAGCAACCCGTATACAGGAAAAAGCCAAACAGGTGGGTTTTGAATGGGAGAATAAAGAAGATGTATGGAAAAAAGTAGAAGAGGAGATAGGCGAATTGAAAGAAGCCATTCAGTTGGAATCAAAAGAGAAGATTGACGAGGAGTTCGGGGATGTTTTGTTCAGCCTGATAAATTATGCACGGTTTTTGCATGTAGATGCGGAAGGGGTTCTGGAGAAGACCAATAAAAAATTCATTTATCGCTTTCAACAGATGGAAACCATTGCTGCAGCACAGGGAAAGAAGCTGGAAGACCTGTCGCTTACCGAAATGGATGAGATCTGGAACGAAGTGAAAAAGCAAACCGCTCATACTTGATCCATTCATTCAAACAAGCAGCGTTTAAACATGGTTACCTGGTTATTACGGCCGCATGGTTGTATACCCTCTCTTTTATTTTTATCAATTACTGGAGTTACCATTCTTCTCCCCAAAAAGTCAGGAATAAATTAGAAAACAGGCTCCAGGCAATGGAGCACCGCTTTGATGCAATAGTTGCAGATACTGCAACACTTTCCTCTTTACTCAACCCTGCTAAAAATATAACAGACCCGGTTACGGAGGATATGGGATTGTTTTTATATAGGATGAAGGGTAACGATATTACACCCGATATTGTTTATTGGAACACCAACCGCATTTATATCAATAGCGATGATCTGCACCGAAAAGACAACCGCTACTTTGTAGAATACCAGAATGGCGATTTTGAGATGATCAAAAGGACCATTCAACTGCGCGGACAAACCTTTGCTGCATTTGCCATGTTGCCGGTGCGATGGTCCTATTTCATCCAGAATAAATACCTCCGTTCAGATTTTGCAGGACATACCGGCTTAGATGAGCAGTACGAGATCAGCAACAATGCCCATGCGCTTCCGGTTTATTCTGTGAGTGGCGCAGAGATGTTCAGGATTGAGCTGAAGCCCGGCAAATCCTTTATTTCGTATGATGTGATCACGGTTATTCTGCGGGTATTGTCTATTATCCTGTTATTGATTTTTTTACATACTATAGCACAGGATCTGGTTGGATTATATCGTTTCAAAACAGGCTTTATTTTTCTGCTCCTTGCCGTGCTGTTGCTGCGGTTGATTGCTTACCGGTTCTCATTTCCGTTTGATTTCAGCAAATTACCCCTGTTCGATCCCTCGGTATATGCGTCCAATTTTCTGCATCCATCATTGGGCGATCTGCTGGTAAATGCGATACTCCTCCTCTGGCTGGTTACTTTCTATCAAACCCATAACGATCACCTGCCCTGGTTCAGATTCAGTATTCCCCCAAAATGGGTTCATTACATCAACCTGTTTGTATTAACGCTGATCTGCATTCTGATGGCCGGTGGCATTATCAGCCTGGTGCGCGATTCCAAAATATCATTCGATGTTACCAATATTTTCAGCCTGAACATTTATAGTGTAACAAGCTTTGTGATTCTTTGCCTGCTGGTGCTATCCTTTTTTAATCTTTCTCAGATACTACTGAAGAACGTTGTAAAATCTGATATGCCGTTATACCAGCAATGCCTTGTGGTTGCGATCTATGTATTTGTTTTCCTGATCCTGATGCCTTCATCTGCAGATGTGCCCATGTATTTGTGTGTACTGGCCTGGTTATTGGCATACCTGTGTTTATTAAATTTCAGGAAGGCTGATTTTGGGATCACATTGTCGCGCTCTTCTTTCTTTATTTTTTGGGTGATGATCTTCGCCATGTCCATTGCCTCCATGGTTATTTACGAAAACCGGATTGTTGAATTCGGGCAGCGGAAAAGGATTGCAGAAAAACTCGCCTTACAAACAGATCCTTCGGGAGAAAACCTGCTGAATATTGCCGCTACTAATTTTGATGACCAGTTTCTTACTGAAAATTTTCACCGGCTGGCAGGAAGCGAATATTCCAATAAATTTATCAAAGACAGCCTGATCAACCAGAATTTCTCCGGCTATCTCAATAAATACGATACCCGTATCAATACGTATGATAGCCTGTTTCATCCTTTGTATAATGAGGATTCTGTTAGTTATGCCAGTTTGAAGATGATCCTGCTAAACCAGGCAAAACCAACGGTTATTCCCGGACTATACAGTTATGAGAACCAGACTGAAGGATTCAGTTACCTATACCAGAAAGAGATCCGGGATTCGGGCAGCATCATCGGTTACCTGTTTGTAACCGTAAAATCCAAACGTTATAAAAGCGAGGCATTGTATCCCGAATTGTTCAACCAGGTGCAGGATATCGCTTCCGACCTGAATACGAATTATGCCTATGCAGTGTATAACAATGGGCGGCTTATCAACCATTTTAATACCTATGGTTTTCCATCCGTATTATCAAAAGACCAGATACCGGTATTCGAGTTTTCGCATAAACAGGTTAAAAACTTTAGTGAGCTGTGGTTCAACAGCGGTAATAATAAACAGGTGCTTGTTGTAAAACGGAGTGCCTGGTTAATGGAATCGGTTACCTTATTCGCGTATCTCTTCTGCTTTTTCCTTTGTATTATCCTGATCTTTCATGTGGGAAGCGATATACTGAAAACAAAGTTTAAATGGGCGGGATTCCGGCAAATGTTCCGTCTTAATATCCGCTCACAAATACAGGCCACCATTATATTCCTGAGTGTATTCTCTTTTATTGTGATCGGTATTGCCACTATTTCCTTTTTTATTCTCCGCTTTCACCGTAATAATGAAGAGCGATTATCGAAATCCATCCAGGTAATGGCCAATGAAGTGAACAATAAAATGAATTCACTTTCGGCTTTTGATGATCTGCCCGATAATATCGGCATCCGTTCCGGCCTCGAAAAAACCATTGCCGAAATATCCGACCTGCATAACGTTGATATCAATTATTATAATCTTACCGGCAACCTCGTTATCTCTACCCAGCCTTATATTTATAACAAACACCTGCTCAGCTCACTCATGGAGCCGCAGGCTTACCGTCAATTACAGTCCCTGCATAGCATACATTACCTGCAGTCAGAAAAAGTGGGCTCACTTGAATACCTGAGTATTTATGTTCCGCTAACAGATGAGAAGGGGAATAATTATGCCTACCTCAACATCCCATACCTTAATTCGCAAAGCGAACTGAACCAGGAGATCTCAGGTTTCCTCGCAACACTGATCAACCTGAATGCTTTCATCTTCCTGGTTGCCGGAGCTATTGCTTTCTTTTTAACCAGTCGGATCACCGCATCGTTCAGCCTGATCGGTAAAAAAATGCAGGACATGAACCTGGGCCAGATCAATGAAGCGATCCTTTGGAACAGGAATGATGAGATAGGGATGCTGGTGAATGAATATAATAAGATGGTAAAAAAACTCGAACTCAGTGCCCATGCATTGGCGCAGAGCGAAAGGGAAGGCGCATGGCGCGAAATGGCCCGCCAGGTGGCGCACGAGATCAAGAACCCGCTCACGCCAATGAAATTAAGCATACAGTACTTGCAGAATGCCATTCAGAAAGGGGCACCCAATGTAAAAGAGCTGTCTTCCAATATGGCTATCACGTTAATTGAACAGATAGATCAGTTATCAAAAATAGCCGGTGATTTTTCTCAATTTGCCAATATCGGTAATGTAAAAATTGAACGGTTTGATCTGACCGAAGTATTGGCATCGCTTATCAGGCTCTACAGTACCAATCCACGTATACATATCGAATGGTATAAGGAAGAAGGCAATTATGAGATCCTGTCCGACAGGGCACAGATGAACCGTTTGTTCACTAATCTCCTGCAAAACGCGATTGAAGCAGGCGAGGGTTCGTCTGCGCTCATCAACCTGGTGATCAGCCAGAAAACAGAAAATGATCAGATCCTCCTGTCATTCAAAGACGATTCAGGTGGTATCCCCGATAAAATGAAGGAGAACATCTTTACCCCCAACTTCACAACCAAATCATCCGGAACAGGCCTAGGACTTGCTATGTGTAAAGGCATTGTAGAAAAAGCAAACGGTCATATCTGGTTCGAATCGGAAGAAGGAGTAGGAACCACGTTCTACATCAAACTCCCAATGGCAGGAGAGAAGAAATAAATTGCGCCTTAGCGCCTTTGCGAGCAATTATTTCACGCCAGGGCGCCTAGGCGCAAAGAAATTCCTTATCTTCTCTTAGCCTGTTGATTAAGCACAAACGCTTCAAATGCAGCTAAAGAAAAACTGCTCAGGTTGTGTTCTTTGGTTAATCCTGCTTTTTGCGCCACCAGTACACCATACCGGCAATCATCAAACCCATCAATCGCATGCGCATCAGGGTTGATAGAGATCAGTACATTTTTCTCTAATGCCTCATCAATCCAGCGCCAGTCAATATCCAGTCGCCGAGGATGTGCATTCAGTTCAATCACCACATTATTGGCCGCACAGGCATCTATGATCTTTTTATGATCAACCGGGTATCCGTTCCTGCTTAGCAGTAAGCGGCCCGTCATGTGGCCAAGAATGGATGTGTAGGGGTTCTCAATTGCTCTCAATAAGCGCATCATGGCTTTCTCTTCGTTCATTTTCAGATTGGAGTGAACGGAAGCAATAACGATGTCGAAGCCAGACAATACAGCATTACTGTAATCCAGGCTGCCATCATTCAGTATATCGCTCTCTATACTCCTGAAAATTTTAAATGGAGCAAGCTTTGCATTCAGTTCATCGATCTGCTGGTGCTGCGCCCTGATTCTTTCTTCCGTGAGTCCATTTGCATAAAAGGCAGATTTGGAGTGGTCGCTGATAACAAGGTACTGCAGCTCTTTTTCAATAGCCCCTTTGGCCATCTGCTCAAGGGTATGCACCCCATCGCTCCAGTTGCTATGGCTATGTATGATGCCTGCAATATCTGCGGGTTGGATCACATCAGGCAGCTTACCTGATCTGGCCTGTTGAATAATGGCAGCATTTTCTCTTTGAAAAGGGGGGATTGGGTTACTATCAGCCGCAGTAAAAATGGCTTCTTCAGAATCATAGGTCCCGAGCGGATCCCATCCGCTTGCCTCATTCCATGCGGTAAGAAACGAGTCACTGCAGGCAGTTTGAAAAACTTTGCCTGTAAAATGTTCCTTTGGCGCATAATGAAAGCCGAGTGTTACATTCTCTTTTCCTTTGAAAGAAATATACGCATCTGTTTCTGTAACAACATCAAACTCATTCGATGTAAAGAAGTTTTTTAATTGACTGATGGTTGCAGTAGACACCCATTCAAGCGTATTAATGATCTCCATCTGCCGTCTGAACTCACCTGTTAATTCAAACTTTGCTCCTTCAAAAGTATTTTTCAGTTTGGTATCAAAAGTCCCGGCAAATGATGCTATCTGTTGATATAGATAACTACCCAATGCACCCAGATAAAATTCAATCGCTTCTTTGATGTTCTGTTGTGTTTTTTCGCCAAAACCTTTGTAAAGGGTAAGGCGGTTTTCGTTACAGGCATATAACAGTTCACCCAAAGATTCTATCTCCAGTTCCTTCCAAATGGTGGCAATTTTCTTCGGACCGATACCTTTGATGCCCAGCATGTCTAAAATGCCGGGAGGGGTCTTTTGAAGGTATTCGTTCAAAATACCGAGCTGTCCGGTCTCTATTTGTTCAACAATTTTTTTACCAATAGCATCACCTATACCCCGGATAGAAAATATTTTGTCTACACGTAATTCTGCTAACGGCGTAGGTAATTTATCAATAGTGAAAGCAGCAGAAGCGTACGACTTTGCCTTGAAACTATTGTCGCCATGTATGTCCATTAACTTGGATAATAAGGAAAAGTTTTCTGCTATTGCATAGTTGTCCATATCGTTGCTGGTATTGGGTTTCGAAGGTAGGAAATAAAAAAGTCCCGGTGTTTACCGGGACTTAAATCTATTTCTGCGTTAGAAATAAGAAGGCTACTATTTTTTAGCGGCTTTCTTAGCAGCTTTTTTAGGAGCAGCTTTTTTTGCAGCTTTTTTAGGAGCAGCTTTTTTTGCAGCTTTTTTAGGAGCAGCTTTCTTTGCAGCTTTTTTAGGAGCAGCTTTTTTTGCAGCTTTTTTAGGAGCAGCTTTCTTTGCGGCTTTCTTTGCAGTTGCCATGTTTTTGTAGATTTAATGGTTAGTTAATACCTTAAAAGTAAAAACTTATTTGGAACTACAAAAAAATATTTTTAGGCAGTCACTTCTACGGGTGAAACCGAGATAGTGGTTTTATCGTTTCTGCCTTTTTTAAATTCAACAACACCATCAGTTAAAGCGAACAAAGTGAAGTCAGTTCCAACACCAACATTCTTGCCGGGATGGTAAACAGTTCCTCTTTGACGCACGATGATATTACCTGCGAAAGCGGGTTGGCCGCCATATATTTTTACACCTAAACGTTTGCTTTGTGAATCACGGCCGTTCTTTACGGAACCTTCACCTTTTTTGTGTGCCATAGTTTTTTGTTTTAAAGACTAAAAAATAAATACAGCAGAACGGATCTTCCTGTTCTAAATTTTAATCGTTAGCGCTTACTAAGCGATACTTTCAATTTTAATTCTTGTGTAATGGGTTCTGTGACCATGCTTCTTGCGGAAGCCCTTTCTTCTTTTCATCTTAAAGGCGATCACTTTATCACCCTGTACCAGGTCGCTGATTATTTCTGCTTTAACAACTGCCTTTACAGCACTGCCAGTAGAAATCGTTCCGCTGTTGTCAACTAACAACACTTCGCTGAACTCAACTTTGTCTCCGGTTTGACCTTGCAGGTGAGGCACATACAGGCTTTGACCTTCCTGTACTTTAAACTGCTGACCTGCGATTTTTACAACTGCTAACATAGCTACCAAAATTAGGACGGCAAAGGTAAGGTTTCATGCCCGAAAAATGCAAACATTTTTGAAATAAATCTTGTCCCCAGAAGTGGAAAAGCCATTTAAGGTTTGGAGTTTGGGGTTTGGGGTTGGGTTTTAAAGACTTTTTTTAGTTAAATATCAGCTTTAACCCCAAACCCCAAACTCCAAACCCCAAACTTCCTCTATTTTTGCCAGCCTTACGATCTGAAAGCTATGAATCTGAAATCCTTATTGGCCAAACCATTTGCCAATTACATATATAATAAGACCCGCAAAGGGATGCAAACCGCCCTTGAAGACCAGGAAGCTATCCTGAAAATGCTTCTAAAGACCGGGAAATCAACAGTTTTTGGGAAAGATCACAGGCTGGAAGAGGTTGCCGACCATGCCTCATTTGCTCAGACCGTGCCAATCGGAGACTACGAGCAGATCAAACCCTACATCAACCAGGTTAAAGAAGGAAAACATAATGTGCTTTGGAAGGGCAAGCCTATCTATTTTGCCAAAACCAGTGGAACCACCAGCGGGGTAAAATATATCCCCATTACCAAAGATTCAATTGATAATCATATTAATACAGCCCGCAATGCCCTGCTTTGTTATATGGCCGAGACAGGGAATGCAGCTTTTGCCAGTGGGAAAATGATCTTTTTAAGCGGTTCGCCCGAATTGGAGCGGATAGGGGATATTCCTACAGGCCGGTTAAGCGGGATCGTGAACCACCATATACCCAGTTACCTCAGGTCAAACCAGCTACCCAGTTATGAGACCAATTGTATTGAAGATTGGGAGACAAAATTAGATAAGATTGTAGAAGAGACCATTAATAAAGACATGACCCTCATCAGCGGCATACCGCCGTGGATGCAGATGTATTTTGACCGTTTGATGGAGAAAAGCGGAAAAAAAATAGGAGACCTGTTCCCTAATTTCAGCGTGATGGTACAGGGGGGGGTAAATTTTCAGCCGTATAAAACAAGGTTGTTTGAAAGTATTGGCAGAAAAGTAGATGCGATAGAACTGTTCCCTGCCAGCGAAGGTTTTTTTGCTTTCCAGGATTCGCAGGAGGCGGAAGGGCTTTTGTTGAATACCAACAGTGGTATTTTTTATGAATTTGTGCCTGCCGGAGAAATCTTTTCAGAGAATCCTACCCGTTTAACCCTGAAAGAGGTAAAAACAGGCGAGAATTATGCCATGATCATTAATAGCAATGCAGGCTTATGGGGCTATAACCTGGGAGACACTGTTAAGTTTGTAAGCACCGACCCTTACCGCCTGGTGGTTAGCGGCCGTATCAAACATTTTATCTCTGCTTTTGGCGAACATGTGATTGGAGAAGAAGTGGAACAGGCTTTATTAAAAGCTGCCACCGAAGAAGGAGTTAAGGTTACAGAGTTTACCGTAGCGCCAATGGTAGAACAGGGCAAAGGCAAAAGCTACCACGAATGGTTTATTGAATTTGAAAGCGAGCCTGCTGATATGGAAAAGCTGAGCTGGAAAGTAGATACTTATTTGCGGGAGAAGAATGTGTATTACGATGACCTGATCAAAGGCAATATCCTGATGCCATTACAGATCAGGAAGATCAGGAAAAACGGTTTTATTGATTATATGAAATCGGTTGGAAAATTAGGCGGGCAGAATAAGGTGCCGAGGTTGAGCAACGACAGAGGGGTGGCGGATGGGCTGAAAGCGTTTGTGGGGTAATTGGGATCCCGCTTGGGCGGGAGGGAAATTGGGAAATTGCAATTTCAAAATTTCCCAATTTCCCAATTCCAAAATCCTTATCATAAGAATAACGTAATTTGTATGGGTAAGCTAAATAATATTAAGAATAACAGATGACTCAGAAACGTATCGCGATATTTGGTTCAACAGGTTCTATCGGGACGCAGGCATTGGATGTGATTGCGGCCAATCCATCTTTATTCTCTGCGGAGGTATTGACTGCGCAGACCAATGATGCGTTGCTGGTTAAACAGGCACTCCAATTTAATCCCAATATGGTAGTGATTGGGGATGAGAAAAAATATCCTGCCGTTAAAGAAGCCCTGCAGCATACCGATTGTAAAGTGTTTGCAGGAGAAAAAGCACTGGAAGAAGTAGCGGCCATGGATTGCTATGATATGATGCTGGCATCCATTGTTGGCTATGCAGGCTTAAAACCCACTTTACGCGCCATCGAAATTGGTAAGCCCATTGCACTCGCTAATAAAGAAACATTGGTGGTTGCAGGTGATATCATTATGCGCAAAGCAATGGAGAAAAGAATCCCCATCATACCGGTGGATAGTGAACACTCAGCCATTTTTCAATGCCTGGTAGGTGAGGGGAGGAACAGGATAGAGAAGATCATTTTAACCGCAAGCGGTGGCCCGTTTCTTGGTAAGAAACCTAATTTTCTGGTGAACGTTAAGAAAGACCATGCATTACAACATCCTAACTGGAGCATGGGCGCCAAGATCACCATCGACTCTGCAACGCTGATGAATAAAGGGTTGGAGATGATTGAAGCCAAATGGTTGTTCAATCTTACCTACGACCAGATACAGGTAATGGTGCACCCGCAAAGTATCATCCATAGCATGGTTCAGTTTGAAGACGGAAGTATTAAAGCACAGATGGGATTGCCCGATATGAAGCTGCCTATCCAGTATGCCATGTCGTTTCCCAACAGGATAGCGAACGATTTTTCACGGTACGATTTTAAGAAACCCGGCACGCTGAGTTTTGAAGAACCCGATGTTAAAACCTTCCGAAACCTGGCACTGGCCATGGAAGCGATGAAACAGGGTGGTAATATGCCCTGTATACTGAATGCCGCCAACGAAATAGCCGTTTATGCTTTTTTAAGAAACCGTATTGGGTTCCTTGATATGACAGAAGTGGTGGAACAAACCATGCAAAAGATAGCTTTCCTCGAAAAACCCACGCTGGAAGAGTATTTTGAAACCGATGGCGAGGCCCGTAACTTCGCGGCTTCTTTGATACATATGTAGTTTAATTAATTTAATCAGTAACACATTTAAATAAATCCCCTTTGGGTGAGATGAGTATGAGTTTATTAGCAATCGACTGGGTAAGTGTAGGTGTTAAAACAGGACAATTCATTCTGTCCTTTTCCATATTGGTGGTGCTGCACGAACTGGGGCATTTTATTCCCGCCCGATGGTTTAAATGCCGGGTGGAGAAATTTTACCTGTTCTTCAATCCATGGTTCAGTCTCTGGAAAAAACAAAAAGGCGAAACAGAATACGGTATCGGCTGGGTGCCCTTTGGCGGCTTTGTAAAGATCGCCGGTATGATTGATGAGAGTATGGATAAGGAGCAGATGAAAACGCCGCCACAGCCATGGGAGTTCCGCTCAAAGCCGGCCTGGCAAAGACTCATCATTATGATTGGAGGAGTGGTAGTGAATGTACTGCTTGCCATTGTAATATTCATTGGTATTACCTGGGTTTGGGGCGAAGAGAACCTGCCGGTTAAAAATCTGAAATATGGTGTTTATACAGATTCACTTGCCAGAAGCATGGGTATTAAAGACGGTGATAATATTGTAGCCATTGACGGAAGAACCATTGAAAACTTCGGCACACTGGAGTCGGAGATCGTATTAAAAGAAGCGAAGCAATTGCAGGTGGTAAGAGAGGGTCAAACCATCAACCTGCCTGTTCCTGATGGCTTCATGAAGAAGATCATCAAGAATAAAAAATTCAGCGGATTGGTTTATCCAAGATACCCGGTGCTGGTAGACAGCGTTTCTAAAACAGCCGATTTCAGAAAAGATAAATTACTGAAAGGGGATAAGCTGATTGCTTTAAATAATCAACCTTTTGAATTTTATCATGAGTTTGATAAACTGAAAAAAGGTTACATGGATTCGGTTGTAAACCTTACCGTACTAAGAGGTGCCGATACTGTTACGGTAAGTGTGAAAGTGAACAGTAAAGGTTCCATTGGTTTTTTTGCTGTGAGTCCGCTGGTGCTGTTTGGCACTGTTACAAAAGAATACACTTTCTTTGAATCTATTCCAATCGGCTTTAACCGTTGCTGGGAAACGCTGAACCGTTATGTAACAGGTTTAAAACAATTGTTCACCGGCAAAGTAGCAGCCAGCGATTCATTGGGCAGTGTGATCAGTATTGGTAATACATTCCCGGGTGTATGGGACTGGGAAAAGTTCTGGACATTAACCGGTATCTTCTCCATTATCCTTGCTTTTATGAACATATTACCTATTCCTGCACTGGATGGCGGGCATGCCTTATTTACATTATACGAGATGGTCAGTGGCCGAAAACCCAGCGATAAGTTCATGGAATATGCTCAAATGGCAGGCATGATACTGTTGTTAGGATTAATGGCATACGCTTTGGGGTTAGACTTTTGGAGACTTTTTAAATAGGGTGGGTTTGGAGTTTGGGGTTGTTAGGGGTTTTTAGGTTGTGGGTTAGGTATAAATACCTATTGTTTGATTTGGGGTGAGGGGTAGTTTTGTGAAAATAGGTTTTGTATGGCTACGATTACCAGGCTGGAAGATCTTGAAATATGGCAATTGGCGAGAAAGTATGCAAAGGAAATCAACCTGGCACTGGCAACAGAGCCCTTTAATTATGAGTTTGGATTGAAGCAACAGATGAAGAATGCATCGGGTTCTATCATGGATAATATAGCTGAGGGTTTTGGACGGGGCAGCAGGAATGAGTTTGTTAATCATCTTACAATTGCGAAAGGTTCTGCTGAAGAATCAAAATCACAATTATTCCGGTGCTTAGATAACGGATTGATAGATGAGGGAAAGCACGTTGAATTATCAGAGGGGGGTGAAACGTTGGTGAGAAGGATAGGGGCGCTGATTCATTATCTGAACAATGTACCCATAAAAGGACAGAAATTTAAAGATCGTTTATAGAAAAGGTTTGCGTTTGAAGTATTGAGGTCCTAAACCAACCCCAGACTCCAAACCCCAAACTCCAAACTGCTCCCGGGGTCGTATTGGTTTTGACAGCATAGGTTGCGGTTGGTGTAAGCATGCAGTGCGTTGCGCGGTCAGCACTTTAATCTGAATGCGAAAACTTCAAATGGCAATACACAGTATGCCATGGCTGCTTAATCAGTGATTAAGTAACCATTTGGGCCGCCGCACAGGTTCGCTTCTTTCCATGTGCCGCCGCCGACTCAAATCAAAAGAAGATGCTGCAACAGAAGGCTGTGACTGTTGCCTAAGACCATCCAGCTAAGCGTTCTGTTGGTTTGTTCATTTCCTGCAGAATGCCGACAAATAATAATGAAATAAGCATGTAGAAAGCTAATGGTAGCGATGTTTGGACGCGGGTTCGACTCCCGCCGACTCCACAAATTTGCCAATGCCGGTCGCCTGACCGGCATTGTTGTTTCATGCAAGTATTGTTGGTCAGGCGACCAACAACGGCGGAAGGTGAGCGATAGTGCTCCCTTGACCTTCTTGAGGAGACGACCAGTTTGTTCGTCTCCTTTTTATTGGTGGTAATTCGTTTAAAATGAATTAGTTGAGTGTACGATTTCAAGTGTGAAAAGTGGTTCGATAATTTTACTTATTCGTGGTAACTGCCGATACTGCCCATTTAAAATCAATTAAATCAATGTTTTTCGTGTTCGATATCATCCTTGCGGTAACAGTCCAAATGAGTCAGACTATTTAAACATCAGCTTTCGCTGGAACTACGTTTACACATCAAGTGAATAACTGTTGCTATTTATTTTAGCAAAATGCATAAATTTGATAATTAATTAAAAAGATGGATTCTAGATCAATTGATGATACAAAATCGCTCGGTCAGCAATGGATAACGATAATTTCTGTAATTGCTTCGGCTTTGCCGATAATTAGTTTTTTTGCTATTAATGCTTGTAACAATCCATGGCTTAAAATTTTGGTTACAATTCTGCTGGTGATTTCATTTTTGATTGCTGTTTTAGAGTTTTATCGGTTCACGAAGAAGAAGATATCCCTGAATACGATCTTAGTGTACGTGGTAATGTTTTTAATTTGTTTATGCTTTTCAATTATTATTCTGATAAAGAAATGCGACCCATCAAAAAAAGAAGTATCCCAGACTATTAATTCAGGGAGCACAACTATCAATAATAATATTGATAACAGTAACCATATTGACAATACAAAAATCTATAATGTCAACAAAGAGCATCCGCGAAAACTGGATGGACATGATAGGAAATTATTAAATGAAAGTTTACCTAATAAAGAAGCTACAGTTTGGGTGCAGTACATAGCTTCAAGAACGATTGATACAGTTTTATGTGAACAAATTATGAGTTATCTTAAGGAAAGACAATACGAGAATGTGCAGAGGTCACTTGCTTCAGTTTTGCCTGACAATCCCAAAGAAAAAATATCTATCCGTAAAGTAACCGTAGGACAAAAGGCGGTTTATAAAGTGATGATTAACCCAATAAATTAAAAAAAAGAAACTATGAAAATATTTTACACTATTTTATTGGTTGGTTTGATTACGAATACAGGTAATAGCCAAGTAACAGTATTTAACTTTAAAAGCGAAAACCCTGTTATTTCGACTGGAATGTTGAATGGCTCAAGTGAAATACTTACCCAGTATTTAAAAACAATAAAACCAACTTATACGGATTATGTGGTCCTGCCGAATGGGAAAAGTAACTCAACTTTTGAATTTCATGATCATGAAGTAACTACTCTCAATGGAAACACTGTGGGCCTAAGTACGATAAACCTTAGTGGGGTTGTACTATCTAATCTTCCGTCATCTTATAACAACGGTGCAAGTATAACTCATCAGTCTGTCTACAGAGAAGATTTATTTGGTTCAGGTAATATTCCATGGGTTACTATGCTTGCCTCCTCAGGGACAGAAGGACCAAGTATTACCTTGAATGCGGTTGGTAATTTGTACCCGGATAATAAAAAGGCTTCCTTTATAATTAATAACGGAACAGAAAATGTATTCAGCATGGCAACTACTGCAGAAGGTGGTAGTATTGGCTGGAAACAGCCGGAAAGTATGAGGTTAATTTTATCAGCAGATAAAGTGTACACCACAGGACAATTATTCGCTGCAGGAAGTATTCATACAAATCAATATTTAGTTACAGGTGACAATGCATCCAATATCAAAATCTCGTCAATCGGTATTAATTTTTCTAATAGTGACAATTCGAATTATATTGGAGCACTTAAGAATAGCTATGGATCTTGGGATAAACAATATGGCACTTTCATTATTCAGGCAGTTAATAATGATATGGTATTGAATTCAGTTTCAACCAATAGTTCAAAAATGGGATCTATTTCCTTCGCCTTTGACTTTAAAAATACGGCGTCATTTACTTCTACCGCGATATTTTTTGGAAGACCATTTACACGTCAATCTTTGCACGATGAAGATATATTCGCCATACAGAATCCTTCTGAAGGACAGGAAGTTTACAGCCTTGATCAGCATACGCCGGTATATTTCAATGGTAGGGAATGGGTGCAACCTTTTGGCTTTAAGAAGCTAGGTAAAGTTAAAACAGGGACTATTCTTAATTAGGCTTCAGGCGATTTTAAGATCATTTATAAAGGATAAAAATGGAATAAGGTGTTCGAAGTTACTCCCCTTATCTCCACAGATTTACCAATGCCGGTCGTCTGACCGGCATTTTTGTTTCATGCATATGTTGTTGGTCAGGCAACCAACAACGACGAGAGATTTGCAGGCGTTATCGATTTTTCTAATACGCACCCAAAACAATCGGGTTGGATATTTGGGCACTAGATCGAACAATCGGTGTAAAACCCGTACCGGAAGCATTTGTTGAACAGATCACAGTTGTACCGCCGGCGTTAGTATCTCCAGCTGTGAAAAATAATTTCTGACCATCTGGCGACATGATAAAAGTAAAGCTTGGTATATTCAGCTGTATCTGGTAATTGCTTGGCAATGTAAACTTGAATTCCGAAATATTAGAGCCATCATAATTACAACTATAGAATTTACGATTACCAGCTGCAAAAATGAGTTTATTAAGCTGTCTGACAACAGGTGGTTCCTGGGCAACCGTCTTTGAACAACCGGATTGAATAACCGCTATTGAAATTCCGAAAAAAAGCAGTGCGACTGCTCCGGCCAATAACTTTTTCATGTTGTTGTTGTTTGAAGGTTTTAAAAGCATATACTAAATATAAGAATCTATTTGTGTTCGCCATTCTGCTGCTTGAGTCGGATAAAGGTGGTTCGTCAAAATCGGACTAGAGTGGTCGACGAAGTCGGATTTTGCAAATCGAACCCCTTCTGCTCGATTTCGTTGCTCCAAGTCAATAGACCATTACAGGAAATTGGCCTGTGTCAACTTTTGCCGCATGAATGTTGCTTAAAAGCAATAAAATAGGTATCAGTGGTTCGATTCTATTCCCCTTATCTCCACAGATTAAGGAAATGCGAAAGCATTTCCTTTTCTTATTTAATGGTCAGGTGCCTATGATTTTTCTCCAATCTAAATTTCATCCTATACACGCATTCATCAATCACATAACCAATTCCAACAAAGCAATATGAAGATTCCTGTGTTGCAGGGGCAGGTCTAAGGTATCAGGGGTTTTATAGGTTTCCACAAATGAGAAGCCATAACTTTTGTAGTACCCGATGATTTTATCGTTTTCCGCCCAGGTATCCATCCTGATAAAACGCAATCGGTTTTCCTGCGCAAAATGTTTTGCCCAATCCAGCACCAGCCCAAATACCGGTCCCCCGTTTACATGGCGGTTGGCAACAATCCGGTGCAGGTACAATGCATCGCCTTTCTCCTTGTCACGCCAAATAAAGGGATCTGCGTAACAAATGCTGAAAATGCCACTGATGGTTTCATTGTTTACAATCTTATACAAAAGCCCGGCTTCAACATCCTGTTGCAGGAACGCTTTGTCATAATTCTTCCATCCTATATAATTGTTCTTTTGCTGATAGGCGATGGCCTCTTCGAACAGCTTGTAAATAACCGGCAGATCGTTTAGGGTAGCAGGTGTGATCATGGCAGATGGTTTATTTTGTGATCGTTCAGGTTGCTGTGTTTTGCGCTATACATGAAGTACACAAGTAAGCCGATGAAACTCCATACCACAAAGCGTACCCATGTTGCGCTATCAAGACTAAACATCAGCAACAAATTAAATGCGATGCCCAATGGAGCAACAAGCCTGATGTTTTTTACTTTGTACGGCCGGTAAATTTCGGGTTCTTTCCTGCGAAGGATCAGCACCGCACCACAGATCATGGCAAAAGCGAAGAGGGTACCGATGCTTGTCATTTTGGTGGCTTTTTCAATCGGTGTCACCGCTGCTACAACAGAAGCCACAGCACCCACAAGCATCGTGCTTTTCCATGGTGTTTTATGCACAGGATGGATGGCCGCGAACAGCTTCGGTGGCAGCAACCCATCTTTCGACATATTGAAAAAGATCCTGGTCTGCGATAACATCATCACCAGCATCACCGATATTAACCCGATCACCGCGGCAATCGTAATTAACAGTGATGCCCAGCTTAGTCCGGCAGAATCAAATGCCGATGCCACCGGCGCACCAAGGTCAATCATTTTGTAATTCACCATACCCGTTAATACCAGCGATACCAGTATATACAAGGTGGTACAAATGATCAGCGAAGCGATGATGGCGAAAGGGATATGTTTTGTTGGGTTAATGGCTTCCTGCGATTGTGTAGACACGGCGTCAAAACCAATGAACGCAAAAAACAGGATACCGGCGGCGGTTAGCACACCACCCCAACCATAATGATGTGCGCCGGAAACATCCGTAACACGTTCAGGAATAAACGGGTGCCAGTTGGCCGGGTCAATATAAAATACCCCTACACCAATCACAAACAGCACCGCTGCCACTTTTAACGCAACAATTGTGTTGTTGACCCTTGCCGATTCCCGGATGCCCCGGTAGAGAATCCATGTAACAAGCCACACTATTAAGCCGGCCGGCAGGTTAATAGCAAAGGGGAAAGGAGCAATGCCCAGTTTTGCTGCTTCTTCATTCGCCGTAAAAGGGTCGTTGACCAGCCATACAGGGATATGACTGATACCTGCAAGGTGCAATAGTTTTACAAAATATTTAGACCAGCTCACAGCCACCGTGGTGGCACCCATCATGTATTCCAATATCAGATTCCAGCCTATAAACCAGGCAAACAATTCGCCCACGGTTCCATATGAATAGGCGTAGGCAGAGCCTGATACGGGCAGTATGGATGCAAATTCAGCGTAACACAAAGCAGCAAACAAACAACCAATACCTGCGAGAATAAAAGAAAGGGCCAGCGCCGGGCCTGCATACAGGTTTGCTGCCACGCCGGTTAGTACAAAGATTCCGCCGCCGATTACCGCGCCAACACCTATGGCAGTGAGTTCCCATTTACCGAGTGTTCGGTTGAGCTCACTTGATTTGATGTCGCTGTTGTACGCACTGATCGGTTTAACGCGCAAATAGTCTTTGAATGGCATAGTGCAGAGGGTTAGTTGGTAAATGATGGCATTGCCCGCGCAACTGCGGCTTTAGCATGAATTTCTGTGGTATTGAAAACAGGAACAGGAATGTCGTTTTGCCCAATCAGTAAAGGGATTTCGGTGCAACCGAGTACAATACCTTCCGCGCCTCTTTCAATCAATGTTTCTGCGATGCTGAGATATACTTTTTTGGTTTGGGGAGATAAGATGCCTTTGCCCAGCTCATGCAGTAACGTGTACTCAATAAAATCACGGTCGGTTTTACTGGCGGGAACAATTGGTTCAATCCCGTTTTGGCGGAGTTTGTTTTGGTAAAAATCAAGTTCCATGGTATAAGTGGTACCAAGCAGTCCTACCTTGTTTAATTTCTTTTGCGTAATGGCTTCTGCAGTGGCTATCCTGATATCAACCAACGGGGTATGTATTGTTTCTGCAATGCGTTCCGCAACAATATGTGCCGTGTTTGCACAGAGCAGGATCATTTCTGCCCCGGCTTTTTCAAGCTGCAGTGCAGCATCCGACAGCAATGCAAAACTGCCATCCCAGTCGTGAGCCGCATTACAGGTATGAAACCGGTTAAAGTTTACGGAATAGATCAAACAGTCCGCAAAATTTAAACCGCCGGCAATTCTGTTTGTTTCTTCGTTAATGATGCGGTAATAGTCTATGGTGGAACTCCAGCTGATACCGCCTACGAGACCAATTTTTTTCATGTTAGTTCAATTAAGTATCCGTAAAAATTCAATAAAAGGCCCTACTTCTTCTTTGTACTGTTTAGCCATTACCCGCACAACCTGGGCGGTATGCGTAAGGTCATGTGCTACCCATGTTGATAACACATGGCCTAATGTTACAGCACCCATCTTCGCATGTAAACCCGTTTTATTGAGATCTGCTTCGGAAAGCAGATTTTCGCGAAGTGATTCCAGGTTCTGTTTTCTTAAGTTGCTGAATTCGGTTAACAGGTCGGTCATATTTTTTCCTTTTGTTAATTCAAACTGTGTGCTCATATCAAAAGGTGGAAGAACCTTCTCACCTGCGCCTGAAAGGATGACCTGTATCCTCGTGAAAAAATTCGTCTTTTCGCAAAAGATCAGGTGGCTCAGCACATCAAAAGCGCTCCATGTGCCCGGTCCTTCATTCTGCAGTATCCATTCATCTGAAAGACCGTTGAGCAAAGAATAGAGCGTATTTGGTGTGCGTTCCAATACCTGTAAAGAATCCTTAATGGAATAATTTTTCATACATTTTTTTTAAACAGTTTTTCTTAAGTCCCTCACTCTTTCTTCAAAAGCTATATTAGCCGGGAGCGGGTTAACCACCTGTTCAAAAAACTGTGTTAACGCTTCAGAATGCTGGTGACTTTTTTGTGTGGTAAGATGAAAATGAACGAGACGTCCCCATAGCACGGCTTTGATAACCGTTTGATCGTTGTTCCACATCACTGCTTCAAATGCCAGGCTCCTGTCGCTGTGGGCGATGAGTTGTGTTTGTATCAGCAGTTCTTCTGCAAGCAATGCGGGCGAGAGGTAACTGATCTGTGTTTGTGCCGTTACCCATCCAACCGATTGTTCGCGTGCAATACGGTAGATATCGAAATCGTAGTTATCAAGTAACTGATCGCTGCGGGCCGTCATGATATAATCGATGTACCGCGAATTATTCAGGTGGTTAAAAGGGTCGCAGTCGTGAAAGCGGACTTTCATTTTACTCTCTAAGGTTTTCTTCAATTCTTTCATACAATAGTTTTCTGTTTGGTTAGCTGTTTTAAAATATACCGATCGGTATATTAGTAAATAAAAAAAATCAATACGCCATATCCCTGATCATATTTTCCAGGAAGTTCATCGCCGTGCGCAGGTCGCCTGATTTGCCTGTAACTTTTGCCTGCATCACCGATCCTTCAATAAGTGAGCATAAGATCACCGCAAACCCCGACGGGTTCACATTAGCTTTGATCTCTTTTCTTTCGATGCCTCTTTTAACCTGGTTTTCCACCGATCGTTTCCAGAATGCCAATGCTTCTACGGCTTTCTCCCGCAGTTGCGGGTGTGTATCATCTGCTTCGGTTGAGGTGTTCAGGATGGGGCAGCCGGGCTGCAGGAACGGGATCTTTAAAAAATCGCGGTACACAAGCGGATAGGCGAGAAGCCGTTCAATGGCGTTTTCTTTTGAAAGGATCCTGTGTTTCATGTATGCGGTTACCTTCTCAAAATTGTAATCAAAGGCCGCCAGTGCCACTTCATCCTTGTTTTCAAAATTGCCGTAGATACTGCCTTTGGTTAAACCGGTAACCTGCGTAAGATCGCCTAAGGATGTGCCGGCATACCCCTTGGTATTAAAAACCGGGGCGGTTTTTTCAATAATGAACCGTCGTGTGCGTTCTGCTTTTGATAGTGATTCTTTCATAATGCAGATCAAATATAGCATAAATAATACCAATTGGTATATTTTTATAAAAAAACTCCAGCGGCTGGTTCATGCCTGATTTTGTAGCCCGTTATGGCAATAGAAAATTAAAAAACTATCGGTTTTGATCAGGTGCAATAAAGCATTGAGAACAGTCAATAGTTCTTAACATTATCTTGTACACCCCTGTTTTAATCCCGAAGACTATAAAGAATTAATTGAAAGACTGGTTTGTATTGGCCATTTCTTCATCCCAATTATGCCAATGATAGGTATGCTTTTTGCCTTCCACGTATCCGTCTGCAGATACCATCATTAATAAGATTACTTTTGTCATTTTTTGAAAATTTAGTGAGATAAGAAAAGTGTATTGTTTACTTGTTCAACTCAGAAAATTTAATCGAGTAAATATCACCTAAACCATTGCCTGGTGAATGCAATCTTTTTTCAAATGGTTGCATATTTTCCCGCTGAGGCAATGAATCATATATTTTGTTACGGCTGCTTCCAAAGAAGAAATAATTGCCATCACGGCTTACTTTTCCTCCCCATTCTGTTGCGGAAGAATTTATTGGCGCCGGAAGTTTTTTTGCTTTACTCCATCGCCCATTTATGTAATAACTGATATAAAAGTCTGCATTCGCAATTCCGCCCGGATAAGTTGCCATGAAAATTAAATAGTTTTCATCAGGGGCAATAAAGGGTTCATACTCATTACCGGTGGTGTTAATTGAATCGCCCAGATTTTCAGGGGAAGTGTATTTATTATTGATAATTCTGGAAATATAAATATCAGCCCCACCTTTTCCACCTGCCCTTGAAGATCCAAAATACAGGTTGCCATTATCAGCAATTGTGGGAAAATATTCACTGCTGCTGCTATTAATTGAGCTATCAAGATGTATGGGGTTTCCCCAGCCGGATGATGTACGTTCGGTTTTCCAAATGTCCCAATCTTTTTTTGGGGCTTCGCCATCCTTTACCGGGCGGTTCGAAACAAAATAAAGTGTTTTCCCGTCTTTAGTAACAAAAGGGTCGGCATCCACATATTTTCCTGAAAAAGAAACCACTTCAGGATTTGACCATACATTATTTTTTTTGTACGAGACACAAATAGAATAGAAGTTAGCATCGGGTAAACATTTTAGAAAATATAAGGTATCGCCAGTGGGAGAGAAGGCCGGATGCGTTTCGTAATCGCCCGTACTGATTACTCCTTCTGCAAATAAGGCCGGTTTTGTACTGTCTTGTTCCACAACAGCAGTTTCGTTTTTCTGATTTTCATTACCTGTTCCTTTACCGCCACAGGATGTGAGTAGTATAAGTAAACAAAAGGCAAATGGTTTCAACATGTTTTCCGGCTATTGGTTTTTTAAAATGAGTTTTATTTATTTTGTTACACTTTTCATGTTAGTGATTATTTAATCAGTTTAACCATACAAATTACATCATTCATGCCCTGGTACCATTCAATGCAATAGCCATTGGGATCAATGTTGGGAGCAACAAGAATTTTGTCAAATGATTTCTTAATTGATGAAATGTCTTTTCTAAAATCCTTAACTGTTATACTTAAGTAGGTGCCTTTAGGTATGGTAAATGGGGTCAAATTGTGTTGGCTTAAATCTCCATTTTCTATTTCCTCTGCAGCAACCCGGTAAATCATATTTCCATTTTCTGGTCTTGAAATACCGAAACACCGCCTGTTGGGTGAGAAGGTAAACAACGAGTGCATTTTTTGGTGTGCTTCCATAACTCCTTCAGGGAATGATTTTGCCTGGATGTAAAACACATTGATGTCTTTGTTGATAGTTAGTTTTTTCATTTTATTTTGATTTAACAGCAACTCATTTTTCAAAATCCCTGTAATTTTATCATAGCCACTAACCTCTAGGCAGCACTGTTCATCCTTCACCCGGAAAAGCCAATGGGCTCCGGGAATATATTCTGCAAGAACCATGGTAAAGTAATATTCATTGTATACTGCATCACTAATGGGGTGCAATCCTGATTAAAACTAAAGCCAAAAAACAAGAATTGTAATTTTCAAGACAGTGCTATAATAAATTGTCAACCAATATTAGTGGTTGTAGTTTTCTGTCGCTAATTTTCAACTTTTCAATATCTTAAAAGCATGTGATAATTTGGATTTGTACGTGTTTCAGAGATTTTAAAATCATGGTTCCCAATTATCTCAAAGTTGTTTCTCGTATAAAAAGTAATGGCTTTGTGATTTTCTTCCCAAACATATAACCACATTCCTGCTTGAAGATTATTTTTAGAAAATTGGATATTGAAGTTTAATAATTCAAATCCTAATTTGTGTCCGTAAAATTCTTGTAAAAGGTAGAGTTTATCTAATTCCGTTACATTTTGAATTTCGATGTTCGGGTGTATTGCATTAAAAATTATTTTAGAAAACCCAGAAGGTTTGTTGTTGTAATAAATAAAATGAAAATAGTTGTCAGAATGTAAAAGTTCTGCTTTTAACTTCTCAGGGCTGTAATTTAATTCTAAAAAAAAAATTATCTCATCAAAATTCCCGCTATTACTATGAGATTGCAGATAAGTTTCTTTCCCGAGATAGGCAAGCAATTCAATGTCTTTTTCCTCTGCTCTATTTATTGTTACTAAGTTATTCAATTTTTTTTTTCTCTTTTAATGCCCTTAAAACTTAGTATTATTATCATTGTAAGTGGTTTTATCAGCCAATCTCCTGCATGAATAGCTGCTATACCCCAATGCACATTTTCATACATTACAGAGCCTGAGAGTAGGATGAGAGGGAATCCAAGCCACAATATCAAGCAAAATTTCAATGCATTTTTCCAGCTTTTAATATCCAATACAGAAATGAAATAAGCTAATACACTGGCTAAAATAAAACTGCGTCCAAGTTCAGCCCCTATCTTCCAAATGGGAAGACTCTTGGTTGCTGTGGCTGTGTCAATGCCCCGTAACGCTAACCATAGAGAACCAAATATTGAATACCAAATTGAACTCACTATAAAGGCGGCAAGAGTAGCAACAAAAATTTTGCCATAAGTTATTTTTATTTTTCTTTCCATTTTTTTAAGTTTTAATATTTTTGTTAGCCGGTCAGGCTGCTTTACTAATAGGTTGAATAGCTATTAAATGCCTTATTTATCAGTTAATTGTCCAAGCAATACACCCTAAAAAATAAACTCTAATGGGAGCGTAGCATAATTTTTTTTCGATAAATTGTTTATGTTTTTTATATCTTATTCGCTGCCATAAGTATGCATCAAAGAAATCTTATTGACTTTAAGTAAGGGTTGAAATACTAACTATATGCGAAGCCATAAATACAACGTAGTCGCCGGCAGGTGTAAAATAAAAATGCGTTTTTTCAGTTGCATGGGCATTTTATTTGTCATTGGCGAATTAGCTATGGCTGTAGTTCAGGTTCGCCACCTAAGTCGTTTTTCTAAATGTCATAACCTTACAGCAGTTTACGTTGAAAATTGAATAAACATTGACTTGTGCTATTTTTTCTTTCCCGGTATAAAATTGGGGTTAAAAAATAAAATGCATGCAGTGCAAAAATGACAACAAAGGGGTGTTTTGCGACAAAAGCTTTTAATAGCCTTGTAGTTTGAAAAAGATAGTACATCCGTGCCTCTTCCATCGACGATAAAGGCAATAGCTATCTCACATTTTTGTTTTCTACAGTGATTGGATGTTGCGTGCAGTTTTTCCTTAGTTAATCTCCAAAATCATCGCAGTTTTTGCTGATATTTCCAATGTATCAGTAACCTCAAATTCTTTATCTGTAATAATATCCTTTGCTTTAAATTTGGCAGGTATCATTTCGTAATACCGTTTCAAATCCAGGGTTACATTTTTTGTATTTTTATTCAAAAGAACCATTAGTTTTTGTTTCTCAGTGTACCGGAAATAAACGTAAACATCATTTTTTTGTGGTGCATAATGTTTAAACTTTCCATTGTGAATTGCTGTATTGGTTTTTCGCCAGTTTAATAGTTTGGAGAAAAATAGCTGCGCTTCTTTTTCTTCGTGGGTAAGACCTAATCCTGTTTTTGCATCTTTTAAATCATTCTTCCAACCGCCATAAAAATCGCCACGTCTTTGTCCATCACTCCCGGGCTTCTCATTGGTCATCAAAACTTCGGTTCCATACAAAAATTCAGGAATACCCCGCATAGTTATATACATGGCAATCCCTAATTTCCAGTTATTAAAATTTTTATTTAGCCTCGAATAAAACCTGTCTAAATCGTGGTTGTCAGGAAATATCAGTTGATAATCCGGGTGAGGAAACAGGTAATCCTGTGCAATACTTTGATAAGTATCAACCCAGGTAGAAAACCATTCATCTGTTCTGTTTAGACTGGAAATTATATTATCGTTTAAGGCAAAATCCATTAAAGTTGGCAGGTAAGATTTGTAACCATCAGAATTTATTTTGTCTTTTTGCCAGTAGGATGTGAGGTAAATATTCCTCGACATTTCTTCTCCCGCGATATTAAAATTCGGGTATTCAGCTAGTACTGCTTTTGTCCAGTTTACGAGAAAGTCTTTATCAGCATATGAATAAGTATCTTCCCTGATACCCGATATACCTGCATACTCTATCCACCAAATGGTGTTTTGTATTAAGTATTTGGCCAGCAGGGGATTCCTTTGATTTAAATCCGGCATATGCGTGTCGAACCAGCCATCCGTATATTCTTTTTTATCTATAGCGGTAGCATAAGGGTCTGTTATAGTAGTTTTTAAAAAATTACTTCTTGTTTTTGTTTGAGAATAATTAACCCAGTCTTTGGAAGGCAGATCTTTGATGAAATAATATTCATTGCCACAATGATTTAAAACAACATCCCAAATGATACCAATGCCTCTTTTTTTTGCTTCTTCTGACAATGTTTTGAATTGCTCATTTGTGCCAAAACGGGGATCGATTTTGTAAAAATCTGTTGCAGCATAACCGTGATAAGAATAAGCCGGCTGATCATTCTCTATTAAAGGAGTATTCCAGATTTGCGTAAAACCCAATGATTGTATATAGTCCAGATGGTTGATAATGCCCTGGATATTTCCTCCGTGACGTTTGTTTTCATCGTTCCTGTCTATCGCGGTTTCTTTCATTTCAGGGATAATATTATCTTTTTCAGCACCATTTGAAAACCTGTCGGGGACTATCAAACATATTGCATCTTTCTGCGTAAAACTTGACCTGTTGGCACTGCCTTTTGCCCGTTCCAGAAGTGGAAAGTATTTGGATAAAACAATTTTATTGTTTTGACTGAAATTGATTGTAATGTTTCCGGCTTTAGCAGCAGGAGAGATTTTTAAAGTAACAAATAAATAATTTTTGTTTTCAACTGTATCTGTTCTGACCAGTTCAACCCCTCCATAATTAAAAGATGGTTTTAAGCCGGAGAGATTGCTTCCATACATTAGCAGCGTAATGGTGTTGTATTTCATGCCAGTCCACCAATTTTGAGGTTCTATCCGGATAATCTGCTGAGAGAAAGATGCATTGTAGAAATATAAAACAATGCATACTGTAAATATTTTTTTCATTTTGTTTGTTGAGGATTTACTTCAAATAAGGTTTCACAATGTTTCGCAAATTCGCATAGTTTTTCTCATCAATCGGACTATTTTATTTTTGTCATATACATATACCAATTCCATTCCCAGTTCTTTCCGTTGTTGTCAGAAAACGCCTGACTCCAAACAGGGTTGTCTTTGTTCCGCGAATCCCAGCGGAAAACAACTATTATGTTTTTACCATTGAAAATATCTTGGCTGAAAAAATGACCAATATGATTTTCAAAAGAGCCAACAACGGGCGGATCTAATTTTCCGTTATTAGAATCTGCCCAGTAAATACTCCATAATTTTGTTTTGGGATCGAAAAGCCTTACTGTCATTCCTTCAAAAGGTTGCCCCTCAATTGTTGCAATGAAATTATCTATATTCCCAATTCCATTCAATACCTTATGCATTTCCTGCGTTGATTCAAATTCAGTCCATTCTGTGCAATTACTTAATCTCGACTTTAATTTTCGGTTGTGGATATTCGATTTTCCTGCAAAGAAATCAAAATCATTTTTTGATGATGATGGGGATGCCACAATTTCCAATTCCCCGTTTGCATCAAATCTTAATTCCGGGATGGTCAATGAATCATTATTTATCATCAAGGAATGTTTTATTATTTATAAGCACTAAGTTACTATGAGTAGTTATTCTTTCCAGCATTAAATTTTTTAAAACCGGCGACATGTTATTTATTTTTTTTTGCTTTGCCCGGTACTCTTTTTCGCTTTTGAAATTTGTAATGGTGAGAAGAAGATTTTTATCCTGAAAAACCGGTAGTCGCGGAAAATCATTTTCAGACATTTCACTAACCCAGAGAGAAATGTCGTCAATAGCTAATGTTTTAAGAAATGGAAGGTATGATGTGTTAAACAAATCAATTGTTTCACTAAGCCTGCTGTTACAGATGTACCAATCAATTACAGTAATGCTTTTATCGGTATGTAAAAATTTACTATCAATGCCTTCAACCAGTTCCGATGCACTCTTGCCTGTGTGTATAGGGCGGAGCAGGTACACATTGTCAGAATTAATCATCATAGCATTAGCCCCGGGCCCAAATGTTTTCCATGCATAGCTTTTGATATAAAAATCGTTCAAAAACGTAAGTCTTGCTTTCATGTCAGTAAAACCGCGAAGCCAGACAAACCTGTCAGTTACACCGTCAATTTTAAACTGTCCTAATGTGTAGCCCCCTATTTCTGTCATGGGCTTTACAAAATGCTTGTTGAAATAGTTGCTAAATATATCTGCCGTATTTGGCTTTAATAAATAATTGCGCAACTCCAGTATTTTAATGTGTTGGTTATTTATTAGATAGGAATCTGTCATAGTTCTTTCTTTTACCGCTTTTAATGAATCTTGTATAGTTGATTTGCAAAAAACTGAAGCCATGAGATGGAAGCAAAAGAGGCTGAGCAGAAGTTTGTGAGTCATAAATAAAATTTATAAATTCATAGCAAAGGAAATAGTATAATACCTTTATAACAAGTAGGTACAATAAAGTATGCTGCATACCAATAGTATACTATTATTGATTGTCAGTCTGTTAACTTAAAATCATGATTAACAAAATATCCCGAAAAGCATATTGCCCCGTTGATTATGCGTTTCAAAGAATTGGCGGAAAATATAAAGCAAGGATTTTATGGTTCTTAAAAGATGAGGTTTTGCGCTATGGAGAACTTAAAAGAGCTGTTGAAGGCATTACGCCAAAAATGCTTACACAAACATTGAAAGAATTAGAAGCCGATGAACTGGTAGCGCGGAAAGTGTATTTGGAAGTGCCGCCACGGGTTGAATATTCTTTAACAGCAACCGGTATTGAATTAATTCCGTTTATTAATCTGATGCGGATCTGGGGAGAAAGGCAAATGTCTTTACTGTGACATGGAGGGTGCAGGTGCTGGTTACTACGCACTTACAGCCGGGCTTTTTTTTGCAATAACATTCGACAATATTGTGTCACATTATTTGAAAAAAAAGATGATTTATTTGTATTTTAAATTTGTTTCTGCAGCCTGCATTAATACGACTCCTTTTTTTGCTGTATTCCCAAGTCCATCATGGCCAGGTATGCCTTACTAACGAAGGATGAACGAAGGATGAACGAAGGTACTATGCCGGAGACCGGAGTGGGATAGGGGTAGCATTGGGAGAAAGCAGGAACCATGCCCGTACACGGATAAGTGATAAAGACCTCAAAACTGCCGTATTATATCACCTAAAATATCTGTTGCCTTGTTTATTTCCTGTTCATTCAATGAAGCAAATCCCATACGGAGGGCATTCTGGTTTTCACTGCCATAACTGTAAATGCTTCCATCATTCATAAACAGTCCCTCCGCCGATGCCCGTGCTGCAATTTTGGGCAATGAATATCTTTTTTTGAACTGAACCCATATTGCTAACCCCCCGGCTGGTTTGGAAAAGGAAACAGCATTCCCCAATTTTTTTTCAAGCGAATAACAAAGCATATCCCGCCGTACCTGATAAATTTTCAGCGATTTTTTTATATGCCGCTGTATGTCTCCTTTATCAAGCAAAACAGCAAGCGCCTCTTCCAACAGGTTATCGCCCCGGATATCTATCATACGCCTTAGTTGCGCCGTTTCAATAATAAAATTTACAGGTGCAACCGTGTAACCAACCCGGATAGCGGGTGATAGTGATTTGGTGAGCGAGCCTATATAAATAACATTTCCGCCATGATCTGCACTGGCAAGCGGTAATATAGGACTGCTGCTGTAATGGAAATCATAGTCATAATCATCTTCAATTACCGGAAACCGGTATTTGCGTATCAGCGATAATAGCTTCATTCTTCGCTCTGCGCTAAGCGTAACAGTGGTGGGGTGATGGTGGTGTGGAATAATATAAAGCAGGTCAGGGATTTTTGTTTTGCATATTTTTTCTATCGCATCAATATCCATCCCGTTTTCATCAACAGGTATACGTACCAGTTTTGCACCAAACTGTTCAAAAACCATGTCCGCCATAAAGTAATTTGATGCGCCAACCAGCACTATTGACCCCGGCCTGAGGATCATTCTTGCAGCCATAAAGATGGCCATCTGTGCCCCTCTGCTCAATAAAATGTTAGTTGCGCTGATATTTAATCCCCTTGTTTCTGTAAGAAATTTTGCAATAGAAGTACGCAGGTTTAACGACCCCGCCAGATCTCCATACATAACAAAATTCCTGGCAGCAGGGTTGTGAAACACATTTTTATACTCTTTCATAAGCAAATCAACTGGAGCCATTCTTGTGTCGGGGAAACCGTCATTAATTATTATCCTGTGTACGCCGTTTTTTGTGGGTGGAGGCAGATGGGAGGCTATTTTGTTAAACGTAAAACCTGTGCTGCCTGCATAGGCCGGTATTTTAAAGGAGGCGTTGAATGTTCTGGGCTTGATTTCAGGAAGATTTGCCGGAACAATAACACCTTTTCTTGGTATGGTTTCTACCCATCCCTGTATGATTAATTCATCGTATGCGGCCACCACTGTTTTCCGGTGCAACTGCAACAGGGTAGCCATCTCCCTGCTGGCAGGTAAGAAGGAGCCTGGCTTAATAATTCCATCCCGTATCAGACCTACTAACCTGTTGGCAATTTGCTGATATACCGGTGTAGCGGCATTTTTATCAATAAGAATGAGTGTTTGATAAGGAAGCATCTGGACTATCTGGTTTATTGTTTCTGGACTATAAAGGTAGTCCTAAGTGCGGATAATTTTGCAGGCGAAAACAGAACATTTTACTGCACTAATAAATGTAATTCATGAAAACCGAATCACAGGTAACTAAAGACGCAAACCTTCAGAAATCAAAAGTGAATGGGAAAGATACGCTTCCAAGAAAACGGATAAAGGTGCTGGATACCGACATTAGCTATGTAGATATTGGAACAGGGGATCCGGTTGTATTTCTTCACGGAAATCCAACTTCCTCTTATCTCTGGCGAAACATTATTCCCTTCCTTATCAATCATGGCCGTTGCCTGGCTCCTGATCTTGCAGGCATGGGTCAATCCGGTAAATCACCTAAAAAGGAGTACCGGTTCACAGACCATGCCAGGTATCTGGATGAATGGTTTGCAGCAATGAATCTGCAAAATGTTACCCTGGTGTTGCACGACTGGGGTTCTGCCCTTGGGTTTTATTGGGCTTTCCGCAATCAATCAGTCATTAAGCGTATAGCCTATATGGAAGCGATTGTACAGCCAAGGTTGTGGTCAGATTTTCCCAATGGAAGAGATGCTATATTTCGGGCGCTGCGCTCCGGCAAAGGAGAGGAAATGGTAATGGAGCAGAATTTCTTTATTGAAACCGTTTTGCCAAAAAGTATTATCAGAACCCTTTCTGCTGAGGAAATGGACGCATATCGTGAACCGTTTAAAACACCGGAAAGCAGGCTGCCCACACTTGTGTTTCCACGCGAAATACCGATTGAAGGAGAACCGGCAAATATTGTGGCAATTGTTAATCAATATTCCCAATGGCTTTCAAAAAGCGCTTTTCCAAAACTTTTAATTTCGGCAGACCCCGGTGCACTGCTTACAGGTACGGCACTGGCATTTTGCAGAACATGGCCCAACCAACAGGAGGTTACCGTTAAAGGTATTCATTATATACAGGAAGACTCTCCAACTGAAATTGGGAAGGCTTTGGAAAACTTTGTTATGAATGAGTTTGCTATGGAAACTTAGTATGGGGTAACGTGTTATGTTATTGAAATCCAATGGTACTGATGCTTTTGACTTTTAAAAAGTATTTAATAGTACGGTTTTCTGTATTTCAAATCTTTTAAAAACACATAGTTACATAGGGGGAACAAAAAAGAGACATAGATTTTAAACTATATGTCCTGTTGCCTGACCTATGTAACTATGTGTTTAACAGCACCACATGTTACTTGTTAATAAAATGGAAACTCCGGAGCCGCAATACCTTTGCATCTTAAATAAGTAACAGCCTGCCCTCTGTGATGTGCATTGTGCTCAAGCATAAACCAAAACCCCGCATTGGATTCATCAGTTGTTATTTTTGCGAGGCTGTGTTCAACAGTGTCAAATGCTTTTTTAAGATAGTTTAACACTTCTTTTTTTGAAGCGTATACTTCAGGTGCATTCCAGTCTGATTTTGCCTGTAATACATAATTCTCCGTCATCCAGATTAATGCATAACCAATATGGTGTATTTGGTCTTTAAAAGACCATACCTCTTCTGTTGGTTTAAAATTGTAATCCTTGTCTGGCATGGCTTCTGCAACCTGTAATGTGTAATTCTTTACTCTTTCAAAATGTGTTTTCAATAGCTTGTTCATAAATGAGATGTTTTTAATGCAGCAAACATATCGTTCCGTTATATCAGGGAGCTTCGAATTCTTGCTATTTTTTTATTCCTGCAGATTTGTATTCTGAAGGCGACATTTTATTCTTTTTGGTAAAAGCAGCAGAAAAATAATCAGGATGATTAAAGCCGGAAGATGATGCGACTTCTGCTACAGGGAGATCGGTATTTTTTAATAAATATTCAGCATGACTGATCCTGAATTGCAGCAGGTATTGGTAAGGACTTGTATGCGTAAATTGCTTAAAAGTTCTTGAAAAGTGAAATGGGCTCATAAATGCCTGTGCTGATAAATCATTCAGCGATATATCAGTGGCAAAATCGTTGTGTATAAAATTTCTGACCGTTTCTATTTTGGGTAAATAGTTTTTCTTGGCGGAGTCAGAGATTGCTTTTTGGCTGGTTGCTGCTTTTCCAAAAAATAGTATTTCTGCCAGCTCCATAACCAGGCACTCAATCAATAAACCGGGGGAACTGCTATTTTTCAGGGTTTCAAAAATTTGATAGTGTAAATAATCAGTTTGGGGAGTGCTCACCAACAGCATCGAATGTTGATCCGGGTTTTTGAGAAAACCTGCATACCGATTGGATGGCTCCTCTTTGAATTGTGTGTAAAATTCATCAGTAAAGGAGATGATAGTACACTCATCAGGCATATTATGAAGGTGTGCCACCCTGTAGTCTACATGTGGTTTGTTTATCAGAAAATGTCCGGAAATACTATCAAGATCATTTCGGAAAACCTTGAATAAAAAACTCCCTTTCCTGATATAACAAATGGAAAAAACATGTTGGTATTCTGGTTTAGAAAGCGTACAGTCGGTGCATTGACAGATAAAATTGACTATCTCAAAAAAACTTGATTTATACAGAACAGAGACCTTGGGAGAGGTATCGGGAAATTGTAAATTCACGGCAATTCTTTGTATGAAATTACTAATCCTGCTAATGAAATAACAGTGTTTTACAGGAATGGCTTCGATGTTCCCGGTTTAGTTAAGCAAAAGAAATGCAGCGCCGGCCCAATTTTAGATAGGCAAATTAATACTACATATTTTACATTGCAAATATTTCATGATGCTGCACTTTTTCTTCAAATTCTAAAAGAAAATGCTTGTCTTCCGGATAATATTTAGCTTTTTCAAAATCATCGCCGGCAAAGTTTTTAATCGCTTCCAGGTTTTCCCAATAGGTGATCAGGGTAAAATGACCTTCATCATCCTTAATGGTTCTTAAAAATGTTAGATTTTTAAAGCCTGCGGTTTCCCTGTAATCAGGAATAGCAACCTGTTTCAAGAAATCTGTATAAGCAGCATAGTTGGCAATGCTTGTTTTTCCGTGCCAGATTCTTGCGATCATACAATTTGTTTTAATGGTGAACATTTTTTCAAGCCAACGTGCGTAAGTTAATTACACTTCAATCTGGTTCTGAATACAAGATTAAGATGATTTAGCAGGTAGACAAAGGAATTGAGTCACAATATTTATGTGATTTGAATCACATAAGCTGGACTATGCGAAAATTTACATCTGGACTATATATTGAGCTTAGAGACTAATTACTTTTGGAATTGAATTTACACAAAACCTTTAAGATTCAAATGTAAACGTATCGGATATGAAAACAGTAACTATTACTTATTGTAAGCCTTGCGGCTATGCAAAAAGGGCTGAAATCGCCGCCACCTTGCTGGTTGAAAAATTTGGTGTGGAGGCAGAACTGCTCCCGGGAAAAGGCGGAATATTTGAAGTTGCTGTTGACGGAGAAATTGTTGCTAAGCGAACAAAAGAATATTTTCCTGACGAAGCAGCAATTGTAAAAGCAGTTGGGAGCGTTCTTTAGTTGTGGTGGCTGATAATAACTGAGATAAAATAATTAATTAAGTGCATTACCTGATGTGTATGCAAAATATTTGTTGGCAAAGTTGTTGTTCAGGGAATATTGGAATTTATTTTTGCAGGATTTAGGATGATCAGGTTCGGTTATGCTATTTGAAAAGAATATCTTGCACGGGTAATACGATCTCATGCTTTACCCGGATAAGTTAAAGAAGCTACAGGATGGATTATCACTTTATGTGCCCGACCCGGAACGGGTAAAACCTGTGTATGAGCAATTGCTCGCAAAAGATGCGGCTACTTCATTTCCTTTCTGGGCAAAGATCTGGCCCTCTGCAATAGCCCTGTCCTCATTTCTGCAAGCGGAACCTGATTGGATAGAAGGTAAACGAGTGTTGGAATTGGGGGCAGGTATTGGCCTGCCTTCCTTTAGCATGGTACCACATGCTGCAGAAATGATCATCAGTGATCATGCAACGGAAGCGGTGAAGCTGATAGAAAAGAATATTCAATACCTGGGCCTGCATCATGTAAACGCGATGTGCCTGGACTGGAATCATTTTCCGGAGGATATCGAGGCAGAAATAGTATTGTTGAGTGATATCAATTATGCCCCTGATCAGTTTGGGCCATTACTGGCATTGATCCGGAAATTTCTGGAGCAAGGCACTACTATCATTCTGTCAACTCCCCAACGAATCAGTATCACACCATTTGCCGAGGCGCTTCAACCTTTTATCAAACGTTCTGTTTTGCAAACCGTTGAGGAAATGAAGCAGGCGGTTGATATCCGCCTTTTGATTCTTGAGAAGAGACCGTCCTTATAACCAACAAAAAAGCCTCATCAAATGCTGATGAGGTTCTTTGTTGCTACAACACCCTTATTGCGTGCGGGAAGAGATCATCTGTATAGTCATAGGAAATAAGATATTGTTTTCAAGATGCACATGCTGATGCAGGTTTTCTTCAAAGGCCTTCAGTTCTTCGAGGCAGATCCTGTGTGTGTTACAGGCGCCTTCCGGCGGCGTAAAATGATTGGTCAGTTCTCTTATTTCGAACATGATCTGTCCTACCTCATCGTGTTCTGTTTCCATCATCCGGATGGGTGCATCAAGACCGCCGGGTGTTTTGTTTGACGCGATTTCTACGATTCGCGGGAAAAGTATTTTTTCTTCTTTCTCCAAATGAGGCAGCAATTCATTCACAGCTTCGGCAAACAAGGCCAGCACTTTGTGCATATGCGGATAACGCTCACCATGTTTGGTGGCTACTTTTTCAATATGCGCATAAATGGTGGCTATATTGCTTTTTACATAAAAATGGTGCTGGATAATAATATGCGAAACTAATTGCTCGGCAGTCATATCAGCAAAAGGGATCAGCGGCCCACCTGATCTGATCGTTTCTTTCATCTCATCAACAACAGCAGTAACGGGAATGTTTTTTTCGGCACAGGCTTCTGCCAGCGTTTTCTTTCCGCGGCAGCAAAAATCGAGACTGTATTTTTCGAGTACAGGAATAAAACCATGATTAGACAGTGCAATACCCGCCAGCGTTTGTTGATGTATATTCTGCATAAGAATCAATTGTAAACCAAAGTTCAGTTGATATCATGCACTGTTTTATGATTCAAATCATTTCCTGTTTTTTATCCGGGGCAGATAAAAAGTTCATCAGCAGGATGCCTGTAAACATAATAATGGCAGCAATGAAAAGGCTTTCGGCGATGAATGGAATGCTGTGGTAGCTGAGTGCTGCCACACCCTGGATCATCAGGAACAGTTCATTGATAAAAATTCCGGTCACGAATATACAAACTCCGGTGATAAATAGCCTGCTAACCTGTATCAACTGAAAGGAAATGATATAGCCCAGCAGGAAAATACTGATCACGCCCAGTAAAACAAGGTGCAGGTAGCCAATTACGATGGGTCTGAAGCCAAAAGCCAACTGACTTAAGGAAGGAATGGTAGACCCCAGTTGCAGCAATAGTTTTATGGATAATGCGATAGCTGATATAACGAGAAGCCATCTGCCCGTTACCGGCAGAGCATTTAGAAAAACCGGCTTGTTGCGGATAAATATCCGGATAAATATGATCCAGCCTGCGGCTTGTGCAAATGCCGACAATACAACTATCCAGTAAACAATAAGGTGCATTGGCAGCCATAATGCAGACAGGAGATAAGCCGGTATGCAGGCCAGACAAAAAAGCCAGAAGATATTTTTTAGTTGCTTTTGTATGGTGCTGATATGTTCTATTCCTGAAACAAGCAATCCCATGCCGGCAAAAAAGAACCAGCCATTGTATTGAAAGTGCAGGAAGAAATAAACAGAAGCGAGGTACCAATTCTGGTGAATGATCTTAGCAGCCATCATAAAAGCCAGCCCAAAAGCGCCAAGCGAAGAGAGTGCGCTGAAGAGGAGAGATGCTTTCATCCAAAGATGACTGATACTCTTCAATTGCAGGCTGTTCAGGTCTTTCCAGTACTTAATGGCAAATGCATAAGAGGTGAAAATAGACAGTGTTGAAAAGCTGATTGACCAGAAAGCATAACCCTGTAGCGGGAAGCTGATCAGCATGCCATAAGCCGTAAACAGGTTGGCATACAACAGGAACCGGTATTTTTTGAAAGCGAATGCTCCTTTATGACGTGCAAGGTAACATACCAGTAAAACCATCAATGTGTGTGTGATCCAGCCGGCAAATGCAAAATGTGAATGCCCGTGCAGCAAATGTTTCTGATCAATAAAAGGAAGTGAGAAAGCGATCTTGTACCGTAAAATAGCGCCAATAAAAGAAACCAGTAAAAGATTAATGAAAGAGAACTTAAGCCAATAATGTAACTGAGATCGCATGCCTGCCGTTTAAACACAAAATAAAACAGATGTTGCGGGTACTTATATGATTGCAATCATAAGTTAGCAGTATACTTTACCTTTTTCAATCACCAGTTCTCCTTTATCATGCATATTGCGCATGGCTCTGATCACTGTTTCAACCCGCAGACCGGTCATATCAGCAATCTGCTGACGGGTTAGTTTAAGCTGGTTGCAGGTAGGGCAGAAGTTTTTGTTTTCTGATTTCAGGTAATTCAGCAAGGTAGCAATGCGTGCTTCGGGAGAATGCAGCGCCAATGATTTTAATAACAGGAATTTGAAACGCACTCTTTTTGCCAGTAACTGGCTGAACGAAAAATGGATATCGGGCTTGTCTTTAATAAGTTGCAGGAAGGATGATTTCTGAAGCCTGAGTACAACAGATTCGTCAATAGTGATGGCTGTTGCAGCATAAGGACCATTATCAAACAAAGGCATTTCGCCAAAACACTCACCCGGATCAATGATCGTTTGGATAAACTCATTACCATCATCATCCACATTCACCCACCTGATACTGCCACTTACCAATTCATGGTAGAACTGGCATTGTGATCCTTCTTTAAAAATGATTTCACCGGCACTGAGTTTTTTATAGGCGGCACCACAGGCGAGCAGCAAGTCAATATCAATCATTTAGTACTTGTTTTAATAGTGTTGGTCAAAACTATTTCTCCCTGCTATTTTCGGATATGATTCCTGACAGTAAGATATATGATTTAAATCATCTTTTAGAAATGGTTTATAAGCAATTGATAGATAGCATATTTGGCGGCTTCCTGATTGATAAAACTCATTTATGGAAGCAGTATGATTGAACGCATAAAATGCTAATTAAAGGCTAACTAATCTTGTGCATGCAATTATCAAATCTCAAAAAATAACAAGTATGAAAAGAATTTTTGCGGCAATTATCATCATGTCAACCTTGTACGCCTGCGGCAATCAAAACGGAAAACCTGCAGCAGCCTCTGCAACGGAAGAAAAAAAAGAAGGCAATGGCAACCCATCTTATGATCCTAACAGAGGAGAAGGAAAGTTTAAAACAGTTGAAGTGAGTGGAAAACTGGATGCAGCGATGGCGGATAATGGTTTCAAAGTGTTTAGTGTTAAGTGTAGCAGTTGTCATAAAACAACCGACGAAAAATTAGTTGGCCCGGGCTGGAAAGGTGTTACCGTAAGGAATACCGCCCCCTGGATTATGAACTTTATTACCAATACAGATGAGATGATCAACAAAGACCCTAAGGCTCAGGCTTTATTGGAGATATGCTTAGTGCGTATGCCTAACCAGAATTTAAGCGATGATGATGCGCGGAACCTGTATGAGTTCATGAGAAAGAATGATGGTGTTAAATAACATTCGATCCTGTAAAGGGTATCATGTCATATCAAAAACTAAACATTCAAATACTATATAGCATGAAAAAAACAAGATATAATGCGATAGCCATGGCGTCTTTTGCATTATTGCTGGGTGTGCAGGCCTGCAAACCCAAAAACGCCGGAAATGCTGTGAGTGCTGATGCTGCTGCAAAAGCATATGTGGCACCGGGCAAATATGACGAGTATTATAATTTTGTGTCCGGAGGTTTCAGCGGACAAATGAGCGTGTATGGTTTACCCAGCGGAAGATTGCTGAAAGTAGTTCCCATTTTTTCGGTTAATCCGGAAAATGGCTGGGGATATTCAGAAGAAACCAAGCCAATGTTAAACACATCGCATGGGTTTGTTCCATGGGATGATCAGCACCACCTGGATCTCTCTCAAACCAACGGTGAAGTGGATGGCCGCTGGATCTTTGCCAACGCCAATAATACGCCGCGTGTTGCAAGGGTTGACCTGTCTACTTTTCATACTGCCGAAATCCTTGAACTGCCCAATAGTGCGGGTAACCACAGTTCTCCTTTTATTACAGAAAATACAGAATATGTAGTGGCAGGAACAAGGTTTAGCGTACCACCCGATGATAAAAACGGTGATGTTCCGATCAACACATACAAACAAAACTTTAAAGGCACCATCAGTTTTATCAGTGTTGATAAGAACAATGGTAACATGGATATCGCTTTCCAATTGCAATGCCCCGGTGTGGATTTTGATCTGAGTCATGCAGGAAAAGGCAAATCAAGCGGATGGTTCTTCTTTAGCTGCTACAACACAGAACAGGCCAATACTTTGTTAGAGGTAAATGCGTCTAAACGTGATAAAGACTTTATCATGGCCGTAAACTGGAAAAAAGCTGCAGAACTGGCCAAAGCCGGCAAGGGCCGCAAACAGGCGGTTAAATATGCCAGCAACCGTTATGATGAAAAAACACATACCGCTACTTCAACCATTAAAACAGAAGTAACAGTGATGGATGTAAAGGATTTTCCTGAGTTGGTTTATTTTATTCCCTGCCCTAAATCACCACACGGATGCGATGTAGACCCATCAGGCGAATACATTGTAGGTAGCGGAAAATTAGCGGCATTAATTCCCGTATTCAGTTTTGATAAAATTCAGAAAGCCATTGCTGATAAAGCATTTGAAGGTAATTACGATGGTATTCCTGTAATCAAATACGAAGCCGCTTTATATGGTGAGGTTAAGAAACCCGGGCTCGGGCCATTGCACACAGAGTTTGACGACAAAGGCAATGCCTATACTACCATGTTTGTATCAAGCGAAGTGGTGAAATGGAATGTGAAAGACCTGAAAGTATTAGACAGGGTGGCTACTTACTATTCTCCCGGTCACCTGATGATACCTGGTGGCGATTCTAAAAAACCATCAGGCAAATACCTTGTTGCTTATAATAAAATTACCAAAGACCGCTTTCTGCCTACAGGTCCTGAGTTGGCACAAAGTGCACAGTTGTTTGATATCAGTGGTGATAAAATGCAATTGGTGCTCGACTATCCAACAATAGGTGAACCACACTACGCACAAGGCGTGGCTGCCAGTGTGATCCGCGACAGATCTGTTAAGTTCTTTAAAATAGAAAACAATAATCACCCTTTTGTATCAAAAGGAGAAGGAACAACCAAAGTGGTGCGTGAAGGAAATAAAGTGCATGTGTACATGACTGCCATCCGCTCTCACCTTACACCTGATAATATTGAAGGAATAAGGGTGGGCGATGAAGTGTATTTCCATGTAACCAATATTGAACAGGATTGGGATGTGCCGCATGGTTTTGCCATTAAAGGCGCTACCAATGCCGAGTTGCTGATTATGCCGGGTGAAACGTCTACTTTGAAATGGATACCTGAAAAAGCAGCTATTGTACCTTTCTATTGTACCGATTTCTGCAGTGCCCTGCACCAGGAAATGTCTGGCTATGTAAGGGTATCACCTGCAGGAAGCAGTGTGCCACTCAGCTTTAGTACAGGAACCAACCTGCCTAAGTCTGATAGCGCTTCTAAAAAATAATATTTATGAGAAAGAGATATGATATGCCATGGCAATAATTACAGGCCTGCTTCATATCTCTTTTTTCATTTCAATTTAGTGTATGAAAAATAGCAGTCTTAGTTTTTTTACCCGGTTATTGCTTTTTATTTGCGGACTTGGATTATTGGCCGTATTGTTTACACCCATCTGGAGAATAGACCTGGATGCCCCGCAATACCCTGAAGGGTTACGGTTGCTGATCTATGCCAATAAACTGGCAGGTAATGTGGATATCATCAATGGATTAAACCATTACATTGGCATGAAAACACTGCATTCTAATGATTTTGCAGAGTTTACTGTTCTGCCGGGTATCATCGTATTTTTTTCTGCGCTGTTTATATTGATTGCCATTCTTGCCCAAAAAAACTGGATGAATATTTTACTGGTGCTCTTTGTTGCATTTGGTGTGCTGGCCATGATTGATTTCTGGAGATGGGAATACGATTATGGACACAATTTAAATCCAGCGGCCGCCATTGTTGTACCAGGCATGGCTTACCAGCCACCTTTGATCGGGTTTAAACAGCTATTAAACTTTGGCGCTTATTCAATGCCGGATATTGGTGGATGGATATTTATTTCCGTTGGCGCTATCCTTTTGGGCTGTGTAATCATGGAATGGAAAAGAGGGATGAAAATGATGTCTTTATCTAACGCCACGCCACTAACAATCATTGGCGTGCTAACAGTATTGTTCAGCGCCTGCAGTTCTGCACCACAGCCTATCCGCATTGGGCAGGATAATTGCGAATTCTGTAAAATGACCGTCAGCGATAATCGTTTTGGTGCTGAAATTGTAACCCAAAAAAGTAAAGTGTATAAGTTTGACGACGAACACTGCATTGTTTCTTTTTTACAATCACAAAAAATAGATAAACAGCAAATTGCGGAAGTCTATTTTACCAATTTCAATAGTCCGCATGAACTGATCAATGTAAAAGAGGCACATTTTCTGCAAAGCCCTTCATTTAAAAGTCCTATGAACGGCAATATTGCTGCTTTTAAAGATGAAGAAAGTCTTACTAAGCTATTACCCCAATTCAGGGGTAACAAAATTTCATGGGAGGAGATGCAGCAATGAGGCTGCCTTTTTTCATATTGTCTCTCTTTATTTTTTCTGCTGTTGAGGCTAAAATAATACATGTTAGCCCGGACCGATCATTTAAAACGATCACTGCAGGTGTTGATGCTGCCGGAGCAGGGGATACTGTTTTGGTAGATGCCGGTTTTTACAAAGAGAAAAATCTTATCATCAAAAAACGGATCCTGCTTAAAGGGATCAATTATCCTGTTTTGGATGGCGAAAAAAAATATGAAATTATTGGCGTAAAAGCCAATGGTGTTGTGATTGATGGTTTTAAGCTGGTGCATTCAGGCGTTTCGAGCATGGAGGACATCAGCGGCATAAAAATATACGACTGCAAAAATGTTGTAATAAGGAACAATATCCTGGAAGATACTTTTTTTGGGATTTATACCCAGAATGGCAGCAACTGCACCATTGAAAATAACCGGCTCAGCGCCTATGCCAAAGAAGAACAGCAAAGCGGCAACGGCATACATTGCTGGAAGAGCGACAGTATGAAAATAATTAGTAATGCCGTGAGCGGACATAGAGATGGAATCTATTTCGAGTTTGTTACACATGCTGTTATCAGGAACAATACATCTGTCAGAAATATCCGTTATGGATTACATTTTATGTTCTCGCATAATGATGTCTACCTCGCCAATCATTTCAAAAATAATGGAGCTGGTGTATCTGTGATGTATTCGCATGGTGTAAAAATGTATCACAATTTATTTGAAGAGAATTGGGGCGATGGGGCGTATGGGCTGTTGCTGAAAGAAATAACCGACAGCGATATTGAAGGGAATACTTTTTTAAAGAATACAAGTGGTATTTATATGGAAGGTGCCAGCAGGATAAAAATGAAGAAAAATAATTTTACCAATAACGGCTGGGGACTGAAGATACAGGCAAGCTGTATGGGTATTGAAGTAACAGGAAATAATTTTATTGGCAACACATTTGACGTAAGTACCAATGGCTCATTAGTGATGAACACGTTTGATAATAATTATTGGGATAAATACGATGGGTACGACCTGAACAAAGACCAGGTAGGCGATGTGCCATACCGCCCGGTAAGCATGTATTCGATGATTGTGGAGAAGAACCCACCAGCCATGCTGTTGTTCAGGAGTTTTATCACCTCCTTATTAGATAAAACAGAAAAAGTATTGCCAAGCCTTACACCGGAAGGATTAAAAGATAACCGGCCGATGATGAAACGCTTATTTAATAAATGAAAGCTGAAGTGTGCGATCCAGCCAAAGGCGAGACAAGCGCAACAGGAGTTGCCAGAGCATACCTAAGCAGGGTAAATAAACAGTTATGATTATTGCCAGTAATGTTTCTAAACAATTTGGTAAACTGAAAGCACTCGATAATGTATCGGTTACCTGCAACAAAGGCGAATGTATTGCACTGATTGGCCCTAACGGGAGTGGCAAGACCACACTCATCAAAAGTATATTGGGCATGGTTGTGCCTGATAGCGGTTTTATTACGTTTAACGGTAATAATATCCTGCATGATTGGCAGTACCGCAACCAGATCGGTTACATGCCGCAGATAGGACGCTATCCCGAAAATATGACCATTGGCGATGTACTGGATATGATGAAAGACATCCGGGGGCATAAAGGGGCTTTAGATGAAGAACTGATCAAATTATTCGGGTTAGATACTTTGATGAAAAAAAGAATGCGCACATTATCGGGTGGTACCCGGCAAAAAGTAAGCGCCTCACTGGCATTTTTGTTCGACCCGCAGGTGTTGATTTTAGATGAGCCCACAGCAGGATTGGATCCTGTTTCATCAGAGATCTTAAAAGAGAAGATCATCTCACAAAAGAAACTGGGCAAACTGATCCTCGTTACATCGCATGTATTGAGCGAGCTGGACGGGCTGGTAACACAGATCATTTACATGCAGGAAGGCCAACTGCAGTTTCATAAAAGTATTGAAGACCTGCGTGCTGATACAGGTGAAGAAAAATTATCAAAAGCCATTGCCAGTGTAATGCTAAAAGCACAAGCATGAAAAAGATCATCAAATATGTAATGACGGATATTCTGAGAAACCGCATCGTGTTGGTGTATACCATTTTTTTGCTGGTAACCTCTTTCAGCGTGTTTAGCCTGGAAGATAACAACAGCAAGGGTTTACTTAGTTTGTTGAATATTATTCTGCTGATAGTACCATTGGTAAGCATTATTTTCTCTACGATCTATGTATACAACAGCGCAGAGTTTATTGAGTTACTGGTGAGTCAGCCATTGAAACGAAAATCTATCTGGCTTAGTCTGTTTATAGGGTTGTCAGGTTCACTGTCCATAGCATTTTTTATTGGTGCAGGCATACCTGTTATCATATACCAGGCCAACGCCATCGGCTTTATGATGATAGGTGCAGGAATATTGCTGAGTGTGATCTTTGTTGCCGTGGCCATGCTGGCTGCCGTGCAAACAAGGGATAAAGCAAAAGGGATAGGCGTTGCCATTCTGCTCTGGCTGTATTTTTCCATATTATTTGATGGACTGGTACTGTTCCTGCTTTTTCAGTTTGCTGATTACCCGCTGGAAAAAGCAATGATCGGAATAAGCGCGCTTAATCCCATTGATCTGTCAAGGATACTGATCTTATTACACATGGATGTATCTGCTATGATGGGGTATACCGGTGCGATATTTAAAGATTTTTTTGGAACAGGAACCGGTATCACTATTTCGTTTGGTGTGCTGTTGTTGTGGGGGATAGTACCGGTATGGCTGGCAACAAGGAAATTCAACAGGAAGGATCTGTAAAAAAATCATAAGCAACCGACCGGTTATGTGTAACTGATAATTAATTAGCCAGATGAGCTTTTAAACACATAGTTACATAGGTTAGGAGAAAGGGCATATAGTTCAGGACTATGTTTCTTTTTTGTTCTCCTATGTATCTATGTGTTGAAAAGAAACTTTGAAATAAAGTGTAATCGAATCAATAAACCACTTAATAGTAAAGCATATAAATACCGAACGATCTCAAAGCATAGCACGCTAATACCTAATCACATGAAAAAAGACATTGAAAACAGGGCAGATATAGAAGTGTTGGTAAACACATTCTATGAAAGGGTGAAGGCAGATGATGTGATTGGTTTTATTTTCAATGATATTGTGAAAATGAATTGGGAAAAACATTTGCCACTGATGTGTGATTTCTGGGAGAATGCATTGTTTTTTGCGGGTACCTACTCCGGCAATCCAATGAATCTCCACAAACACCTGCACCATATCCGGCCATTGGATAATAAGCATTTTACGCAATGGGTAAACCTGTTCATACAAACCGTTGATGATTTGTTTGAAGGAGAGAAAGCTACGCTTGCCAAACAGCGGGCTGCCAGTATCGCATCCGTAATGGAATCAAATATTCTGCAATACCGCAAAGAGAATAAAGAAGCAGAATAGTTAAGCCCAAAAAAGCACAGATACATGGTATCTATGCTTTTGCTCAAAAACAACAAGTAACACTATTTCTGTGCCGGGGGAGGAAGTAATACGCCGTCAATTACATGCACAATACCGTTAGAGCAGGGTATGGATGCAATAATAGTGGCTGTTCCGTTTAAAATAATTTTTCCGTCTTTCTTTGTCACAGTAATATTTCCGCCATTCACCTGGCCAAGTGTCTGGCCATCCTGCAATGATTCTGCTTTATATACACCCACAGAAACATGGTATTGAAGGATGTCGGTCAGATCATTCTTCTTTTCAGGCTTTAATAAGCCGTCAACCGTACCTGCCGGCAGTTTGCTGAAAGCGGCATTGGTAGGAGCAAAAACGGTAAAGGGACCGGCATTGCTTAAGGCATCTACCAGTTCTGCTGCTTTGATGGCAGTTACCAGGGTAGTATGATCTTTGCTGCCAATAGCTACCTGCACTACATTTTTTTGCGACATATCATCCTGCACGCCGGATTGGCCGGCTGCTTTATCAGCAGAGATGGATGCAGCGCCTGATTTTGATTCGGGTTTGTTTTCGCAGCTCTGCAGCAGGCAGAAACAACAGCCTGCAAAAACGATCAGTAATTTTTTCATATGGCAATATTTTGTTTGAAGATTAGTACCAAAACTATACATTGCTATATCCGGAAATTGTGATTTGAATCATAAGTAAACATCTGCGCCTTTGCGCCTTCACATGCAATTTTTTCTCGCAAAGGCGCAAAGGCGCGGTAATAGGATGTACAAAAAAAGAGAGAAAACATTTGCAGTTTTCTCTCTTTTAATATCGGCTATTCAATCTTTTAATTAATTCCCATCCTCCGGTGTAATATCTTCCACTCTTGGTGTGTCGTTTGATGGCGCCACATAAATGGTTTGGTGGTAAAACTTGGTAGAAGGTTTTACTTCGTTCAGTTTTTCCTGGAAGATGGCGATATAATTATTGTCTTTATTGTTTTTGTTGAACACATCCTTCAATTGTGCAAACAGATCGGAAGAAGTTGATTCGAAAACAGAAGTTTCAAGGCTCAGCAATTTGATATTGGCCTCCACAAACTGGTTCATCTCTGTATTGATGATGGTACAATGGATATTCCCTTTCACGATAGAATCTTTGCAAAGATTTACACGCAGGCTGTACACAGACCCTTCAAATTCACCTTCTATTTTAATGTCGTTACAAATGATCACACCACGGATAATACCGGTAGGAGTAATGTGGATGGTCTTTTTGCTATATAGTACACCATTAAAATTGCCGTCCAGGATAATATCATTCTCAGAATCCAGTACACCCGAAATATTGGTTGAACTGGTTATGAAAAGTTGCTTTTCGTCCTGAGAACCCTGTGTAGAAAAACTGGAATTCGGATCGTGCAGTAGCTGTTCCCTGAACTTATTCATTTGCTAAAATTTATAATTTGATGAAAAGTTAATAATTTCCGTTAACAAATATCATTCAAATAACTGTTTTTTACAAAAAATCAGTGCAGAATGGTGTTTTTGTGAGAACAGTTCAATATTAACTATATTGAAGTCCCTAATAATATCCATATCCAAATCCAAAATATGCTATTTAAAAGAACCGAACCCCCTACAGAAATGCTACCGGCAGTACAGGTGGTTTCAGGCGGTGTTTATTTTGGCATCATCAAAACAACTTCTCCTATCAGGATAGAAGGCGATTTTAAAGGGATCATCTTCTGCACCAATAAAGTGATCATTGATAAAAAAGCTTCCGTTAATGGCGACATTCTTTGTCACGATATTGTGATTGGCGGCACAATAGAAGGCAATGTGATCTGTAAGAACAAATGCTCGCTGAATGAGGAAGCAATTGTAAATGGCATCATCCGCACGGCCAAATTTGAAAACGGCGATAACAGTTCCGTTACCGGGCCGGTATATGTAAATAAAGACAATGTGAATATTGATGTTGATGAGTATTATGAGCTCTTCAATAAAAAAGAAACCCTCGAAAAGATCAAAGCAGAATATTTCTCACTTCCGCAGAAATTGATATTGATTACCTGATTTTTTGCCACAGATTACACAGATTTGCACAGAAGTACAGCTAATAAACTAATCTGTGTTAGTCTGTGCAATGTGTGGCAGCTTCTTCCCACAATGCCACCCTTCATTAAGCAGAAAAAGGATATTTTTGCATTTCTATCCTAAACATCATCAACGGAATTCAATGAAGGCGAAGCTGCAGCAACTGGCTGAACAATTGGAAGGTGACCTCTATGTAGATACAACTATCAGAACACTGTATGCAACCGATGCATCCGCCTACCGCGAAATGCCTTTGGCTGTTGCCATCCCCAAAACAAAAAGCGATATCCGTGAACTGATCTCTTTTGCAAGAGCTAATCATACCTCACTTATTCCAAGAACGGCTGGTACTTCTTTGGCAGGACAGGTGGTAGGTAATGGAATTATTGTTGATGTGTCCAAACATTTTACCAAAATACTTGAACTGAACGCAGAAGAAAAATGGGTTCGTTTACAGCCTGGTGTGATCAGGGATGAGCTGAACATGTACCTGAAACCGCACGGATTATTATTTGGCCCCGAAACATCCACAGCCAACCGCGCCATGATTGGTGGAATGGTAGGTAATAATTCATGCGGATCAAATTCAGTGGTATACAGAAGTACGCGTGAACATTTATTGGAAGTGGAAGCATTTTTGAGCGATGGCACCGAAACAAGTTTCCGCGCACTATCGCTGGATGATTTTCATGCAAAATGCGAACAGGACAACCTGGAAGGAACTATCTATAAAAATATCCGCAGCATCCTGGGTAATTATGAAAACCAGGTTGAGATCAAAAAAGAATTTCCGAAACAATCGGTAGAGCGCAGAAATACCGGCTACGCCATCGACCTGCTGACAGATACAGCGCCTTTTGTAGCGGGTGGGAAAGATTTTAATTTCTGTTCATTGATCGCCGGATCAGAAGGCACGCTGACATTCATCACCGAGATTAAACTGAACCTGATTCCATTGCCGCCTAAAGAGAGTGGTTTGTTATGCGTGCATTTTAATTCGATAGATGAATCGCTGCGCGCCAACCTGATCGGGTTAAAATACCATCCGCGTGCCAGTGAATTGATAGACCATTATATTCTTGAATGCACCAAAGGAAATATTGAACAAAGCAAGAACCGTTTTTTTGTGCAGGGAGATCCCGGCGCTATCCTGGTAATTGAATTTGCTGCTGATACACGTGAAGAAGTGCTGGCTATTACACAGAAAGTGGAAGCAGAGATGCGCACTGCCGGACTGGGTTATCATTTTCCTGTTTTGTTTGGAGATGATACCAAGAAGATATGGACACTCCGCAAGGCCGGCCTCGGACTGCTGGGCAATTTGCCCGGCGATGAAAAAGCGGTACCTGTAATTGAAGATACTGCGGTAGATGTGCATGATTTGCCCGCCTATATCCGTGAGTTTAATGAAATATTAACCAAACGTGGCTTGCATTCTGTGCATTATGCGCATGCAGGCTCAGGCGAGATCCATTTGAGGCCTATCATCAATTTAAAAACGGCAGAAGGCAACCAATTATTCCGCACCATTGCAGAAGATGTGGCTACATTGGTTAAAAAATACAATGGTTCATTAAGTGGTGAACATGGTGATGGAAGATTGCGCGGTGAGTTTATCCGCCAGATGGTGGGAGAGAAGAATTACCGTTTATTACAGGAAGTGAAACGCAGTTGGGATCCTGAAAATATTTTCAACCCCAATAAAATTGTAGATACCCCGCCCATGAATACGATGCTGCGTTATGAGCCCGGACAGTTTACTCCGGCGTTCAAAACAGTATTTCGTTTTCATCAGCAGGATATTTTGCAACATGCCGAGCAGTGTAACGGTTCGGGTGATTGCCGTAAAACACATTTATCGGGCGGTACCATGTGCCCGTCTTTTATGGCCACAAGAAATGAAAAAGATACTACCCGTGCCCGTGCCAATATTCTGCGCGAATTTTTAACGCATTCCAATAAACTGAACCGCTTTGATCATAAAGAGATCTATGAAGTGATGGATCTGTGTTTGAGTTGCAAAGCATGTAAATCAGAGTGCCCGTCCAACGTAGATATGGCCAAACTGAAAGCCGAATTTTTACAACAGTATTACGATATACACGGTGTACCGTTCCGTTCAAGACTGATCGCCAATTTCACTGCTTCTGCAAAGCTTGGTTCACTGATGCCATCTGTATATAATTTTTTTGTGAGTAATGTTGTTACAGGAAGCATCATCAAACGCTTATCGGGCTTTCATGTAAAAAGATCAATGCCCAATTTATCAAAGACCACTTTGATGGATTGGTATAACAAACACCAGCAACAGATCGGCCAGAAAGGAAAGCGAAGGGTTTATCTTTTCTGTGATGAGTTTACCAATTATAACGATGCGCATATTGGCGAAAAAGCCATCATCTTATTGGAGAAACTGGGCTATGAAGTAGTTATTCCTAAGCATACCGAAAGTGGCCGTGCATGGATGTCGAAAGGATTGATCAGGAATGCTAAAAAAATTGCAAACGGGAATATTGCTTTGCTAAGCCCGGTCATCACTGCTGAAACACCATTGATTGGTATAGAACCATCTGCCATACTCACTTTCAGGGATGAATATCCCGACCTGGCAACTGATGAACAACTGGAAGCCGCCAAAGCATTATCAAAAAATGTGTTTCTGATTGATGAGTTCCTTGCAAATGAGATCAAAAAAGGAAATATCACTGAAGCCTCTTTTACACAGGAGAAAAAGCTGATCAAACTGCATGGGCACTGCCAGCAGAAATCTATTTCTTCTGTTGCTGCATCGGTTGCAGTATTGTCACTTCCTTCTCAATACAAAGTAGAAACCATCCCATCCGGTTGTTGCGGAATGGCGGGGTCATTTGGATATGAAAAAGAACATTATGATCTGTCTATGCAGATAGGGGAACTGGTGTTACTGCCTACGGTACGTAAACAATCAGAAGACACCATTATAGCCGCACCGGGCACCAGTTGCCGTCACCAGATCAAAGATGGAACAGGCAGAAAAGCAGTGCACCCTGTTGAAGTATTATACGATGCCTTAATCTAATACCTCTGTGCAACTCTGTTCCTTTGTGAGCTCTGTGTTAAAAAAAACTTTTAATTGCCCACGATTTTTTTTCAACACAGAGTGCACGGAGATGGGGAGTTTCACAGAGGGATTTTTTATAAACACCATTTCGTATGCAGCATACTGTAACTGAGTTGGTAGAAAAATTTGGGTTGCTCCCGCATCCGGAGGGAGGTTTTTATAAAGAGACATATCGTTCTGCAGAGCAGATAGAGGCTGTAGCATTACCGGAAAGATTTACGGGGAACCGTCAGTATTCCACCGCCATTTATTTTTTACTGGAGCAGGGAAATTTTTCCGCCTTCCACCGCATACAAAGTGATGAGTGCTGGCATTTTTATGCAGGACAATCACTGCATGTACATGTCATCCATCCCAACGGGCAATATGAACTGATCGGTATGGGTAATCACATCCAATCCGGCGAAACCTTCCAGGCTGTTGTGCCTGCGGGCAGTTGGTTTGCATCAGAAACAGCGCCGGGCGGACAATTCTCTTTTGTAGGCTGCACCGTGGCCCCGGGCTTTGATTTTGCCGACTTTGAACTGGCAAAAGCCGCAGAACTGAGTGTTTTGTTCCCGGAATATGCTGGGTTGATCAGTAGGTTGTGCAGGCAATAATTCCTTTTACCGATAGTTGGTGTTCCATTTTTTATAGTAGGTTTGCCGCCTGAAAATATTTTTAAAAAACAGCGAGTATAGAACAGCAGCGTTATGCAGATACAAATTTTAAAATCTAAAGTACACCGCGCAACCATAACAGAGGCCAACCTGAATTATGTAGGCAGCCTTACACTTGATGAAGACCTGATGGATGCCGCACAGATGGTTGAATACGAAAAAATTCATGTGGTAAATGTGAACAATGGCGAGCGCATTGAAACCTACCTCATTAAAGGCAAACGCGGTTCCGGTGTTTGCTGTCTCAACGGCCCCGCTGCAAGAAAAGGAGCAGAGGGTGATATTGTGATCATTATTTCTTATGGGTTGGTAGAAATGTCGGAAGCTAAAAACTGGCAGCCTGTTGTGGTATTCCCGAAAGAGGGTAACCGCTTATAATTCTTTCTGCTTTTATAGTTTCATCCTCTGTGAAACGCTGTTCCTTTGTGAGCGCTGTGTTAAAAACAGCTACAGTTGTATTTGCATCCCCGCAAAAATCATTTCTCCTGAACATAAACATATTAAAGTCAACGATATAAGAGATTAATCCTTTAGTTATCGTATTTTGTAAATCTTTATTTTCAGAGCCCATAAATTGTTTATTCAGAGAAGGATTTAATATGAAAAAGACCGGCCTGCTTATCATCTTGTGTAGTTTTTTTTGCAGCTTTGTTTCCGGGCAGCAAGGGAAAGATGGTACGGTTACACAGGTGCGCGCCAGTTCAACTTTTAATCAGAATACGACAGATAGTAAAATTCAATTACAGCAGCAGTTGCTCCTCTCAAAACAAAAACAATTGGAAAAAACCAGGCAGGAACAGCAGAAATTACTGGTTGAACAACAAAAGAAAGAACTGGCAGAAAAAGAAAAGCAGCTCATGGAACTGCGTTTTCAAAAAAAGCAAAACGAGTTGGAGCAGGACCGGGTGGTACAGGCCCAGCTATTGCAGAAGAATCAATTGCAGGCACGTTATAATGCGGCCATAAAAGATAAACAGATCAACGCCCAGAAGGCAGAAATAATAAACAACCGGAAATGGAACCTTTTCTGGATCATCCTTTTCTGTATTGTGGCAGCTTTTGCTATTGTTACTTATTATAACCAAAGAAAAACCAAACGCCTAAATGCTGTAATCTCAAGCCAGCACGCCGTATTGGAACAAATGGGCATGGTAAAAGATACGCTCTTAAGTGTGGTGAGTCATGATATGCGTGCGCCGGTTAATACATTGATTTCCTTTACAGAATTGATCAATGATGGCGATATTTCAAAAGAGAAGCTTGGTTTATATCTCGATCAGATCAACCACACACTGCATCATACTTCGTCCCTGATGAATAACCTGCTTAACTGGGCGGCCAGCCAGATGCAGGGATTTAAACCCGTAATAGAACCTGTTGATGCTGGACTTGTTGCATCCAATATTGTTCAGTCTTATGCTGAAAGAGCATTGGCCAAAAAAATAGTACTGGCCACTTTATTAGAACCGGGTACACTTGCCTTTGCAGATGCCAATATGCTGGATCTTATTTTAAGAAATTTGGTAAGTAACGCTTTAAAATATACAACTGTTGGGGGATCGATTACTATAAACTGTGATGCTGTTAACGGATCTATGGTATTATCAGTCTCAGATACAGGAATGGGTATGAGTGAAGAAAGAATGGAGCAGTTTAATTCAGCCATCTTGTCTCCCACGAAAAGTACATTGGGTACAGCAAATGAAAAAGGAACAGGATTGGGTTTATTACTTTGTAAAACATTTACCAGGTTAATGAATGGGAAACTTACCGTGCAAAAAAATGAGGATATGCAGGGATGCAGATTTGAACTGAGTTTGCCGAAGGGGTGATGTAATACCCTTCACTATAAAACTCATTGCCTTTGTACCATCTGTGTTGGAAATACATATAGCCACACTGAGAGATATAATTTAAAATATGATGGCTTATACTATATTATTTCGTGTACAACTATTGCTTGTAGTTGCATTAATTACAGAAAGCATTACTGTCTTTTCTCAGCCACCCGTTATTACTTACGGCGGGTATAAACTGTTTATAAAAGATTCTGCTATTATTCCGCTGTCCCCGGTTAACAACGGGGGTAAGGTACCTCAGGCTATTTATAGTCAGACCATCACCTTTGCCGGCACTGATCAACCTGGTGCTATTGATGCAATGGGAACCAAGGCTGGTTTTAACCGGCCGGTCAAAATTGCTATCGACAGAAATAATAACCTGTACGTGGCTGATGAACTGAATGATAAAATTCGTAAGATCAGTCCCGATGGTATGGTAAGTACTTTGGCAGGCAGCGGGAAAGCAGGTGCTGAAAACAACACTAAAGGAACGATGGCCAGCTTTAATGGCCCCTGTGGTGTTGCAGTTGATAAATATGGCAATGTATATGTAGCAGATGCCTTCAATCATAAAATAAGAAAAATTACACCGAATGGTGTTGTCAGCAATTTTGCAGGTAATGGGCAGCCTGGTTATGTGGATGATGTGAAAGGTTTATCGGCAGCTTTCAATTTTCCTGTAGATCTTGCTGTAGATGAAGCAGGTAATTTATTTGTAGTTGATGAAGGCAATAATAAAATAAGAAAAATAACACCATCCGGTACTGTAACCACATTTGCAGGAACCGGCTCTGTAGGTTCTTTTGATAACAGTATTGGTGTTCTGGCTACATTTAATCAACCCAATGGGATAGCGATTGATGGTAAAGGAAACATCTATATTGCCGATCAGTTAAATCATAAGATTCGAAAGATCACCAATGCAGGAGCCGTATCAACCCTTGCAGGAACCGGCTTTGCAGGCTCTGCCGATCATAATATTGGTACGCTGGCAAGTTTTAATAATCCACGTGGCATTGCAGTAGATCCGGCAGGATATGTATTTGTGGGAGATGTTGGAAATCAAAAGATCAGGAAAATATCTCCGTCGGGCGCTGTTACTACATTAGCGGGCAGTGGCGCAGCAGGCTCGCAGGATAATACGAATGGTTTGTTGGCCGGATTTTATTTTCCCGGAGGAATAGTAACAGATAGTTTGGGAAATGTGTTTGTAGCAGACTGCCTGAATAATAAGATCCGTAAAATAGACAACAAAGGATATTTTATCAGTCCGGAATTATTACCACAGGGTTTAGAATTTAACTACACTACCGGCATATTCAGCGGCACACCTGTGGAAGATGTTATTAACAGTACTTACACCATTACGGCGTATAACCAATTTGGCAGCAGCACCACTAAATTAGGGATTGGTGTTTCGTCAGAGCCAGGTAACGCCTTACATTTTGATGGGTTTGATGATCGGGTGAACATACCTGATGCCGACCATTTACATACACCGGTTGTTACGGTGGAATTATGGGCAAACATCAAAAATTTGCAGGCAGGTTTTGCCAGAATGATTGTAAAAAGAAATTCACTGCCCGGTTATGATGATAGTTATTCTTTGGGGGTGGATAGTAATTTCAAATTCAGGGCGGCTATCTGTTCCGGATCGGGCAAGGCTGAAGGGCAAAGATTTGCAACACAGAAAGACAACCTCGAACCCGGTAAGTGGTATTTTGTAGCAGGCGTTTTCAGACCTGATAGTGTGAAATTATATGTGAATGGGGTTTTACAGGAATCAATAGCAACAGGGTTCCCGCTTAGTTACAGCAAGAATGCGATGGTGCTTGGCTTTGATGACAGGCTTTCTTTTGCGATGGATGAATTGCGGATTTTTAATGCCGACAGATCTGATTTTATCATCGCCGATAAAAATAATGCGTTGTCTCCTTCTGCACCGGGATTGGTGGCATATTATAATTTTAACAGTGGCAGACCAGGCGGTTCAAATCCGGATCAAAATATTTTGGTTGATTTGACTACTCATGCCAATCATGGCGTATTAACCAATTTTCAGCCATTATCAGGTAATATTTCTAACTGGGTAGAAAGTTATGCAAAGATAGTGCCCTTTGCAATGGAAGCGGTGGATATACAGGAGAAAGGTTTTACAGCTGCTTGGAAAAAACCTTCTGTGGGAGAGCTGGATCATTACCTGCTGGATGTAGCTGATAAACCCGATTTCAGTTCTTTTGTAGCAGGGTATCATAATTTAATTGTAACAGGAACAACGCACCTGGTAACCGGCCTGAAAAAAAATACAACTTATTATTACAGGATAACAGCAGAAAAGCAAACGTTGCGCGGACAGGGGGGCTATTCTAATACAGTGAGCATAAAAACAAATCAGTACTAAATTTAATGTCACTTCACATATTACGTATCTCTGTTATTCAAAGAGTTTTATCTCATTTCGTTTATTATTTAATCCTTCTGTTATCGTATTTTGTAAGCCGTTATTTTTGAATACCAACTATCAGCCGCCGGAGTTATTATGAGAAGGATCTGCTTATTGTTTTTTGTTTTTTTTATAGCATTTATTCAGGCTGCAAACCCGCAGCAAAAAAGACTCGATAGTTTACTTGTACTTAATAACAGCTACCACAAAGAAGATTCACTAAAAGCTATTTACCTGAAAGATATTTTCAGGGCCTATGCAAGTCAAAAGAATTATCCTGAATATAAATTGTATGCTGATTCTGCTGTGAAGATCGCCGCAGCATTGCCACGCAAAAATGTATTGGCTTATATATACCAACGCATAGCTGCGATAAACCATGTGTCAGACAGGCTGGAAGCGATTACCAATTACCGTAAATCGATTGAAGCTGCAAAAATATCCGGGGCCACTAAAACAGAAGCCGGTTCTTATCTTAATCTTGGTGCTTTGTATATGAGCATCCGTGATTACCCTTCTTCACTTGACGCGCACGAACGGGCATTAACCCTATATGTTTTTCTGGGTGAGCAGGTAGATGTGACCAGTTGCTACATGAATATTGCAACTATCTACAATGGTATGCAGCAAAGAGTAAAAGCAATAGAATATGCCAGAAAAGCAATGCCAACTTTTGAAACACTCAAAAGTTACCGTGGTATTGCAGTGGCCTGCGATGTACTGGGGGCAACATACCTGAGCGCTACAGAGCAGGAACTTGACGAAGTAGGTGTATCGCCTTCAGGACGGCTTCGTGTAGCGGCAGATATTTTTGAGAAAGGATTAAAAGCCGCTAAACAGGCTAATGATAACGGGGTAATAGCATCTGTTCTTGCAGATTTTGGAAGGTTGAATGAAATGATGGGTAAGAATGATATTGCCCTGTCTTATTTTCTAAAAGCACTGGAAATAAGTAAGGATGAAGACGATAACGATGGCCAGGAGATCTACCTTGATAATCTTGTTCAAACGGGTGTGTTCTACCTGAAGAAGATGAAGGATACTGAGAAAGCGGGCCCCATCCTTTTTCATGCGCTCGTTTTCTCACAAAAAATAAAAAATCTGGCGGCAGAGCAGGATGTGTTAACGGCTTTAAGCAATATGCATGAAGGGAACCGGAATTTTGATAGCGCCTTATATTATTTCCGCAAATCAATGGTGGTACGCGATAGTATTTCCGGTGAGGAAAGAGAGAAGGAAATTACAAGGAAACAACTGAAGATAGACTTTGAAATCAAGGAACGTGGGTACAGGGAAACACAGCAGTTAACAGATGTCAAATTAAAACAGCAGGTATTACTTGCAAGAGAAAGGGAACAGGAACTATTGGTAAAAAAACAACAACTGGAACTCAGTGATAAAGAAAAAAGCCTGCAACGATTAACTTTTCTTCAGAAACAGGCAGAACTGGAAAACCAGAAAAAAAGCCAGGCTAACCAACTGGTACAGGAACACCTGAAGGCAGAATATGACAGGAAAATACTTGATAAGCAAATAGACGTGCAGCATGTTGAACTGGTCTCTAACGGGCGGTTAATTGCTTTTCTCGGTGTAGGGGCAGTGATTGTACTGACTGCGGCGGTATTTATTTATAAGAGCCGTACAAAAACTGTAAAGCTCAACAGGCTGGTGTTTGAACAGAAAACAGAACTGGAAGAACTGGTAAAAGTAAAAGATAAAATATTCAGTATTGTAAGTCACGATATGCGTGCGCCCATCAATAACCTGGTAGCATTCGGTTCACTGCTGGAAGAAGGAGAAATAGGACAGCAGAAGCTTGCAAAATATATTGAGCAGGTGAAGGGAACACTGGACCACACCTCTTCGATGATGGAAAACCTGCTGAACTGGTCGGCAAGCCAGATGCAGGGTTTTACACCTGTTCTGGAAAACGTATCACTAAACAAGGTTGCATCAAATGTGATTGAAGGAATACGCCCTGCCTTATTGAAAAAAAATATTGTACTCGATAATCAGTTGTATAAAGAAATAAAAGTTACCGGCGACAGAAATATGACTGAACTGATCATCCGGAACCTATTGTCCAATGCAGTTAAATTCTCCAGACAGGGAGGAGCTTTGGCAATTTCTGTGCAGCACCATGAAGCGGGAAGTATCAGCTTTTCGGTGAAAGATAATGGAGTAGGACTGAGCCCGGAAAAAGTAGCGTTGATCAACGCATCCACAGTTCGTTCGATGAAAAGTACGCATGGTACTGATAAAGAAAAAGGAACAGGTCTTGGTTTGATGCTCTGTAAACATTTCGCTGCCCTTATGCATGGCAACATTTCTGTTAAAAGTGAAGAGGGGATTGGCAGTGTGTTTTCGGTAAACTTACCTTCCGGGTGAATGGACAACGGTGAATTCATTATTCACCATTCACCATTCACCATTCACAATTCACCATTCACCATTGCCCCCCTCCTCACTCAATAAAACGTGTCAAAGTTTTTTTATTGATCAGGTTATCCTGCAATGCCTGTTTATAGGCCACACTTACCGGGATGATAAAATTATTGCTGAGCTTGATATCAGATACGGTAATGTGTTTAATATGCAATGTGTTAATGATATATTGTTTGTGAACACGGATAAACATATGCTGCGGTAATTGTTTTTCCAGGTTCTTCAAACTGATCAATACCATATGCGACTTATTAACTGTGGTGCTGATCTTCGAAAAATCACCCATGCTTTCAATATACAATACATCGCCCATATTTATTTTAATATGGGTATTGTTTTCTTTAACGAAGAAATATTCATTAGCATCTATGGTGCGTACAAAATCAGTAGGTGGCTGGGTTGTTGTTTGCTTAACCGGCACCTCTGCCTGTATTTTTCTTTTTGCATCAAGGTATTCGATGGCTTTATCAACTGCCTTGATCAGCCTTTCTATTTTAGCCGGCTTAACGATATAATCAATCACATCAAGATCAAAACTTTCGGCTGCGTGCTCCGAGTGGGAAGAAATGAAAATAAAAACCGGAGGGTTCTTCAGGCTTTTCAGCAACTCAATACCGGAGAGAGAAGGCATATCAATATCCGAAAAAACAATGTCAATATCAACCTGTCTTAGTACAGTTAAAGCTTCCATCCCATCAGCCAGTACCGCTTTTAAAGACAGGGTTTCAATCTTTTTCAATTTGTTCGTTAACGAGTCCCTTTCCAGAATATTGTCTTCTATTATGATACAATTGTATTTCATTGGCTGATTTGGTGGTAATTATTTGACTTTTAAGCTCTTGCAAAGATGTTTAAATGTAGGTAAAATTGAAAAAAGAGGCAGGTGTATTTTTTTGGTCTACTGATTTACTGATGTTATCTACTGGTAAGTGCTGCTCGTCAATTTTGTTTCATTCGTGCATATATACCTGCTATTTTCACTTATCGTAGTCTTTATACTACATACTCTTTAGGTAAAGTACACGATATTGAGTCAGCCAAAACCTACATTATGAAAAAAAGAACTTTACATCAAATTGTAAGTACGCTTTGCATTACTGTTTTAATCTGTCTTATTTCAGGCTCTGCAAAAAGTCAATGCAGTTATATTGCTATCAGTTCATCAAATGACACTACTATTGTATCAGTTACCAGTGATTTTCCCTTAAAAATAAATACCGGCGATACTGCGGCCGACAATGTTACTTACTCAAATGCCATCCTTCAATGGAAAAACAGTAACACGATTATTAATAATCTGGATACGCCTACTTTACTCACACCGGGCATTAAGAAGGTATACTTTCTGATACCTGCTTCAGAATTTGATCTTTTCACTGAAGAAAGAAAGACTGCTATTAAAGCAAATCCTGATTTATATCTCATAAAATAATACACCAAGGCGTGCAATGCCATCGCATACCTTTTGTTATTCGATTTAATATTAGCTGTTACCGCACAAAATTCCTTTTATGAACACACCAAAACTAATTAAGCTGTTAGCAAAGATAATTTGTTTAGCAGTTTTGTTTTTTAACACCGTACCTGTTAACGGGCAGGCGTATAATTTTACCAACTGCAGTGCGGTTGGTAAAAATGGGCCAACACAAACACAGGTAAACAATACCTATACAGGTGCCAATACCTTAACAGGGAAAGTTACCATCTCTACACAGGGTATCCAGCAATGGACGGTTCCGGCAACAGGTACTTACCGTATTACTGCGGCGGGCGGTGCCGGGGGTGTTTCGGTTTTTAATACGCCTGCTGCTGGAAATGGAAGAGCCCTTTCAACAGAAATTACTTTAACCGCGGGACAGGTACTGAATATTGTTGTTGGCCAGAAAGGCCAGCAAAGTGCCAGTGCAAGTCAATTTTTGGCCGGTGGTTCAGGCGGGGGTGGTTCTTTTGTGTATACAGGTACGATAGGCGGTTCTGGCCTTATTGTAGCTGCAGCTGGTGGCGGCGGTGGATTGGCTTCTCCTACAAATGTTCAGCCCGGAAATGTACCTGATGGGAATTTTGGTACAAACGGATCAAATAGTAATGGCTACAATAATACGTTTATTGCTCTGGGTGGCATAAATGGAAACGGAGGTGGTTTCTCAAACCGGGGTCTTAATTCCGGTGCCCCCGGAGCCGGTTGGCTTTCTGATTTTAATCCGGCATTCCAGGGTACTTTTCTGGGAGGCGGGGGGCTTAGATTTGTAGGTGGAACACCTTTGGGTACTAACGGGAAAGAAGGAGGCTTTGGTGGTGGTGGTGCCGCGGGTAGTAATTCCAATACTACACATGCCTGGGCAGGTGGCGGCGGTGGTTATTCAGGTGGTGGGGCAGGACATAATACGGGTAATTCTGATGGCCAGCTCGGCGGCGGCGGGTCTTATTTAACCGGTGCCAATCAAACAAACCTTGGTTTAAATGCGGGTGATGGATATGTAACCATTACCGCATTAACAACACCTGCCGGTGCTTTGAATTTTGATGGTGCTAATGATTATATAACACTTGGAAGTTTATTAACCAATAACCAGTCTTACACTAAAGAAGCCTGGATAAATATAAATACTTCTTCTTCCAATAATATTATCAGCTCACCTGATGCTCCGTTCTGGATATACTTTGGACATCTGGCTGCTGCTAATGGATGGACATCAACTTCAACCATAGCACAGGATCCGGCTACTTTTCCGCTTAATCAGTGGGTACACGTTGCGGTTACTTATGATGCACCGTCTGCTACCATGAAATTATATAAGGGGGGAGTATTGGTAGCTACCAATACTTCAATGGTTCCCCATGTGGCGGGTGCCATCAATATAGGTGCCTGGAAGGTAAGTAATTTTTTCAGCGGTTCTATGGATGAAGTACGTATCTGGAACCGGGTATTGTGTCAGAGTGAGATCCAAAATAACCTTACCTGTGAATTAAGCGGTAGTCAAACAGGATTGGTTGGCTACTATAAATTCAACCAGGGAAATGTTAATTATGACAATACAGCCATCACCGCTTTAACAGATGCAAGTGGCAATAATAATACAGGAACTTTAAACAACTTTACACTCACCGGAACTGCTTCTAACTGGGTGGCCGGTAATGTAACCGGTAACTGCACCGTGTTTGCAGCGCCAACTTCTCCTATAACCGGAGCTACCTCGATCTGTTTAGGATCAACAACTACTTTATCAAATGCCGGTACCGGAACATGGAGCAGCAGTAACACTGCGGTGGCAACCATTGATCAATCAGGTGTTGTTAGTTCCGTTGCTGCGGGCAGTACTACCATATCGTTTACAAATAATTGCGGAGGCGTATCTACCACATCATTTACTGTAAATGCATTGCCTAATCCTGTAATTTCTGCTGGCGGTCCTACCACTTTCTGCCAGGGAGGTTCTGTAGTACTTACAGCAGGTGGTGCAACAACCTACAACTGGTATACTGCTTCTACACAGGCAGGATTGGCTGTAGTACCTGTACTGACAACAGGAAACAGTGTGACGCCGGTTTCATCAGGATGGTATAGAGTTATTGCAGCAAATGCATCGGGTTGTACCGCAACGTCAAACAATATTCAGGTAGTGGTAAATGCACTGCCTGCAGCTAATAGCGTGCCAGGTGGCCCAACCACTTTCTGTGCAGGAGGGAATGTAAATCTGTCTTCCGAAACATATTCACTTTTCTTTAATGGGGCTAATTCGGTTTCAGTACCTAATGGGTATCCAACTACAGACGATATTACCTATGAGGCAACCATTACTCCGGTATATCTCAATTACTCAGATTTTAATGTGATCATTAATCACGATAATTATAATACAGGTGCGATTCATTTTCAGTTTGATAAGGGCAATCTTCAGTTCTCTGTGGCTGGTAATGTACCCAATGACCAGTACTGCAACATCGCCTTTGCAATAAACACCACCTATCATGTTGCCGCTGTTTATTCGAAATCGGGTAAATATGTACAGTTTTATGTGAATGGAGTTTTGGTACGTACGGCTACTTATACATCAACCGTATCGATTATCGGAAATAATTCCTACAATATCGGATCATGGAATGGAAACAGTCGTTTCTTCGCGGGTAATATAGATGATGTAAGAATCTGGAATGTTCAACGTACCGCTACCCAGTTAATGGCGGCTATGAACAATGATCCGATACCTGCCGGAACTCCGGGACTCATGCGGTATTACCGTTTTGATGAAGGAACCGGAACTACAATAACCGATGATGCCGGAAACGGAACAGGCACATTTATCATTGTTAGCGGTGGGCCAGCCTTTATGACCACAACCCCTCCGCCGGGCGCGCTCACTTATTTATGGAGCCCAGGCGGAGCCACTACACAAAATTTTTCAGCAACCACATCCGGAAGCTACACAGTAAAATTAACCAATGCGTCAGGATGTTCTGCTACATCAGATGCAGATGTGGTTACTGTGAATCCATTGCCTACAGCTACAGCCGGCAGTAACAGCCCCGTTACAACAGGAAATACTTTAACGCTAAGTGCATCAGGCGGTTCTTCCTATAGCTGGACAGGCCCCAATGGCTTTACATCAACGCAGCAAAACCCGTCTATTGCTATTACCAGCCTGGCAAACGGCGGAACTTATTCGGTTACAGTAACCAGTGCCGGCAACTGTTCTGCAACAGCTTCTACTTCAGTGGTAATAAAAGATCCGGTGGGCCCAACAGGCATTAACAATGGAATTTTAATGTGGTTAGATGCATCCGATATAGATGCCGATGCAAACACCGGTAACGATCCTTCAAATAATACAAGTGTAGCAACCTGGAAAGATAAATCCGGCCTTGCACATAATGCAACCACTTTGTCAGGCAAGAATAATATTACTTATCTCACCAACCAGATCAATGGAAAATCAGTAGCCCATTTTACCAGGGTGAATGATGTTACAGGTACAGTACTGGAAGCAACAGGTGTAGATATCCGTGCTGCAGCAAATCCGGCTATTACCATGTTTACGGTGTACAAACAAGGTACCCATGTAAATGATGGCGGGCAAGGACAGGCTTTATGGGGGAATGATAATGGTAACTGGGACAGGTTCTTTTATAACTCGTGGAACTTTACCAACGACGGTATCGTTTCATTAGGACCAGTGAACCCGACCAATGTTACTGTTACGGGGGCAGGAAATACAGGTGTTACACAATTGATGACCGCTGTGTATAACAATGGTGTTCCTTCGGGATCAAATATCTATTTCAATGGTGCCGTGGTTAATACATTTACGGATAATACACAGCCGTCTGCAGCACAAACAGATCTCAGGATTGGTTGGGATGGAGATAATGGAACTTTCAATGGAGATATTGCTGAGTTTATTGTGTACAACAGGAAGCTGACATATTGCGAAATCTTGCAGGTGAACCAGTACCTGGGTGCAAAATATGGTGTAACCTTTACAAGTGCCACTATTACTGCAGGAAGTGCAACTACTTTCTGCCAGGGAAGTTCTGTTACTTTAACGGCCAGTACTGGTGATAGTTATCAGTGGTATAAGGATGGTGTTGTTATTCCATCTGCTACTACATCAACCTATAATGCTACAGCATCCGGAAACTATACGGTTAATATTACCACTTCAGGCTGTACGGCAACTTCTTTGGGAACAGTGGTTACAGTAAATGCACTGCCATCTGTTACTATTGCAGCAGTTGGCGGCACTTCTGTTTGTCCCGGAAGCAGTGTAACACTTAATGCCACCACAACAGCAGGAACCGGCACCATCAGCTCTTATCAGTGGTATGGAAACGGTGTTGCTGTGAGTGGTGCAACAGGAAATTCTTATGCGGCCACTGTTAGCGGAAGCTATACTGCCTCAGTAAACAATTCAGCTAATTGCTCCGCTTCATCCAATGCGGTTTCAATAACCGTAGCAGATGTAACGCCACCGGTAATTACTACTCAACCCAATATTTTAACTCCTGCCAATCCTGATGGAACGGTAAATGCAACAAGTGCTGCGGGTGCTGTTGTAAATTATTCATCGGCAATAGCCACAGATAATTGTAGCAATGTATCAGTGGTATCTGTTCCGGCCAGCGGTTCTGTGTTCCCGATTGGAACAACTGCTGTTACCTATGTTGCAACAGATGCAGCAGGAAACACGGCTACCGGCACATTCAACATAACTGTTGTTGGTATTGTACCACAGATTATTTGTCCTGCTAATATCTCAGTAAATGCACCTCAGGGGCAGTGCAGCGCCAATGTAAGTTTTGCTGCTACAGAAACAACCGCAATACCTGCTTCAGTTATTTCGTACACTGAGAACGGAAGCGCGGTAACATCAGGTAGTGTCTTTACTGTTGGTGTACATACGATTGTTGCCACTGCAACCAATGCGATAGGAACATCAAGCTGTACATTTACTGTAACGGTTAAGGATGTTCAGGCTCCTTTATTCGCCGGAACAGCAACTGGAAGCAGTGTTCCTGCAAATATCCTGGCTAATGTTCCGGAGGCATCACAATACCAGTTGGTATATAAACTGCCGGTACCTAATGTGGCCAATTGGGACGCAGGTTCTGCAATTCCGTATACTGTTAATAATGCGGCTTCGTTGGCTTCAGCCAATTTCAACAGAATAGCCTACTATATGGAGCTGGATGGTAAGTGGGTATGGGTGTCGATGGATAAGTTTACCAATAATGTTGCTTTAACCGGTATTCCATTGGGCAACACTTTCTTCCAACAAAAAGTTAATAACCTCAATGTATTGTCCAGCGCCGGAGCTGGCGTTGTAAACGGGAATAATATTACTACCGGAAATATTGAGTTCTGGAGTAATTGTTATAGCACTGCCAATGCCGCTGCCATTCCGGGTGCTTCAGGTAGTGTGTATGATTTTGGAGACAGAATGGATGGGATTGATTGTTATGGATCATTCCAGGTACATAATTATGGAGCATCGCAGACCGTTTTTGCCTATAACAGATGGTCAGATGCAGGAAACAATATCTCTGACTTAGGTATTGGAAACAGCCCAAGCGGTAATCCGGATTGGACATTCAGATCGAATGCCAATGGGTATACAACAAAAAATATTTATGTTTTCATTTCAGGTGGTATTGCTGATATTACCGCCAACACAGATCCGGGTCAATGTGCGGCTACAGTTACTGTAACTGTACCACAGGCTTCAGATAATTGTGGAACAACAACCGTTGCCGGTGTAAGGAGTGACAACCTTTCATTAGCTGCACAGTATCCGGTAGGGGTAACAACCATTATCTGGACAGCCACTGATGCATCTGGTAATGCAACTACTGCTAACCAGACAGTGACTGTACTTGATAAAACAGCACCGGCTATTAGCTGCCCGGCTAATATCAATGTGTTTGCTACAAGTGCTGCAGGTGCAGTGGTAAATTATACCCTGCCTGTTGCAACAGATAATTGTTCAGGAGTTACTATTGTAAGAAATGCCGGCCCTGCCAGTGGTTCTGTATTCCCGATTGGAACTACAACAATTAGCCATACAGCAACCGATGCATCAGGTAATGCAGCCAGTTGTACATTTACTGTAACGGTTTCAGGTTTGGCACCTGTGATTCACAATCCTGCTAATATTGTTGTAAATGCAACTACAGGTCAGTGTGGCGCCAATGTAAATTTTGCTGCCACAGAAACAACAGCAATACCAGCATCTACTATTAACTATTCTATTAACCCGGGTAGCTTCTTCCCTGTAGGAACAACTACTGTAACAGCTACTGCTACCAATCCGGTAGGAATTTCTACTGGCACATTTACTGTAACAGTAATAGACAACGAAAACCCAACCATTACAGCTCCTGCAAATATTGCGCAGAACAATGATGCGGGTGCATGTGCTGCAACAGTAAACATCGGATTGCCGGTAACAGGAGATAATTGCGGTGTAGCAAGTGTGGTGAATGATCATCCATCAGCAAGCTACCCTGTAGGTGCAACCGTTGTAACCTGGACGGTAACGGATATTCATGGTAACACCAATACCACCACACAGTCAGTAACAGTAACAGATAATGAGAACCCAACCATCACCGCTCCTGCAAATATTGCAGTAAGTAATGATGCGGGTATATGTGCTGCAACAGTAAACATCGGATTGCCGGTAACAGGAGATAATTGCGGTGTAGCAAGTGTGGTGAATGATCATCCATCAGCAAGCTACCCTGTAGGTGCAACCGTTGTAACCTGGACGGTAACGGATATTCATGGTAACACCAATACCACCACACAGTCAGTAACAGTAACAGATAATGAGAACCCAACCATCACCGCTCCTGCAAATATTGCAGTAAGTAATGATGCGGGTGTATGTGCTGCAACAGTAAACATCGGAACGCCGATAACGGGAGATAATTGTGGTATAGCAAGTGTTGTAAACGATCATCCATCAGCAAGCTACCCTGTAGGCACAACCATTGTAATCTGGACAGTAACTGATATTCATGGCAATACCAATACCACCACACAGTCAGTAACAGTAACAGATAATGAGAACCCAACCATCACCGCTCCTGCAAATATTGCAGTAAGTAATGATGCGGGTGTATGTGCTGCAACAGTAAATATAGGAACACCGGTAACAGCAGATAATTGTGGTGTAGCAAGTGTGGTGAATGATCATCCATCAGCAAGCTACCCTGTAGGCACAACGGTTGTAACCTGGACAGTAACTGATGTTCATGGCAACACCAATACCACCACACAGTCAGTAACAGTAACAGATAATGAAAACCCAACCATTACAG
>DAIOVU010000011.1:156-81785 GCA_036758845.1 Sediminibacterium sp.
CTCAAATAAAAAAGAGCTCTAATTGCTTAGAGCTCTTTTGGTCGGGAAGACAGGAATCGAACCGCCTTGTTTTATTTAATTATTTTTAATTTATATATGTACTTAACTAACTGATCTTAACCTAATTTAATATTTCAAAAGTTAAATATAACTAAAATAATAGTTATCTAAATTAAGAAAATCTGTCCGAAATCTGTCCGAAATAGGTTCGATTCCTCATAACTTTGAACCTATGGCATTCATCAATTATTATCTGGACAAACCCTTTTCACAAGAGGTAGCAAAAGAGAAAGTAAAACAAGTTGTCGCAGACTGTTCTGCTGGTAATAAACCATATCCAAAGAATATTTTAAACGATAAGCCCACCGCACTTTACCTGTTTTTTACATTTGAAAGAGGATCAAGAATTAAAATAAAGACCAACTTCCGGATATTACCGGAACAGTGGGACTTTAAGAAGGGCAAATATAAAAGCACTACCCGTGGGAGCCTGGAATTAAACAACGAACTGGATACTTTATCTAATACACTTCTTAAACAATTCAGTAAACTGAAGGATGATGACCAGGCAGCATTGGATCTATCTGCAATTCAGAAAATGCTTAGCACCGCTATCAATGGTAAAACTACGGCAAAGGCAAATTCACTTACTAAGGCAAGAGCCGATTTTCAAATAAAAAAACAACGCGTATTAACAGAAGGTACACTCAAAGAATACCGGACCATCTTTAAGAGTCTGGATGATTATGAGGATACCAAAAAAGTTATATTAACCTTCCAGAGTTTTAACCAGACATTCTTCAATGATTATGAGAAATTCCTTTTAGGAAAAGAAAATCCTTATAAAGAAGAAAGGGGGTTATTAAATGACACGATAGCCAAATATTGTGCTACGCTGAAATCTTTTTTGCAATGGGCTTATGAAAATAAATATCACAGCAATGCGGCGGGATTTACCAAGATCAAAACCCAGATCAAGCGAAAAAGTAAAAATGAAATTGTAGCACTAACAGAGGATGAGTTGTTTAAAATTCTCAATTTTGATCTTTCCGAAAATCAAAAACTTGAAAGAGTGCGTGATCTATTTTGCTTTGGCTGCTTTACCGGCCAGCGTTTCTCCGACATCATGCGATTCAATCCAGATGATTTCGATGGTAAGAAATGGAACTTCGTTTCTATTAAAACAAAGAAGAATACCATTGTTCCCTTTACCGGTTTTATCGCGAACGCTTTGCCAATACTAAAAAAGTTCAATTACCTGTTCCCGGAAATCTCTAACCAGAAATTCAATGAATATTTAAAAGATATCGGTAAGCTTGTCAAGATTGATACACCCGTTCGCATAATCCGTTTTAGCGGTGTTACAGAAGTTCAGATCCGGCAGCCTAAACATGATTTCATGTCATCACACATGGCAAGGCGTACTTTTGTAACCTTGATGCTTGAAAAGGGTGTCCCTATGACGGTAATTCAAAAAATAACACAACATTCTGATATTAGAACCCTCCTGAAATATGAAGGTCATGGAGAAAATGCTTTATTTGAAAGTTTAAAAAATACCTGATCCTATGTCCATACGTAGCTTCCTGATGAATAGCATGGCATTCCGGAATATGATGCTGATTTCCGGGTATGAAAATAATTACAGCCGGAAAAAAGGAGCGTTCATCCCTTATTTTAATTATGTAATTGGTCCTTATCAGCAAGAGAGTTTCCTGCTTAATTTTCCAAAGGAGCCTTATGCAGAACAGTATTATAATTTCATTTTTACCAAGTTGTTTGCCTATAATGCTGCGGATGCAATCCGGTATATAAGTACGCATTATGATCTCTATCCTGATCAACCGGCCTTTCTAAATTTTCTTCAGCTTGAACTGCGGCACCGGATTGATCGTTTGGGAACTAATTCCAAAACATCCAACATTATCAAGTGGCGATCAATTATGAACCTGAGCCTGGAATGGGTCGAAAAGAAAATAAATGATGTTAGCGACTCACGTAAACAATTAATGTATAATCAGTTTGTGCGTAACGATTTAACGGTGCTTGTAAAAAATGAATTGCAAGGGTCGAATAATTCTAATGCATTTGATGATGCGCATTTAGATAGGCTGGCTGACAGAGTAAGCGAAAAAGTACAACCTATTGTTGAAAAGATCATGGATCAGGTTGATGGCAGATTGGCTGACCAACAACAAACAGGATCAATCAAACTTTCAAATATTCATTTGAAGGATAAGTTAATCGGGCTGTTCCAGGTATTAAAAGAATTGCAAAAGGAAGTTAAGTCCAAAGACACAAATAAGCACCAGCAGGGCGAACCCCTATTTACCAAAATGGATAATATTGATATCGCTCATTTATTACTCAATTTTGTGCCCTTCAATCAATCCAAAATAGAGGCTGCAGAAAAGCAATATTACAGGGTACGGGGAGATATAGACAGAGATGATCCAACCTATCAACAACTTAATAAGGCGTTGCAAAAGTACTTTTTTGGATAGTCCATTGTAACATTAACTATTTAAACCAACCATTCATATTTTACCTGTGATCCATTCCAGGTAATTGTCCTGATCGACAACAGCAAAGCTTGCTTCCGGGTATGCCTTAGCAAAGGCCACTGGCTTTTTCGCTTTTGCTGCTTTCCATTTACATTCAATGGCCTGTAATTGCCCATTATTCAATTCGATTAAATCGATTTCCTGGCCGTCATAAGTTCTCCAGAAAAAATACTGTGGTTGGTAGTTCCTGTAACTATTGTATTTTATCCGTTCGCTTAAAATATATTGTTCCCATAACTGGCCTATATCATTGCGCAGTTCCAAAGGATTGAAATTACCGATCAGCGCATTTCGGATACCGTTGTCAAAAAAATACCATTTCTTGCTTTTTGTAATTTCTTTGCGAAGGTTGTTGCTATATCCCGTTAATGGATAAATAATAAATACTTTACTTAACAGATCAAGATACCTCTCGACTGTTCCTTTATTTAGCTGCAGGTTGTTGGCTAATTCGACGGTACTAACCTGGCTTCCTATCTGCCATGCCAGCATTTGTAGCAACTTGTATAAAACATCAGCCCCTTTTATATTCTCCATCGTCAACAGGTCTTTTAAAAGGTAGCTGCTTACCATTTGTTTCAAATAGTTTTCCTGTTCCTGTGGTTTATCAATATGCCATAATTCCGGATAGCTTCCATGGATCAACCGTTGTTCCAGGTTTCTTACGGTAGTAAGGTAATCTTGCGTAGCCGAGAGTTCTACCTGCGCAATGGGATAAAGGTAATATACGAGGTTGCGCCCGACAAGAGGTTCACCGGTAGAATATACTAGGTCGAAGCTACTACTACCCGTTGCGATCACCGTTATACCTTTTACAGAATCGATCATTAGTTTTAAAATTTTGCCTATCTCCGGCACGACCTGCGCTTCATCTAAAACTATGATCTTTTTTCCTGCTGTTAGCTGCTTGTAATTAGCTACTGTTCTTTTTTGCAAAAGCTCAGCTACCTGCATATCCTCACCTTGCAGCAATAAGGCTTCATCGCCATATTTTTGGACAATATTTTCAATAATCGTCGTCTTTCCCGTACGGCGGGTACCGTACAGCATGATTACTTTCTGAAGGCCAATTTTGGCTTCTATTTGCTCCTGAATAACTCTGGAAATATCCATTTTTTGTAAATTAAGCTAATCAACTGTCGCAATTTACATTAATTAGGCTACTTAAATAGCCTAATTGATACTTTTTAATACTTAATGTCTTGCTAATATACCAGCCTTATCAAACTGATACTATTTAAAGAATTACCATGAGATTGTCCGCAAACTTCTTTGATACCGAAATGCTTACTTTCCTGGGCAAGCTTATGGCCATGGATCCATCAAAAGAGATCTTCTCCAATACCTTTATTTTAGTACCGATTCCAATATCAACCTGTTGTAAGTATTTAAGAAAAACAGCAGAACTATCGTTTACGCCAACTACCTCGCAGCTTTTATTAATTTGTACATCAGATAATGTAATTCTTTGACCTGCGTGTAGTTCACCATTTGCAGAAGGTATCGGGTCTCCGTGTGGGTCAAACTTCGGGAACCCCAAAAACCTTTCCAGCCTGGTGATTAATTCTTCTGATTGAATATGTTCCAGTTGTTCAGCTATTTCGTGAACCTCATCCCAGCCGAATTGTAATTTTTCATGCAGGAAAACTTCCCATAGCCTATGTTTTCTTATTACCAGAATTGCGAGCTGCTTGCCGGATTTGGTTAATTCAATCTTTCTGTACTTTTCATATGCTATCAGTTTCTTATCAGCAAGCTTCCTTAGCATATCTGTGACGGTAGACGGCTTGGTGGATAGCTGTTCCGCAATATGACTTGTAGATGTTTCCGGCGAGCCATGCTTTTGCGTAAGGGAATAAATGGCCTTAAGGTAATTTTCTTCCGTAAAACTCAAAAGAGTTGCAGACTTCATAACCGAAAGATACACCTAATTCTAAAACATAATTATTAGGCTCGTCTAAAAATATATTTTGGCATAACCAAATATATTTTACCTTTAGCCAAAATTACGGATGGGTAAAAGGCAAATTTTATTGATCACCATGTTACTGGGATCTGTTGTGGTCACGGTATCCTGCAATAAGCTATTGCCAGGCCTTCCCGCAGATGATAGTGTGCTGGACGGGCCTGTTGAAGGTCTGAGCGGCGAACAAAACCAGGCTTTCCTGCGTGGGGACATTGCCTTTAATGATGATATTTTCACCAGTTCTAATGGGCTGGGGCCAACCTTTGTAGCCACCTCCTGCGGTTCATGTCACGCGGGCGATGGAAAAGGACATCCCTTTACCACGCTCACACGTTTCGGACAGAGCGATACACTTGGAAACAAATTCTTACATCTGGGAGGCCCGCAATTACAATCGAGGGCCCTACCCGGCATTCAGCCTGAAACGATTCCAACAGGCGCAACTTTTTCCAGTTTTACACCTCCCGCCAATACGGGACTTGGATTACTGGAAGCGGTGCCTGATGCTACCCTTCTTGGTTTATCAGATGAACTGGATGCAGATGGCGACGGTATATCCGGAAGACCCAACTGGATACATATTCCCGTGTACTGTTTATCACGCCCAGGAACGATTGAGCGTAACGGAAGATATATTGGCCGCTTCGGTAAAAAAGCAGCAGTTTATGATCTTCAACAGCAAACAGCGAACGCATACAACCAGGATATGGGTGTGAACTCGTCCTATGAATCTTACAACACATATAATGGACTACAGATCGATCCGGAGATCTCCAATCAAAAAGTACTGGATGTGATCTTTTATCTGAAAACCCTCAAAGCGCCGATACAGCGGGATCAGAACAATGCGGATGTAATAGCGGGTAAACAGATTTTTACCAATATTTCATGTGGCAAATGCCATACACCGCAAATGCAAACAGGCCCTTCAACTATCGCAGCATTAGCTAATAAAACAATTTTTCCTTACACCGATCTCTTATTGCATGATATGGGACCATCGTTAAATGACGGTTATACTGAAGGAACAGCTATGCCAGCCGAATGGAGAACGCCTCCGCTTTGGGGATTGGGCCTATCAAAAAATTCGCAGGGCGGTAAAGTATTCCTGTTGCACGATGGAAGAGCGAAAAGTATCGAAGAAGCCGTTTCATTTCATGGTGGTGAAGCCTCACAGAGTAAAACTAAATTTCAACAGCTTAACGCGTCAGATAAAGCGAAACTGATACAGTTTTTAGAATCATTATAAAAAGAGAAATGGACAGGAAGGATTTTATCGTTAAAGCGTGCACGGCCTGCTTATCAATGACGGCTATGGCTTCTGTGCTTTCATCATGTGGCGTAACACATTTTATTGCGGGCAACATCAGCAACGATGGAGTAAGGATCAGTAAAAATGATTTCAATTTTAACCAGAAGGGAACACCGGCATACCGCTCTTTTATCATCATAAGAAATGATACGCTGCAATACCCCATCTATGTGTACCGTTTCAGCGACCAGGAATATTCTGCCTTGTGGATGCGTTGCACACACCAGGGAACAGAATTGCAGGCATCCGGCGATTCGCTGCAATGCCCTGCCCATGGAAGCGCCTTCAACAACAAGGGCATCGCTACCAATGGTCCCGCAGATAATTCCTTACGCAGTTTCCCCATACAGGTTACTAACAGCGACATATTCATCGACCTAAGAAAACAATCATGAAAAATCTCGCGATATTATTTCTGCTGGCTTTGAGTATTTGCAAAGGATTTGCGCAAATAGACCCGGTCCTGTTACGGAAACCTGTTACCGATACTTCAAGGATGTTATTGAATATGGATGCCGTGTACAACAGGCCGTTGCTCGCTGCCGGTAAGCTGCCTGTTTCGTTGGGAGGATATGTAGAAGCCAATTATCAATACCTGAATGAAAATGGTATCAGCGAGGGCCACCAGTTCCAGATGAGAAGGCTCACATTGTTTGTTGCCTCTTCCATTTCCAAAAGACTAAAATTTCTTTCCGAGATCGAATTCGAAGATGGAACCAAAGAGATCAATATAGAATTTGCATCTATCGATTTTGAACTGGCACCCCTTTTAAATTTCCGCGGTGGCGTGGTCATGAACCCCATCGGTTCTTTTAACCAGAACCACGATGGCCCCAAATGGGAATTTGTTGACCGTCCGATTTCTGCTACACAGATGCTGCCCGCTACCTGGAGTAATGTTGGATTCGGCGTATATGGAAAAAAATACAGCAAAGATTGGGTATATGGTTACGAACTTTATTTAACAAACGGGTTTGATGAAAGCATCATATCGAATGGGCAGAACAAAACTTATCTGCCTGCAGCAAAGGAAAACCCCGACAGGTTTGAAGAATCTTTTAATGGTGTGCCGTTGCTTACTGCAAAATTTGCCCTGCGTAACAACCGCATTGGAGAGATCGGACTTTCTTATATGGGTGGCGTTTACAATAAGTTCCAGGACGACGGCCTTATCCTCGACAAAAAAAGAAACGTAAATGTGTATGCGATTGATTTCAACACAACACTTTCCAAAACAAAAACATTCATCAATGGTGAATGGGCATGGGTTTCGGTAGATGTTCCCAACACCTATACTGAGCAGTTTGGGCGCGCGCAACAAGGTGGATTCCTGGATATTGTTCAACCCGTATATTCAAGATCACTTTTTGGTTTTGAAAAATCTGTTATCAACGCAGCGATCAGGTTAGAACATGTGGATTGGAATAAAGGAAAATTTATCTCAACTGGGGATAATATTGCAGATCATATTTATTCAGTTGTTCCCGCCATCAGCTGGCGGCCGACACCGCAAACAGTTTTCAGGTTTAACTATCGCTATAACTGGCAAACAGATCTTTTAGGTAATCCTCCATCCAGGCTGGCAGGATTTCAATTCGGATTCTCGACTTATTTTTAAGCCCTCTTATTAGGTGCCATATTGCAGCAATGGAAATTAGTCTTCGGGCTCGGTAGCCAAGAGTAATTTTTCCATTTTTTCTTTTATTTCCCACGCAGGTTAAAGTTCTTCGCAATTTTACAGTTATTTTTTTTACTATTACCTTGTTTTAGAAATCTACAGCATGCTTAAAAATATATTTTCGCTTTTTTTTATAGGATTAACTTTGGGCTTTCTGAATGCCTGCGATTCGCAGTATACTCAATTTGAGATCTTTCCGATTGATCCTGGCGGAAGTCATTTGACAGTCTCATCGGTTGATTCGCTTCCTGTTAAACATTTCCTCCTTGATGGACATATTGACCTACCAGACAGTGTAGAAGTCAGGAACAAAATCCTTGCATACGTTTCATGGAATGAAAAAGAAACACTTACTAAAAACAAAGCGGTTGAATTGATGTTTTATATATCTCAAACAGGATTTAATAAAGATGCTAAAGCGGTGCACAACGATTTAAACAAAGTGCATGACCCGTACTTATCTCTCATTTATCGAAAAGGTAATTTGTACAGTTCTGCATTTTATGACGGCAAAAAAATGTTGGGTGTTTCTTATGAGATGTATAAATGATCCAGATTAGTATAGCTACGGATTTTAAAGCGCAATAGAAATTACATTACGGCGCAGGCGGCAAGAATTGACTTTCGGCAAAACTGTAGATTAAGTGATCTCATTTTACTCGACCCAATTCCATCCCCTAAGATTATAATATTTTTTGCGTGGGGTGGCATTCAATGGATCTATGCCATTCTTGCGGCAGATTCTAAAATGAATAATAGTTCCAGCTGCAATTAATACAAAAGGGAGAATAATTGCATAGTGGCCAATAATGTAATACAGCCCAAGGGTTATCGTATCGATCAGCAACCATTTCAGGAGTTTCTTCCAGGCAGGAGTTTCAATTTCAAATTTGGCAAAAAATGAATTTGCAAAAGCTTGTATGATGAGCAAAATAATTAATTCAAGTTCTATTCCCATTGTATGTCAATTTTAATTACCGTGTAACAGGGTGGTTTCCTCACTATTAAAAAATGAATCAACAATTGTTGATCACTTGGATCATTGATTTTTCCGTGAAAGCCTGTACATTCCCCACCAGGCAACAGGTGCGAGTAGCAAAACACTGGCCATCCCAGGGAAATATCCGTACGGTTGTCCGGTAAAAAAAGGAAAAATAAAATGGGCAAGCTCTGTAATTCCCATAGCCGCAAAAAATGTCCATGCTAAATAATAACCAAATGCATAACCCTTTTTTACAAGAACTGGAATGGTAATCCAGGCACCTACAGAAACCAGCACGAGCAGTATTACAGGCCACGAAGAAATAGCGGGTGTTTGAACGCCGGTAATATCCGAAAGACGGGCAAAAAAACCGTAAATCTTTTCTTCAACTCTATGTACGATGAATAAAGAAAATGATACCCAAAACGGAACACGTAGGGAAGCAAAGGATGGCTTTCCCGTTACGAAGATCCACAACAAATAACCGCCAAGAAAACCTGAGGTAAAAATCAACGCTGTCCAAAAACCAAAAGCAATATAGCCCAATAATAGAATTACTGCAGTAAATAGAAATGCGCCTATGACAGTAACAGTTTGCTGTTTCATGTGCAATCTAAATAGAGAATCAATGGGTAAAAGAGGCCTGATCTTTCGTAAAAATATTCTCAAATTTAAACCATTTGAACAGGACTAACATTGGTATATTTACAGATAGTAAATTTGTAAAAAAAACAATGCCATGATCCGGGGGCTTCTTGTATGTTTATATGTTGGCTTTTTGTTTTCCTGTCACGACACGTCGGACCACAACATTCATGGGCCTGAGCCGGATACTGCAGATATAAAAGCAAAAAATCAAAAGCCTGACACCTCGCATCACATTGGAACCATTATCGGTTTTACTGACAAGCTAACGCATGAGCTGAAAGATGCGGAAAAGGCAGTAAATACAGAGATTGCTTTTATCAAATTAATCACTATACATCGAAAGGCATTGATAGATATCGCAAATGTTGAGCTATCGGTAGGAGGCCGGGAAGGCCCAGTCGTGTTAGCAAGTGATATAATCTCACGCAGTTATAAATTAATTGGTGCTCTTTCCAAAATTGTAATCAAAGACACCAGTGTACAAAAGCCCCATCAACTTTTGTATAAAATTCCCATGTCGGAAAATGATTTTGAGAAAATGGCTCATTCAGGGTCAGATGATCAACTGTCTCTTGAAATGTCGGTCCTCATTGAAAAAAGTGAAATCATGATAGCCCGTTCGTACCTTAAGACAGGAAAGGACTCTTATCTTCGGGATATCGCTGTCAAGCTCATTAAAGACAACACTAATGAAATAGCAAAGCTTGCCTCGTTAAACACTATTAAATAAGTGCAATGCTTCAACTATTGATTAACACATGCCTGCTGGCTCTGATGCAGGCACTTATACCTAATCACTGGCTTCCTTTAGCCGCCTTAAGCAGGTCAGAAAACTGGACCCGGCAGCGCCTGGAGCTGATGGCATGTATATGTGCATGTGCGCATGTTATGGGTACTTTACTGTTGGGTATTTCATTTGGAATAGCGGGAACAAAACTCTCCCATACTTATGAGACATACCTTCACCTCGCCGCACCAATTGTTCTTATCCTGTTCGGCATTGCTTATTTCCTGGTTGCCAATAAAAATGAACGAAGAGATGAAAGTTATGAACAGGAAAAGCGCACAGGCAAGGCATGGATGGTGGGCATTTTCCTTATGATGCTGCTCTCTCCCTGCCTGGAAGTGCATGATCTTTTTATCGCGGCCGCGGATTATGGTTTTAATAATATCTTATTGCTCGCCATGTTTTATGCTATGGTTAATATTTCGGGGGTACTGCTGATAACGTTCCTGGCTAGCAAATGGTCTGGTAGGATTTACGCGAAGCATGGTAATACACGTCAAAAAAAAATAACGGCACTATTGCTTGTACTCGTAGGCGCAGCGAGTTTTTTTATTCATTGACGGTGTACAGATTTAACATATCCAACCAGCCCTGCTTTCGTATCTTTAACACCCACTAAAATCAATTATAATGAACAGAACATATTGTTACAAATGCGTAATCGTACTGGCTTCACTTATGGGTATGGCCAGCCTGATGTCTTAAATTCATTTTTATGTAATGGGCAAAAAAATGCGGGTTTTATACCCGCATTTTTTTTGCTTTTAGCCCATTGTTTATCACGGCTGCGTGTCGTCAAATTTAATCCGCTGTATTCTTACTGCATTTAAGATCGCCAGTAAAGCAACACCTACGTCTGCAATTACGGCTTCCCATAAAGTAGCAATACCACCGGCACCCAGGATCAGCACGATCACTTTTACAGCCATGGCCAGAATGATATTCTGCCATACTATCTTGCGGGTAATCTTTCCAATTTTTATCGCTACCACTATACGCATCGGCTGATCGTTCTGGATCACCACGTCTGCTGTTTCGATTGTTGCATCACTGCCCAGGCCTCCCATCGCAATACCCGCATCTGCGAGCGCCACCACAGGTGCATCGTTAACTCCATCACCTGCAAATGCAATATGCCTGCCTTCGTTTTTCAGTGCCTGCACCTTTTCTACTTTCCCTTCCGGTAAAAGATCTCCATATGCTTCATCAATACCTATCTGTTTAGCAACATTGTCTACCACAGCCTGCTTGTCTCCGGATAGCATCACTGTTTTGATGTTGAGTTCATGCATGGCTTTGACCGCGGCTGCTGCATCCTCTTTGATCTCGTCAGCAATGGTTATATAACCGGCATATTTACCGTTCACACTCACCGTAACAATGGTATCTGCTATAGATTCAATTTCTGCGGGATAACTGATATTAAACTTTTTAAGCAGCTTAACATTACCCGCAAGCACTTCTTTACCATCCACTTTGCCTTTCAGACCGTGGCCCGCTATCTCTTCGATATCCGTTGCTTTTGCGAGGTCCCCCTTCTCCTTTGCATAGTCAGAAACAGCTTTGGCAACCGGGTGGGTAGAATTTGCTTCAACAGCAGCAGTCAACTTTACCAGTTCGTCTTCCGACATATCCTGCGGTTGTATTTTCTGTACTTTGAAGACACCCTTGGTCAGTGTGCCTGTCTTATCCATGACGATTGTATTGATCTTTGTCATGACATCCAGGAAATTTCCGCCTTTGAACAGTATCCCGTGCCTGGATGCAAGACCGATACCGCCAAAGTAACCCAAGGGAATGGATACTACCAGCGCGCAAGGGCAACTGATGACCAGGAACACCAACGAACGGTAAAACCAGGTCTGAAAAATATAGTTGTCTACAAAAAAGTAGGGAACCAGGCATACGCCAAGTGCGAGCAGGAATACGATGGGTGTATATACTTTGGCAAATTTTGAAATAAAGAGTTGCGTCTGTGATTTACGCGCGGTTGCATCCTGCACCATTTCAAGAATGCGGCTGAGTTTACTGTCTTTGAAAAGCGCGGTCACTTTGATTTCAGCAACACCGTTGAGGTTGATCATACCAGCCAGCACTGCCTCGCCTTTGCGTTTGGTATCAGGCTTGCTTTCTCCAGTGAGCGCTGCAGTGTTGAACGAAGCGCTTTCAGAAATCAGTTCACCATCAAGTGCTACTTTTTCTCCCGGTTTCGCCTGTATGGATTCCCCGACCAGTACTTCTGCGGGCGATACTTCCAGTGGGCTACCGTTACGCAACACCGATACTTTATCGGGGCGCACATCCAGCAATGCCTTGATGCTTTTTTTGGCGTTAGCGACCGCTGCATCCTGGAACCATTCCCCTATACAATAGAACACCATGACTGCAACACCTTCACTGTATGAACCGATAATAAATGCACCGATCGTTGCAACCGACATGAGAAAAAATTCGTTGAAAAAATCAGCCCGCTTCGCTTTGCGCCATGCCATATCCAGCACGCGCCATCCTGCCAGCAGGTAAGCTGCGAGGTTTATGATAAGATCGGGCAATGGGGGTGGAACATATCTAAACCCGAATTTGAGCACCATCAATACGGCTAATATCGCAAGCGCCAGCAGAAGATCCCAGTGCGATTTCCAGCCCGTCGTTTCTGCTCCTCCATGATCATGCCCATCATCGTCACTATGTTCCTCTTCATCCCCGTGATCGTGACCGTCGTCTTCAGTGTGTTTTTTTTCACCGTGATCATGCCCGTCATCTTCGCTATGTTTCTCCGGTTTGCCGGATGGTACAGCAGTTCTTTCTGTCGCCTCCGGTTCAGATGATTTTTCAGCTTGCTGATCATCCTGCGTGTTGTAACGATCTTTTGCCATGGTATTAAATTTAAAAAATAAAAAATGATAGTATACCTGTTATGATAAGTGTGATGCCTGTAATGATGCCTGCATTATGTTCCAATGCATGCCAGTTAAGTTTTAGCAAACCCTTATATGCCCGTGACACCAGCCATGTCATGCCAGCGGCTGTAATAACTACATACATAGCAGCTATAATTACCACCAGCCATTGTGACTGGGTGCCAGCCATCAGAAAATAAGCTTCGATTTCCATACATGGCGAGAAAAACATAGCTAGTACCAACGCAATAATGATTCGATTTTTGCTATAAATTTTCTGCGGCACATCCGAGAGTTGAAAATGTTTATGCCGGTGGTGACGGTAGATAAAGAAAGTTCCAAGTATGATGAAAATAATTGGGGCCACCAGGTGCGTAAAATGATTGATCTTTTGTGCCATTGAATTCCCCAGAAACCCTAATAGGAGGCCAATGACAACCGTGCTCAGCCCGTGCGCCAGTGCTGCCACCAGGGTCACTTTGGAAGTTTCAGCAGCCGACCATTTTTCCCTTCTTCCTATGGCAAGTACTGCTAGCCAGTGATTGGGAATAATGGCGTGTAAAACACTCAATAAAAAACTTCCGATAAGAATACTGAACATTTGTTTATTTATTTTCTCTCGTTTTTTTAAAACTGTAAATAGATCAGTGCAATAGCAGCAACTGACATTATTATCAGCGTAAGCCATCCGAGTACGTTGGATAGCTTACCATTTGTATTCTCTTTCATAATCTTCTTATTATTGGATATATGCAGGACAATCGCTATCAGTATAGGCGAAGTTAATCCATACAGAATGGCTGTATACAGCAGTGCCTTGATTGGGCTGATACCAAAGTAGTTAATGGAGAGTCCGAGTAAAAGTGAAATGATGATAACAATATAAAAGGATTTGGCCCGGTAAAATTTTGCATCCAGGTTTCCCTTCCAGCCAAAAGTTTCAGATACAATGTAGGAGAGAGATCCACTTAAGACTGGTATAGCAAGAAAGCCGGTTCCGATTACCCCAATGGTAAATATCAGGTAGGAAGCTTTTCCTGCCACAGGCTCCAATGCCTTAGCCGCCTGTTCTACTGTATCTATTTGTGTAATTCCATTGGCAAACAGGGCGGTGCCGGTGGCAAGGATGATAAAAAACATAACCAGGTTAGACAGCAGCATTCCCAGGTTTACATCAAGCCGCATTTTAGCAATCAACAGGCTGAGGAAGTTTTTTGTTTTTGCCTCTAAGACTTTGGTGTCCTCATCCCTTCGGGCAATTCTATTTCTGGCGAGTATGAGCTGCCTGGAAGATTTGACGTCTTCGGCTTCCATGGTAACCTGCCAGAAAAAAAGATAAGGCGATATGGTTGTACCTAAAATAGCAACAAGTATTTCAACAAACTCTTTATTGAAATGGATGGTAGGAACAAACGTATTTTTAAGGACTGCTCCCCAGTCCGGGTGCGTAAAAAACGGAACAGCAATGTATAGGAACAAGGAAAGGCATAGGTATTTCAGGACAGACACGATCTTTTGGTAAGGAAGGTAGACTATCATAACAATCAGAACCGCAGTAAACAAAACGCTGAATAAAAGAGGTGATACCGAAGGAAAGATCAGGTTTGCGACCGCACCCATGCCCGCGATATCTGCCCCAATATTTAGGATGATCGCTGGGACACTGAAGAGAAGCATCAGGTAAAGTATCGGTTTGGAATAATGTTTCTTAAGTGTTGTGGTCAATCCAACCGAAGTCAAAATGCCGATGCGGGCGCACATTTCCTGGATCGCTGCCATCAGCGGGAAAGTGATCAGCGAAGCCCATAGGGTCGCAAGGCCGAATTTCGCGCCCGCCTGGGAATAGGTGGCGATACCCGACGGATCGTCATCACTGGCACCGGTGATCAGCCCTGGCCCTAGGGCTTTAAAAAACTTACTAATTTTTGCTGAATATTTTTTCATAGTCGGTTCGCCGCTTTTTTTTTGCGTTTTTGTTTTTTACAAATGCTATTCTCAAGTACACAAATACTGCTAAAGGTGTCAGCATGTTTACCGTTGTCGAAAATCCGGACCTGAAAAAGGCATGGTGAAAAAATGAATACGCATTGGTTGCAATACAAACAACAATAAGTGCTTCAAGACAATAAAAATATTTTTTCACTTTCCCTGTTTTTAATTGTTTACTATTTACACACTATTTGCCAAATCCCGCAATGGTATTAATGGTCAAAGCCACTATTATCGTATTAAACACAAACGAAATAAGACTGTGCATCAGCACAAAACGCCTGATTACCCTTGATTCAACCTGCACATCAGAGACCTGGAAGGTCATACCGATCACAAAAGAAAAGTAAGCGAAGTCTACATAGTCGGGGGCTTCTTTGGAAGGGAAACTGATACCGCCCACATTGCTTCCTGTTGCCAGTGAATTATGATCGTGATACAGATGCGCATACCGGATGGTAAAAATGGTGTGCAATAGTATCCATGATAAGAGCACAGGCGACAATGTGATTGTCATGTAGAGTATTTTATCCATGTAAGGTTCTGACTGACTGCTTAAAAGCAACAACGTGGCAAATACGCTGAAACAAAGCGCAACGAGCACAATGGTAAAAATTACTTTTAATCCTTCATCCTGAACAGCCACGACGTCACAGAGTTCTTTTTCTCCGGTTGAAAAGAAGAGAGCCCAACTCAGTGCGATCATAGTAAGGCAGAAGGCATCCCATGCGAGGATCATGCGGCATTGCATTTCAATGTTGGTAAGCCTTAAAAGAAAAAAAACAATTGCAGCCATGCAAATAGCAAATAGCAGTTTGGTTATGCCGCTGGTTTGTTTCAATTTCCTGTATCTGATCTTTTTCATGATATGGCGCATGGATTAAATATTATTAAGAACGTCCTCTGTTTTGTCGATGTGTATTTCGATAGTGGTGTGGTTAATTTTAAATCTGGTAGCCAGCAATTCTTTAAGTGACCGTGAAATTTCGCTGGCCTCTTCAAGTGAGGTTTCGGGTTCCATAATTACATGCACACTTAAGGCATACATACCTGAAGTAAGTGTCCAGATATGGAGATCATGAATACTGATGACACCAGGCTTGGCAGTAAATAGGTTATTCACTGCATTGTAGTCTATATCTTTAGGTACGGCTTCGAGTAAGATATTCACCGACTCTTTTAAAAGATTATAGGTCCGGGGTAATATAAAAAGGCCAATGGCAGCGCTCATAATTGGGTCAATGTATAACCATCCTGTCGCCAAAATGATACATCCCGCAATAATCACTCCCACAGAACTCAACATGTCGCTTACCACCTCCAGGAATGCTCCTTTGATATTGATGCTTTCCCTGGAACCGGATCTCAATATCTTCATCGAAATCAGGTTGATGATTAACCCGCAGAAAGCCACCACCAACATAGGGATACCAGCTACAGCGGGCGGGTTGCTGAACCTTTGCCAGGCTTCGTATAAAATGTAGCCGGAAATAAACAACAAAACAACCGCGTTGAGCAGTGCCGAAAAAATTTCCGTGCGGTAGTAACCGTATGTCTTCCATGCATTGCGCGGCCGGGAAGACATCCAGATAGCAAACAGCGCCAGGCCTTGTCCTCCAACATCCGTAAGCATATGTGCTGCATCAGATAATAAGGCAAGGCTGTTGGACATAAAACCCACCACCACCTCGATCACGAAATAGACGAACGTAATAATGAAAACGGTTTTAAGTGACCGGTTGTGTTTACCTCCTGCTGAAAGTGCAACAATATCCTGTGCCATAACTGAAAAATTCTTGGATAATGATTTTAGTCTTCGTCTTCGTGATGCCCCGCACCCTTAACCATTCTTTTCTTCCACTGAATATACCATTTCTGGTGGTGCAGGGAAAGGAGAAAATACAGGGTCAGTGCGCCAGCCAATGCTATGATATACATATCCAGGCCGATAGCCACCCCCACGGCAGCAGTACACCAAACAGTTGCTGCAGTAGTAAGCCCGTGCGAAGTGCCTGCACTGTTGTTTCGATAGATAATTCCCGCGCCAAGGAAACCAACACCTGTCACAATGTTAGCAATCACCCTGGAGGCGGCAGCAGGGTCACCGGTGAGATGACATGCGATAGCTGTAAATAGTGTCGAACCAATACATACAGCAGCATATGTCCTGATGCCTGCATCCCTCCCATGTATTTCCCTGTCATACCCGATCAAGGCACCGAGTATAAAAGAGGCCAGTAATTTTACGATGATGATGAGTTCAAATCCGATGTCCATAACTTGCATTTAAATTTTTCTTTTGCATTTGCTTTCTCCAACAATACGCCCTTTTCACTAAACAATATTTCGCCTTTTGCAGTATTGTAAAAAGCGGGAAGAATTGCTGGGATTTTTTACATTTTAAGGTATTTCAGTCAAAACACTTTTCTACACCTCGATCCATTTCATCGCTTTTTTGCGATCCTGCAAACCAAAGCATCGAACGTCTGCGTTTGGTGCAATTCCTTTTATTACTGTTAGAAATACCTGCCATTTTTCAGTCGCAACTATCGCTATTTTCTCCATCGCTGCTGCGCGTGGGAAAGCCAGCTGGTAATCACCATCGGTCGCCGGTTTGCTGCAATAACTTTCGTCTAAAATGGAATTATCATCTATTTCAAAATACCATCTGACCTTCTTGCCCCTGCTTTCAATGTTGTGAACAAGCGGAAGAATCTTCGCATACCCGGCAGCGCTCAACATGGTGTCTGTGCGGGTAGCGATGATATTGTTATGCGTAAATTCAAGCAGTTGAAGCATCTTGTAAGAGGTTTAAAACTGATTATTCTTCTTCCTCTTCCGAGTTGTTCATTTTAGATAACAGGTCATAGGCACCTTTGATTACAATCTTGCTTTTGGGGTCAAATTTTTCAGGCAGGATCACGGCCGTAAAACCGTTCTCCGTTACGCCTATACCCACTTCGACCCTTCTGAACGAATGGTGCTTTTCTTTGTCCGCTGTTTTTGTGTTTTGCTCTCCTTGTTTGGATGGCTCTTCCACAAAAATGTAATGCTTTCCACCTGAAGGCACGACCGCAGCCTGCGGCAAAGCTGGTGTGCTGGACGTACCGATTTCAACGATGGCATTGACGAACATACCGGGCAGCATATTGCTGGTTAATCTTTCAATAGCGGCATGCACTTCCACGGTCCGGTCGGTATCGATGTCTTTACCAATCAGGAATACTTTGGCCGTACGTTCTACGCTGTCACCGGTGGCACGGAAGCGTACCTTTTGCCCGAGTTTTATATTCGGCAAGTCTTTTTCAAACACTTTAACCCTGATCATGATGTTATTGGTATTGGCCATATCAGCCATCAATTCGTTGGGTCCGATGAATTTGCCGACGTTGGAATATACGTGGGTAATGTAGCCGTTGGTCGGGGCATAGATACGGGTTACGGAAGTAAAATTACCGGCCTTAACGCTGGACGGGTTAATGTTCATGATTCGCAGCCTGGCCTTCAAGCCCTCAAGCCTCGCATTCATGGTGTTGTATTCACTCGTTGCTTTCTGTAACGATTTGCGCGCTGCGATGTTTTCTTTCACCAGTTCTTCCTGTCTTGTAAGATCCTGCTGTAAAAAACTGAGCTGGCTGCTGGTTTCCAAATAATCCTGCTGCACCTGAACAAACTCCGGATTTTCAATGGTGGCGATCAGTTCGCCTTTCTTCATGTATTTTCCTTCGATGACAGTGGTGCTCCTGATCGACCCTCCATAAGGTGAAGTAATACTTACCAGATCCTGTGGGGGAACATCAATGGTGCCGGATGCCTTAATATAGTTGCTTAAGTTGGTAGTGATAACCCCACCGAAACGGACATCTACAGTCTGGAACTGTTCATTGGTAAATTCAACCACATCCGGGTTGTGTTCCTCTGCCTTCTCTACCTGAACTTCTTCTTTTTTGGAAGAACAGGCTGTAAAGAAAAAAGAAAGGGTGAGTGCTATTGCATAAAGTGTTTTGCGCATGGTAGTAAAAATTTATAAACCTGTAATTAATTCCAGTTCGATCGCTGACTGGTTGTATTGATTCAATAATTCGATGTATTGGCGGCGGACACTGTTTGCATTGTTCAGTGATTGAGACAACTGGTAGTAATCCATTTCTCCGGCTTCAAATGCGCGCTGCGAGGTACGTATGAGCAGCTGTGCCTGGGGAAGTGCCGTTTTGCGGTAATAATTCAGCTGAATCGTAATTCGCCGTAGGTCAGAAAGGAGTAATGACCCTCTTTGTGAAAGGCTGAAATAAAACGCCTGGACTTCAGCTTCCCTTCGCTGCCGGTTGATCTGGGCCGCACGTATCCGCGCTTTCTGGGGTCGGGCAAAAATCGGTATGCTGATACCTGCCTCAATGCCCTGGAAACGTTTACCTGCGCCATAATATTTAGGAGACCCGTTTACATCGTAGGTACCTACCAGTGACTGATTAAAATAGCCCACGTTAAAATCAGGCAGGAGTTTACTCTTTTCTACGCTGATCTCCTTTTCCGCAACGGCGATTTGTGACCGGAGTGCCTGTAGCTCAGGGTTATTACTGAGCAAGCCTGAATCGAGATTCATTACAAGATGTTTTTCTACCAGAAGTGTATCTGCAATCCCGCTGAGGCTTGAGTCGAAAGTGAAACTGGCCAATTGTCCGAGATCCGTCCTGATCTGTTCCCCAAGTTGGTTGCTCTGCGCGATGGCTTCCTGGAGCTGGGTATTGGCGTTGTATTTCTCCAGGATATTGGTTTCACCGGCCGTAAAGCGGGTGTCCGCTGCTTTGAGTACCCGCTCATATAGGCTAACCAATGTGTCGTTAAGCCTGCGTTGTTCCTGCCGGTAAATCAACCTGTAGTAAATGCTTTTAACCTGGTAAGTCACCTGGCTTCTATAGATGCCCACCTGCAGGCGGCTCGCATCGATCGATGCATCGCTGAGTTCGGAAAGCCGTTTTAAGTAAACAGGGTTGGGAATGTTCTGCGTAATGGTGATGTTGTTGTCATACACGATCGGACTGTTATACTGCCCCAGCGTTAAGGTGATATTGGTTTTGCCGATATCTTTTGCCGCCCCTTTAAGCGCCTGTTGGTAATCAATGTTCAGGTTGCCCGCCCTGATGTTAGGGTTGGCATCCAGCGAACGGCTTATGGCCGACTGAAGGTTGATCCTTGTATTGGTGGCAGTAGCCGGCACCTGTGCATTCACTGTAGCTGAACCGCCCAAGAACAATAACAACATGGTCACTACCGCCGTCAATTTTTTGGGCTCTTTACCTTTGCCGAACCTTTCAAAGAAAGTGTAAAGCACAGGCAGTACAATGAGTGTGAGCAGTGTTGCCGTAAGCAGCCCACCAATCACAACTGTCGCAAGCGGCTTTTGTACCTCGCCACCGGCACCGGATGAAAGTGCCATAGGCAGGAAACCAAGTGAAGCCACTGCTGCAGTCATGAGTACCGGACGCAATCGGATAGCGGTTCCCTTCATTATGATATCATTTAAATTGGTTAGTCCAGTTTTTTTAAGCCGGTTGAATTCCGAGATAAGAACGATCCCGTTCAGTACGGCAACGCCAAAGAGGGCGATAAAACCTACACCGGCTGAAATACTGAAAGGCATGCCGCGGATCAGCAGTGCGAACACTCCGCCGATGGCTGACATCGGGATTGCGGTGAATATGAGTAAAGAATATTTAAAGGAGCCAAATGCGAAATACAGTAACAGAAGGATAAGCCCCAATGCTACAGGTACTGCTATGGACAGCCTTTTGTTAGCTTCTTCCAGGTTCTTAAACTGACCACCGTAAGTAATGTAATAACCCACCGGCATTTTGATCTTCTGGTCAATTTTCAGCTGCATTTCTTCTACCACAGATGCGATGTCTCTTCCACGAACGTTAAAGCCAACTATGATTCTGCGTTGCGCCTGTTCACGCTGCACCTGGTTGGGCCCTAATACCAGATTGATATCTGCCACCTGTTCGAGCGGAATCTGGGTTCCGTCAGCAGCCACCACAAAGAGCCTGCGTACATCTTCAATACCCTGGCGCTCGGCCTGTTGTAATCGGATAACAAGATCAAATCGCTTCTCTCCCTCAAATACGGTACCGGCCTTACCACCGGCAAAGGCAGTATTGATTACCTGGTTGATATCGGATACATTTAGACCAAACTGTGCGATCTTGTCACGGTCGAGCTTAACTGAGATCTGTGGCAGACCACCCACCTGTTCTACGTACAGGTCCTCTGCACCTTTGACTGTGGGAACGATACTACCGATCTTTTTAGCCAGTTCGGCAAGCACCTGCATGTCTTCCCCGAATATTTTAATGCCCACGTCCTGGCGCACTCCCGAGATAAGCTCATTAAAACGAAGTTGTATGGGCTGTGAGAAACCAAAACTTACACCGGGGATTCTTTCCAGCGCTTTTTTCATTTTCTCAGCCAACTCTTCGCGTGTACTTGCGCTCACCCATTCTTTTTTGGGTTTAAGAATAATAGTGATGTCTCCAGCTTCGATAGGCATGGGATCAGTAGGTATTTCAGATGCACCGAGTTTACCAATTACTTCTTTCACTTCCGGAAATTCTTTGGTGAGTATATTGGAAGCCTGGGTTATTTTTTCAACAGTCTGGCTTAGGGAACTTCCCGTCAACAACCTTGTTTCAACCGCCAGGTCGCCTTCTTCCAATTGCGGGAGAAATTCTCCACCCAATTTAGAGAACACGAAAAAAGCAATAACCATCAGAGAAACTGCGATCAGTACCACTATTTTTTTCATGCGCAAAGCGCCTCTGAGCACAGGTGTGTAAATACGATGGAGGAAATCCATCATCTTATCTGAGAGATTTCGTTTATGTTTTATGTTTTTGCTGAGAAATAACGCACTCATCATGGGAACATAAGTCAGTGACAGCAGGAAGGCGCCAAGGATAGCAAAAGAAACGGTCTGCGCCATTGGCCGGAACATTTTACCTTCTATGCCTACCAGTGCCAGGATAGGCATGTAAACTATAAATATTATGATCTGCCCGAATGCTGCCGAGTTCATCATTTTTTTTGCCGACGAGCCTACCTCGCGATCCATCTCCGCCTGGTCAATTCTGCCCTCTTTACGGCTGGCAAGGTGATGCATGGTCGCTTCCACGATAATGACCGCTCCATCTACGATCAACCCGAAATCAATGGCGCCAAGGCTCATGAGGTTTCCCGATACGCCAAAGAGATTCATCAGCGAAATGGCAAAGAGCATGGCCAGTGGAATCACGGAGGCAACGATCAAGCCTGAGCGGATATTACCCAGGAAAACCACGAGTACAAATATGACGATCAGCGCTCCTTCAATGAGATTTTTCTTAACCGTGTCGATCGCCCTGCCTACAAATTCACTGCGGTCAAGGAAGGCTTCGAGTACCACGCCTTCAGGAAGGGTTTTCTGTATCTGTAAGACTTTTTCTTTGACTCTTTTTACCACTTCGCTGGAATTACTGCCTTTTAGCATCATAACAATTCCTCCAACAGCTTCACGATCGTTTCGCGTTAATGCCCCATAACGATTGGCTGCCCCAAAACCGACGGTTGCAATGTCGCGAATGGTAACCGGGAAACCGGTTTGGGTTTTTTTCACCACGATGCGTTCAATATCACCGAGGTTGGTAATGAGACCCTCACTCCGAATAAAATAAGCATTTGGTTTTTTATCAATGTAAGAACCACCGGTATTCTGGTTGTTTTTTTCTAGCGCGGTAAATATGTCCCCTATGGAAATATTGTAACTGCGTGTCTGGTTTATGTTCAGGGCGATCTCGTATTGTTTTAAGAAACCACCGAAACTATTGACTTCGGCGATGCCGGGTGTACCGAGCAGTTGCCTCCTTACATACCAATCCTGCAGTGTGCGCAGGTCGGTTGCATTATATTTATTTTCAAACCCTTTTTTTGGATGAAGTACATATTGGTATATCTCGCCCAATCCGGTAGAGATGGGTGACATTTCCGGTTCTCCGGTACCCTCCGGTATTTTGCTTCGTGCTTCCGGAAGCCTTTCAGCTACCTGCGAGCGGGCCCAATAAATATTGGCATCATCATGAAAGATGACGGTTACCACTGAAAGCCCAAAGCGGGAGATAGAGCGAACCTCCTGTATTTCCGGAATCAGGGACATGGTCTGTTCCACCGGGTAAGAAATGAGCTGCTCTACTTCCTGGGCGGCCAGTGACGGACTAACTGTGATGATCTGTACCTGGTTATTGGTGATGTCAGGAACCGCATCGATCGGAAGTTTGTTTAGAGACATTACGCCCCATATAATGAGGGCAAAGGTGAAAATGCCGACGACTAATTTATTCTTGACAGAAAAATCTATGATCTTATTTAACATGACCTATAAATGATTTGAAATCAGATGAAAGTATTTCAACAACATACCCGCCATAGCCAGCAGCAGAACAATAGACAGCACAACAATGGTAATGGACTTGGTAATTCGGATCCATTTTGGTTTAACCGGGTCTTTTATTTTGCTATAAACAATTTTCTGCTTGCGGCCTGGCGGCTTTGACTTAGCCATAACCACACTGGTTGGATAGTGAGAAAATGATGATAGTCCGTGCATTAAGCACAGCAGAATTCGTGCGTTTTAGCGCACTACAATTAAGCTATTAACTGCGGAGGTTGCCAGATGGGCAAGGATATACCGGTGATGTCACCAGGTAAATAAGAAGGTATTTTGTTAATGTAAATCTGAGGTGGCATTTCCAAAGAGAGGAAACTTGTTTTGATAAATACATTGGCGCAGCAACCGCAATGGCAAAACGGCGGGCAAAGATCATTGTTACCCTGGTTTTCTTCGTGGTTGGTTTGGGCAGTGATTTCTGTGTTTGCTTTTCCAGCTTTCATAGCGTTGCCCCTGTCTGCACACGGGAGAAGACTCAGTCCCAGTACAATAAACGTTAATATGAAAACGGTAATACGCATGAGGTGCAAAAGTAGGGTGTTTATCGGCAAAACAATTTATTAGATAGGGTAAAAAATCACAATGTGGTTGCAATTACATTATATGGAGTCCTCAGGTTCCGTTTCAATAAGTAGTTTTTCCAGCCTGTCCTGCACTTCTGCAGGTAGTTCCGGATCCAGCTCCAGGTAAAAAGTATGGCTGGTTTCATCAGTTTTCAAAATAAAGGTCTCTTCAAAGCGTTTATGCAGTAAAAGTGAATCATAACTGGCCTTTAGTCCTGATACCCCCATTTCAAAAGAAGTCCGCCATTTTTCCATTTTAAGCCCATCCATACATGTATTTTACAAAACAGTGGAAAAAATCGTGCCCACACTCCAAATCTTTGCCAGGGGTAAGATTTTCCTTAAAAAATGAGAAACAGGTACGCTGAGAATTAATTATCAGGATCAAGGATCGAGTGAAAAGCGGCAAGGTCTCTGTCAATATCAAAGGGTGACTTAATCAGAATGGAATTGTAGCTGCCTAGCTGTTTGGCAATGGAAACTTGAAAAAATAACTCGCTTTCCAGAAGAAACCTTTGGATTTCCGGGACAGCTCCAGATTGTAAAAAATGAAGCAGGGCTCCCGATCTGTTTGGGCTGAGTCCGAAAAGACTGCATTGAGATGAGGCTTCCCCAAACAGGTCTTCCGGAAGAAGGGAAAGATCAGGAAAATTGTTCGACGCAAAAAGCACAACAGATGGGTTGGCAGTATCATAATTCATCGTTTGTACAAACCCTTTGTCGGCGCCCAGGCCGTCAACGTCATTTGAAAGCAATTCAAACCGCCACCGTGATGCCCCGAGCCATAATAAGATGTCTGAATTTTCCGTATCTGGAGACGGCGGCAATAAAACATATTTGTCCATTTTACCACAACAAAAATCCGCCAGTGCCAAATAGTGGCGGAAAAGACTGCTATATATGATAGGGTCTACAGGTTGAAGGCCTGTGGCCGGATAGGATAAGCTTCCGTCAGTCAATCCCGGCATTGATTCGTATGCGGGCGGTTCGACATAGAGATAAGTAAACAGTCCCTTTATTTCTTCTTTTCTAAACTGGATAGGGGTCATGAGTCAAAAGTAGTTCTTGTGCCAATTGGAAAGACTTTGGTACAATTATTTTACAAATAAATTTGCAGGTTACTGGACGCTCCTAACCTCAACAGCATTGTGAGCGATTTAACACGACCTTTTTTGGTTAGTGCCTAGTTTTTGACCTATTTAAAAAAACACCTTTATGAAAAACCCGTTTATAAAACTCTTTTCTCTTTTTGCCGTTTCCGCTATACTGTTCACCAGCTGTTCCTCAAAGGCTTATATTCAGCGGGATGACACCGTCGATCTTAGCCAGTACAAAACATTTGCATGGTCAGAAACACAGGAAGTGCACGAGCAGAAAAAACACAACGACATTCAGGAAAGTAAAATCAGAAATGCTGTAAATCAAAGTCTGATAAGTGCAGGATGGCGGGAGGATCCCACAAACCCGGACGCTGTTTTAGCTTATGATGTACTTGTTGAAAGAAATACCCGAAGAACAAGTGATCCTGTCTACACGCCCTCTTATTCGCGCATGTATTACAACCCCTATACAAGAAGATTGGGAACTCTTTACTATCCCTCCCGCTTTGCCGGTTATAACAATTCGCAATATCAGGTAACGGAAGGTACTTTAACCGTAAGTTTAATCGATGCAAAAACAGACAAAACCTTCTGGCAAGGCTGGACAACAAAAGAGGTAAATACCAAACTGTTATCAGATCAGGAAATTGAAAGTTCAGTAAAAAGCATTTTCAAAAAATTCAGTAAGTAATCAAATCTAAATGCTGATTAATAAATGCTTTTGTTACTCCTTACTTCGTTGGAAGGATAGTCTATCTGCAAAAAAATTGCATTAGATCTATAATAAGGTGGTGTGAAAACTATATGTCTAAAAAATCATGTTTAAGATTACCCGATTAAAAACAATTTTTAATCGGGTAAAATCTTAGGGTTACTTCCTAGGATGATGTTCTTTCTCTTTATGATGCTCATCATGTTCATGATGCTCTGCTTCCGGGTGTTTTTCCAGCACATTAGGATCCGTATTCCCATCGTGATGTTCAGGATGTGGATGATGTTCCAGTTCCTGATGATGTTCAGCATGCTCATGCTGTTCCGGGTTCGCTTTACCTGTGCCAGGCGTTTGGTTGACACCGTCTTTTTTTTCTTCGTTATTGTTTGTCATAATTTGAATTTTATTAAAATATGAAAAAAACATGCCACCTCTCTACTTAGATTAACCTTCTGAGGTTAGCATCTCTGCATCTTTGCCTGTCCACTATATTCTACGCTTTGTAGTTATTTAAATAGCTGGTTACGCTACCTGGTCTAATTAGGTAAAATGCCATACAATCAAAATAGACTATTTGATATCTGCCATCTTCCGCGCTGCATCAAATGCTCACCTTGGGCTAACAACAGTTCTCTCCCCCCTGCATTGGCGGACACTTCATTGTTCCATAGCTGCAAAAAACACAGCAGTCCCCTTGTTTTGGTTTCAAGCGTGTTTTGCAGTTTTCACACTCGTAAAAAAAAATACATGCATTTGTTGGCATTATTTCCTCTTTGGAATGCCCGCATTCCGGACAGGTAATAGTGGATCGCAATACAATTTCATTTGTGTTGTGAAGCCTGTTCCTTTGAAAATTCCAAATGGTTGCCGCCAACATTCCAAACATTCCGGCGTAGAGAAAATATATCCAATTGTCATTATCATTAAAATGATATGCGTAAGAAATGATAAGCCCACTGGGAACAGCCACCAATAATGGATACAAACAACCATGTTTTCGGTAAGAAATATAAAGTCCAAGTATTGAGACCAATACCATAGCCTGAAAGACCCACATAGTCCAGCCACCAAAAAGTTCAGCGCTGCCCAACCCAAGAGCAGATGCCGCAAATGCAAAAAGCGGGAAACAACACGGTGAAAATATTGCTGTCAGAAATAATCCTGCAGTACCAAATTTGTCGATATTTTTTAAATTTTTAAATGTCATCGGTTACAAGGTAATATAGATTTCATTAGCTGGGCTATTCGCTTTGATAGAATAAAATTCTTTGAAATCGTAAACAGAAAGATATTTATCTATTAACATCACTCGTTTTTAGTGGGATCGTTCAATTCCTTCCTTTTAATATGCATTGAATAAATTATACTCTAACCGGACAAACAAACCATTTGGAGCAGTACGGTAAAGTGAACTGTTCAATTGTTGCCTGTAACCAATGTCAACCCTGGCAACACTATTAAAGATAAGCTGCATAGAAGGAGCAATATCCATATAATATTTGCCGGAACCCAGGTTGAATTGATTCAAAAATTCCAACATCAGGTTCAAATTGGTTTGTTTATAATCAGTGTAATCTTTCGGCAACATCAATTTCCCTATTGATAAAGTATAATTGATTGCCTGCCTGTCGAGATTGCTGTATGGGAATTTATTACTGTTACCATTGTCCAGCGCTTTGACAAATGATAGACCTGATGAAATCGCCACTTTGTGCAGCAACTGTGTGGCAACAACGCCCGTCTCGAACCCTGTGTTATGGCCATAAAGGTTGATCTCTTCCTGGTGAATATCGCTGTTGTTAAAACTGTACCTGCAAAAAGCTGCCATACGAAAATGTTTCTGCACTTCATCATTACTCAGGAATCGATATTTGGCATAGATACTGCCACCCTCTACAGATAATCCTTTGTTTCGGTTTGATAGAAAGGCATCAAAATGAACCATGGTAGTTTTGGAAACGCCAACCATGATCTCAGGTATCATATGATAATTGGTTTTGGCCGTGTAAGATTCGGGCATGATGAAATTATTCAGCCGGAGGCCAATACTTTTGGCAGCCATATTACTGGCCGGTTCAGTATAAACATATAGTTCCTGCGCCATGCTGCTAAATGAGATCAGCAACATCGCAGTAATTAGTTTGGTCTTCATATAAAAAATGTAAAGGGCTTTGCCCGAAAGCAAAGCCCGATGATTAAATGGTTACATTATACACGCCGTTTCCGCTTGTTGGGGCAGCCAATGTATTTTTCTTAAAATCCTTTGTTGATACAAATCCTTTATCAACGATTCTTACCTGTTTTGCGCCGTTCAAAGATTTTTCTTTTGCATTAAGAATGTAAAAAGTTTTATCACCGACCTTAACGGGTTCGTTGGCTTTTATTTCTGTATTAGCGAAATTCACAAATGCAACAAAGCTCGCAACAGTGAATCCCGCATCTTCTACTTTCTTTTTCAGTTTATCGAAATCAACAGAAGAACCCTCCTTAAAGGTAATTTCGAATGTAGATGTTTTGATATTTGGATTTACATTCTGAACAAAATCGATTGTCTTTAAAGCCTTGTTGATCGAGTTGCTGCACATGCTGCATGTTAGACCACTTGCCTGTAAAGACACTTTAGAAACCTGTGCATTGGCTGCAATTGAAATGGTTATTGTTATTAAAAAAAGAAATGTTTTCATGATATAAATTTTGATGATCGTCTTTTAAAAAATAATTAGTCTTTCGTTTTAGGTTTTATGGCTGTCAGTGCCATGCCGCATTTTGAACATTTACCGGGTTTGTCGCTTGTAACGTCTGCGTGCATTGGACATTTGTACCCGTTCATTACTTCCACTTTCATTTGTTCTTTTTTAGAAAGGTTGAGATTCATCCCGCATTTAGAACATTGACCCGGTTTATCACTTGTTACTTCCGGATGCATGGTACAGGTATATTTTACCACACCCGCTTTCATCAACTCTTTTTTGGAGAGATTCAGCGCCATGCCGCATTTAGCACACTTTCCCGGCTTATCACTGGTTTCTTCGGGGTGCATCGGGCATATATAGCTTACAAGTGTATCGGAGGCCTTCACATTTTTGAGACGGTCAGATTTATTGCTTTGTGCGTTAACGGACTGAATAGTTGCGATTGCAAACAGCATCGCAAAAAGTATTTGAAACTTTTTCATTTGTAATATTTTATCAATGATTGAATAGTAAAGAAGCCGGCATTATAGAAATGCCTTTGACCCGCGAGAGGCGGGCATTACATTACAAAAAGAAAAATCAAATTCGGAAATTGCAGTTGCGGATAAAAATGGGTATTGTTTCCACACCGGGTGGTGCGTGAGAAACGGGGTAACTAATCGAAAGTGAGGAATGATCACTATATGAAAAATAGCATGGGACACTTATATCTGAAACAAAGGATAGAAACTGGAAAGATGATTCGGAGATTTTCTGGTCCTTTTCGATCTGTAGTTTTTTCTGTTCATCTTTGCAGCAACCTTTGTGACCAACTTTTTCCATGCCGCAACTACCACAGGTGCCTTTTTGCTCCTGTTTCAGATCTACTGTCATCAGTTTACCCATGCAATAATGCATGTTGATAGTAGCACCGCTTGAGACGGTGATGTATACAACAGCTAATATGGTTACCAGTAGTTTTTTCATGACTATCCTTCTCTAAAGGTATATTTTTTCTTCCTATCCATGCAAAACGCAATGTTAAGATATCAAATACCGAGTGTTTACCCCTTAGACATAATTTTCGTTGCAACCTTACAATAAAGTGTTTTTCTTCCAAAACTTGTTATAGGGCAAGTCGTGCTGTACTGATTTTTTTCAATTTATCATCTGTCCATGCAAATACAATGCTGTTACCGGATTTGGTCATTTGGGGGAACCCGCTGGATCTTGATTGTGATGAAGAAGCAATTGTGATAGAGGGTCCCTTTGTTCCGTCAGCATGAATTTTCGCCGCTTTTATCGCATCCCCTTCCATCCAACTTACCATAGCAGTTTTGTCATCGAGCAGGATAATATCGACACGGCCAATCGTCTCGCCCCCATCAACACGGATCGGGGCATCGAAGGTTGCGCCACCATCTTGTGAAAAAACAACACTTACCTGTCCCTTTTTATCGGGTGACGTAAATCTTGCTACTGCCATGTTATTGCCGCGTGCATCAACCCTTGGACCGTTAACGGGACAGCCCGCGATCGTCCAATTGTCAGCAAAGATGGTTTTAGGTTCTGTCCATTGACCATTAACAAAGCGCACAATGGATATATCCCTGACTTCCGATTCCGAACGGTCGCGGTAAATAACAATAGGTCCGTTTGCGGTGATCGCTGCTGTGGTTTGGCAGCAATCGCAAACCCGGTTATCCAACTCCCATTCTGAAATTTTAGTTCCTGACTTATCAATAACAGCGGCCCGCAATGTCATTTGGCCATGGTGTCCTTCACTATGACCCCCTTTCCCTTCCATTGCAGCATTTCTACCGTCAAGCCACGCAACAAAAAAATTGTTTCCATAGGGAACGAGTGATACAAATCCATGTTCCGCCTTTTTCCCATCTTCATTCAGGATCTTTGGGGTGCTCCAGGTATTACCTCCATCTCCAGAGGTGACCAGTTTTACATCATAGGTATATTTGCCTTTTTCACTTCTCTCAAGAAAATGAGCGACCATACCGCCAGATCCATCAGAAGCAAGCATAGGATAATCTGCCCAGTTAACAAACCAGTTGTCGCCGGAACTGATGACAGTTGGCTTCGACCATTCATCTCCCTTCAGCCGTGAAAAAAGAAAGGTACTTTTTTCTTTCGTTTTCTCAACCCATGAAAGAAAGTTAACACCAGCGGAATCTGTAAACAAAAACGGTTCCCCACTGACTGAATCAACATTTAGAACAAGCGGCTTTACATTGCTTTGCTCTGTTGATTGATTTTTACAGGCAATAACCAAAACAGTTAATGCAAAAAGAGATAATAGTTTAGTCATGTTGTTGGGTTATTTTTTTGATCAGGTTGATATTATCACTTTCACCCCAATTACGGGAACCCATTTCTGAGAAAACAAGGTTTCCCATAGGATTAATAATAAAAGTGGTTGGTAAAGCCTGGAGATTTAATGTTTCCCCGTTTTCAAGATGCACATACCGGAATTGATAGCTATGATTTTTACTGAACTCCTTAATTTCATCAATCCCCTCAGATGATGCCAGCAGGAAAACTATTTCTTTGCTCTTCATGATACTTTGCGCCTTTTCTATCGAAGGCATTTCTTCAATGCAAGGCTTGCACCAGGTGGCCCAGAAATTAATAAATATCGTTTTCCCTTTGTATTCGTCAAGACGAACAATCTTGTTATCAAGATCAACCAATTGTATCTTAGGGAGCAGCCCTTCAATCTTGATTGGCTCTGCAGTTTTTTCTTTATTATTAAACCGGCATCCACTTAGTACAAGTGTAGATAACAGTAAAAACTTGAGTAACCTTAGCATCTTCTGACTATTAAAGCAGCAATTAATTAATAAGTTATGGTAAGCCCGGCTCCCAGGCCCATGTCGCTATCATAATGGCTGGATAGCGAAATATACTTCGTGAGAATATACCTGAACCCTGCTGCATATTCTTTATCGGTATTGATCATCCAGTTAAAGCGTAACCGTGGCGATACCGGAACATCTTCCCGGCTTAACTGGAACCTGAATTTTCCATCTCCATCAATTCTTCCATCTGCGGTTACCAGCATCGGAAGTGTATAGGCAATACCAGCGACTACCGTTTTACGATTGTTCTTATTACTTGTTTGACCGAACCATGTTTTCTCCTCATCACCGAATATATTTTTGGGTCCGCCTTCCATTTTAAAATGATAGTCGAAGCCAACATAAGGAAACCACCACTGCATCCTGCCTAAATAACGTCCAATCATTGTTTCACTTTCATACCCATGCATGTCATGAAAGCCCAGGTGCCACATGGTAGTTGCCTTCCATCTTGTGTTTGCAAGCATGAACTCACCATCAGTACCATTACTTTCAATGCCAATTCTTCCCATAGGATGAAACTCCCTGTCATCGGCAAACAATTTTCGCTGCGCCAGTTTCGGGTTTGGTATTTCCGGGTTAGCGGGTTGGTTCTCGTAAGAAAATACCCGTCCCATACCGCTCATCATGTGGTACAAAATATGACAATGAAAGAACCAATCGCCATAAACATTAGCATTGAACTCTAATGTATCCTTCTCCATGGGCATAATGTCGATGATGTTTTTCATAGGTGCATATTCGCCCTGGCCATTGAGCAACCTGAAATCATGTCCATGCAGGTGCATCGGGTGGCGCATCATACTATTATTGTAAAGAATGATCCTGATGTTTTCTCCTTTTTTGATCAATATCTTATCTGATTCTGAAACTACCTTATTGTCGAGGCTCCACACATAACGGTTCATGTTTCCGGTTAAATTAAACTTCAGTTCTTTCACCGGTGCATCTTTAGGGAGAGAAGTTTTTGTAGGAGATTTCAGCATGTTATAATTAAGGGTAACAATATCCGGCATTTCTGCTTCCATGTTCATACTCTGCATACTACCCTTTGGCATCTCTTTTTTAGATTTCTCTTCTCCTGTTATTTCAGGATACATAACTGTATTCATGTCCATGATCTGATTTTGCATAACCATGCCTTCCATTTCAACCAGGTTCCCTTTCATATCCATCATGTCGTTCATCATCTTCATGCCGGCAAAATATTTTGGGCGCTTCATTTTTTTGGCCGCAACTTTTTCACCAGCGCCCAGCCATACGGATGCAAACTTGGTACGGTCCTCTGGTGTTACTAAAAATTCATAACTTTTATTTTCAGGAACGGTAATCACTACATCGTACGTTTCTGAAACAGCTACGATCAACCTGTCAACCTCTACCGGTTCTACATCATTGCCATCCGAAGCTACTACGGTAATTTTCCCTCCCGCATACGATAACCAGAAATAATCAGAGGCTCCGCCATTTGCTATCCGAAGCCTTACTTTATCGCCCGCTTTAAATTGTGGTTGTTCCAGTTGATTTTTACCATTTACCAGGAATTGATCATAATATACATCTGTCAAATCCATTGCGTTCATCCGTTTCCATTCATTGGTAAGCTTTGTTTTCAGATGACCTTGTTTTATGGCTTCGGTATAACTTTGTGTACTGCCTTTTTGAATCGCAAACCAATCCGTTGCCGCATGGAGGCTTCGATGTACCTCTTTCGGTTTCATATCTATCCACTCACTGAGTACAAGTGGTATGGTAGGTATGTTCCATTCTGCTCTCTTATTCATGATAAACATACCGTACATGCCGATCTGTTCCTGTAATTCGGTATGGCTATGGTACCAATGCGTTCCACTTTGAATGATCGGGAATTTATACAAATGGGTGGTATGTGGTTTAATAGGCATTTGAGTCAAATTAGGAACGCCATCATATTGATTAGGTAGAAACAGACCATGCCAATGCAGCGATGTTTCCTCATTCAATTCGTTGTGTACATAAATCTCCGCCGTATCGCCTTCAGTAAATGTCAATGTCGGCATTGGGATCTGTCCATTTACGGCAATGGCTCTTTTAGTTTTTCCCGAAAAATTTACCATTGTGTCAGCGATATATAAATCGTACCGCACTGTTCGTGGCGGAGTATTATTGGGGATAGTTTTTATTGGACCTAAACTTACTTTTTTCCCCTCCATGTTCCCCATGTCGTGATCCATTTTCATATCCATCTTTTTTGCGGATGTATCTTTCTTGTTCATGTCCATGCCTTGGTGATCCTGGTGAGTGGCTGGTGCAGCATTCGTTTTTGGTTTTTCTACAACCAGTTTCATCCCGCATTTAGGACAGTTGCCCGGTTTATCAGAATGTATTTCAGGATGCATGGGACAGGTATAGGATAGCGCTTGCAGTTTTTTAGCTGCGGGAACGGTGTCCTTAGTGTTATCCGGCATTTGCATAACAGGTTTACCAATCTTAGGCTTCTCTACTTCCTTTGGTTTGACAACCGGTTTTGGTTTCTCTTTTACCAGTTTCATCCCACATTTTGGACAGTTGCCCGGTTTTGCAGCATGAATCTCTGGATGCATCGGGCATGTATAGGTTACAGAGGGTTGTTCTTTATTTTCTGTATTCCCTATATCCATTCTTTTCCCATCATGAGCGCTGCTACATAAATAAAGCCCCAATCCCAATACGATTAAATTTATTTTTTTCATTTTACTACTTTTATTTTTTTACGGATAACATGCTTGCATTAATAGCAACCACGATTGTACTTACTGTCATTAAAACGGCGCCTGCCGCAGGACTTAATAAAATTCCTTGGCTGTATAAAACACCTGCGGCAAGAGGTAGTGCAATAACGTTATACCCAGTTGCCCAGATTAAATTCTGAATCATTTTTTTGTATGTGGCTTTGCCAAATAAAATCAAATTGACAATATCTTTTGGATTACTGTTTACCAAAACAATTCCTGCGGTTTCGGCAGCTATATCACTGCCGCTTCCAACAGCAATCCCAACATCGGCGATGGCTAATGCCGGTGCATCATTTACACCATCACCAGTCATGGCAACAAACTCCCCCTTGCTTTGCAGTTCTTTAATTTTCTCTAACTTTTGATGAGGCAAAACTTCCGCTATAAAACTTTCCATGCCCAGTGTGTTACTTACGCTTTTTGCCACTTTACTATTATCGCCTGTTAGCAAAATGGATTTGATTTTGTTTTCTTTCAGGATTTGAATAGCTTCTGCTGATTCCGGTCGTATTTCATCCGATAAAGCAATGTATCCGCCGAGTTGATTATCAATAACCAGGAAGACAACCGTTTCTGTATCATTGGCAACAAAGTTTTCAGGAATGGGAATATTATTTTCCTTTAAATAACCCGGACTTACAATCAATATTTTCCTCCCTTCCACCGTTGCTTCTACGCCTTTGCCTGTGATGGCATTAAAGTTTTCTGTCTCAGGGATTGTGATCGATAGTTCTTTTGCTTTTTGCAAAATACCTGTCGCAATCGGGTGTTCAGATTTTTGTTCAAGCGCCGATGCTAGTCGGATGATATCCTTTTCAGCTAGATCATTTTGAAGAGATACAATTTTTGACACTTCAAACTTTCCAACTGTTAGCGTGCCGGTTTTATCAAATACGATAGTGGTTATTTTCCGGGCACTCTCAAAGGCAGTCCTATTTTTAATCAACAATCCATTTTTTGCCGATAAAGCTGTTGATTTTGCAACCACCAAAGGAACCGCCAGCCCCAGAGCATGTGGGCAACAGATAACAATTACCGTAACCATTCTCTCCATGGCAAAGGCTACAGTTTGCCCTGTTAGATACCAATATAAAAACGTAGCGATACCGCATATCAAAGCAATCACAGTTAACCACCTTGCAGCAGTATCCGCTAATAATTGTGTTTTTGATTTCGATTTTTGTGCATCGTCTACCAGTTTAATTACCTGTGAGAGATAAGATTCCTTCGCGCCGTGTGATACCGTTATCTTAATAGAGCCGTTCCCGTTGATTGCGCCTGCAATTACTTTATCACCTTTTATCTTTTGCACAGGTTTTGATTCCCCGGTCAGCATGGATTCATTCAAATAACTCTCACCCTCAAGTATGATGCCATCGGCAGCTACTTTTTCTCCTGGTTTTACCAAAATGATGTCGTTTTCTTTGAGTGTATCAGTCTTGACATCGTGTATCATTTCAGGCATTACCATATGCGCTTCGGCAGGCATCAACTGAACCAATAGTTCCAATTCTTTTGATGCACCGGCGATCGATTTCATTTCTATCCAATGCCCCAAAAGCATAATAAGTATAAGGGTTGCCAGTTCCCAAAAGAAGTCCATACCCTGTAAACCAAACACAATGGCTACGCTATATACATAAGCAACTGAAATGGCAAAACCGATCAAAAACATCATACCGGGATTCTTTGCTTTTACTTCATCAACCAAGCCTTTTAAGAAAGGCCAGCCACCATAAAAAAATACGATAGATGATAATGCAAATAGAATATAGGAAGACCCATTAAAATGCCAATCCACACCAATAAACTGCTGTATCATCATTGACAACAGCATGATAGGAATCGTCAAAAAGAGAACAACATAAAAGCGCTTTTTGAAATCCGCAATCATCATTGCATGATGGTTATGTCCCGCATGACCCATCGACGGGTTGATTTCATGCTGGTGATCCGAAATCGAAGGTTCATTAGTTTTTTGCAAAACCAATACCATACCGCAAATTGGACAGGTTCCTGGCTTATCCTGCACTATCTGAGAATGCATGGGGCAGGTATATTTTTCGGGATGCTGGTGTTCCATAGTTTTTATTGTTTTGTACTAATGGCTTCATTTGTTTGAGTTGCCCAATCAATTATTAACGCTTTGTCCTCTTTTGATAGCTTCGCATTTTTGTGAATAAATGTATAAGAAGCAAGCGGCATGGAATTATCATTCACCTGGTTTGCAATTGATTTTAGTTTGCTTTTCTGCCTGCGAATCGTGTAAGAACCAAACTCGCTGAAATTCAATTCGGCTTTCCCTTTCTGAATATGACCGTTTACTATCCATCCTATTGGCTGCACCGTAGCATACCATGGATAATTTGTGTTGTTACTGTGGCAATCATAGCATCCTGTTTTCAATAACGCACTAACCGCCGGGGAAACCGGAACTGTTCTTGAAATATCAGTTGGCATAACCTGCCCGCTTTTATTACGGGCAGGTTGCAGGAATTGAATTGCTATAAATATCACAAGTAACAGTAATCCTATTTTTTTGGCCCTGCGCATCAATTCTTATTGAATGGTTTCTTTTACGGTACCACAAGTCGGCATTGTTTTTCCGAGATAAGGGTTTTTAATATCCTTTGTCTCGCTTAACCATGTTGCACCTTTATTATTATTGTACATCGGGCAAAAATCATTGTACAATGTCTGGCCACCACCGAGTGTTTTTACAAGGTCATACACATCTTTGCTTAAAGTCGCAAAATGCTCGCGCTGGTGTGCGATCTTCTCAGCATTTACACTAATATGTTCGGCATGCTCTTTGGCATCCGCCTGGATATCAGTAAAGGTTTTCTTTTGTTCGGCTGTAAGAGAGGACTGATCAAATTTGGCAAACACATCTGCCAATGCCTTACCACCGTTGGCCGCTTCCTTTCCATCATCTTTAGTCAATGCATTTTTTATATGCAGGTAATGTTCAACAATGTCTTTTACAGAAGAACCACCGGTAACCGGTGCAGCCGTTGCTGCTGAATTGGTTGTATCGTTGGTTTTCTTTTCCTCTGTTGTGTTGTTGTTGCATGCACTAAGGGCAATGGCCACAATAGCCATGCACATAAATGTGTTTTTCATAACGGATGAATTAAGAGATAATAAAATGGTGATTGTTACAAAGTGGCTTTCACACTTCCACAGGTAAGCATGGAACTGCCGTAATACGGGTTTTTAATCGCCTGCTGACTGCTTAACCAGGACGCTTTTTTCATCGGGCAATATTGCTGGTACACCGGTTCGGTGGAAAGCTTTACCGTTTTTGCAAGCGTGATCATGTTTTCTGAAAACGGCGCAAAACTTACCCGCTGTTCTTTCAGATCTTTACTGTTAGAGATCACAGTTATGTCCTTCAACAAAGCATCACGGTTAGCTTCAGCTACAATTTTAGTATCAATGCCACTCAGGGCTTTTACAAAATCACCGGCTTTGGTAGATGCGGTAGATGCATTGCCTGATACCAAAGCGTCTTTGATATCATAGTAGATAGACAATAATTGGGCAGGCTCAGATTTAGAGGTTTCCTGCGCTGACGACTGATTTGCAGCAATGGCTACAAATAGGGTAACAAAAAGAAATATTTTTTTCATTTTTTTTATTTGATGTATAAAGAAATAATCAGGGACATGGCAATGCCAGGACGCACTATCACTATACATCAAATCATATTTGAAAACTCTGGATCTCTACGCGGATATCGCGTGGTGGGGGATGAAAATGGCAGGCGGTATATTCCTGCAAAAAAGGTTTACTTATCCGGAATGCAGCTGACATTGAATAGGTGCCGGGTACAATATATACCGGTGCATTGATATTTATTTTTGCATACTGAAAATTCTTGTCTGCAGTTTGCAGTTTAACCACTTTGTCTTTGCAGCAGTCATCCTTTTTGGAAGTATTAGATGCTTTGGCATGGCGGTCTTTTCCCGTTGCAGGCTTGTGAACATGCTTCTTGCCATCCTTGTGTATATGAACCTTACCCTCATCTTTACCAGGGTGGTTCTTCTCGGTAACAGGCTGGTGGACATGCTTTTTACCGTCCTTGTGTATGTGAACCTTACCCTCTTCTTTACCGGGATGGGATTCGTTAAATCCCATTCTTAATCCAACTGAACAGGCAAACCCTACAAGTGTATTCAGGGAGAATACTGTCAGCAGAAACGCCGCCTTTACTTGTATGGATCTTTTTCCTTTCATATTCTTCACAAAACTAACACAGGGGTGTTCCCCTAAAGTTATACAATTTCCATAAATTCTTATATTTTAACCATTTTCTACACTGGCCGCCTCTTTTAGCAGGCAGATGCTGTCAGCACGCAATATATTTGCGCTATGAAGCTTTATATCAAAAATATGGTTTGCGACAGGTGTGTGATGGCAGTTCGCAGGCAGCTGGAAGATCTTCATATCGGTTATAACCAGATCCAGTTGGGCGAGGTTGAACTAAGCGGTGAGATTACCGATGATCTTTTGCCGGTTTTAGGTTCCGCCCTGGAAAAGATGGGTTTTGAGCTGCTTGATGACCGGAAAGCAAAAATTGTTGACAAGATCAAAAATACCATCATTCACCTGGTTCATTATGAAGCCGAAGAATTGAACTTGAAATTTTCAGCATTTCTCGCTGATAAACTCAACCTGGAATATCACTATTTATCTTCTTTGTTTTCTTCCATTGAAGGTATTACCATTGAGAAATATATCATTCTGCAACGGATCGAGAAAGCAAAAGAGCTGCTGATGTATGATGAGCTTACTTTAAGTGAAATTGCCGATCGCCTGGGATATAGCAGTGTGCAACATCTTTCACAGCAGTTTAAAAAAACAACCGGCTTGACTCCTTCACATTTCAAACAGCTACGCGAGAATAAAAGAAAACCCATCGACAAGGTCTAGCTACTATCATACAATCCTATACATCTTTGTGATAATTCTGTAACAATGCGATTACCTGCCTGCATGAGCTTTGCACAAAACAAAGATTATGTCAGAGAATTACATAAAAGAAACCTTCCCTGTTCTTGAAATGACCTGTGCAGCCTGTGCGATCAGTGTTGAATCCATGTTGAAGTCTGTTACAGGGGTAAAAGATGCAGGCGTCAATTTCGCCAATCAATCCGCATGGGTTAATTATGACCCTTCCATCCAATCCCCTGAAACCTTACAGAAAACCGTTCAGTCCATCGGGTATGATTTAGTGATTGATAAAGAGAACGGTGATGAAATAAAAGAAAAAGCGCAACAATCCCACCTTCGAGAGGTTAAACACAGAACGATCTGGTCATCGTTACTTTCCCTACCGATTGTAGTAATCGGCATGTTCTTTATGGACCTGCCTTACGGCAACTGGATCATGATGGCGCTGGCTACCCCAGTGGTTTTTTATTTTGGCAAAACATTTTTTATCAATGCATGGAAGCAGGCAAGGCATAAGAAAGCTAATATGGATACGCTTGTTGCATTAAGCACCGGTATTGCCTATTTGTTTAGTGCCTTCACTACCCTTTATCCGGATTTTTGGCATAACAGGGGATTACATGCGCATGTATATTTTGAAGCGGCGGCTGTTGTAATCGCTTTTATTTCTCTTGGAAAATTGCTTGAAGAAAAAGCAAAATCTAATACATTTTCTTCTATAAAGAAATTGATGGGTTTGCAGCCTAAGACAGTTACGATTGTTATCGGGAATGATCAATTCAAAGAAATTCCTATCAGTGAAGTTTCTGTAGGTGACATCCTGCTGGTTAAACCGGGGGAAAAAATACCGGTTGACGGGATAGTTGTCAGTGGATTTTCATTTATTGATGAAAGCATGATCAGTGGGGAACCCATCCCGGTTGAAAAGAAAAAAGGCGGGCCGCTTTTCACCGGTACGATCAATCAGAAAGGTAGCCTCCAATTCAAGGCAGAAAAAGTTGGGGGAGATACCGTTTTAGCACAGATCATTAAAATGGTACAGGAGGCGCAAGGCAGTAAAGCGCCGGTTCAAAAACTGGTTGACAAAATCGCCGGCATTTTTGTCCCGGTAGTGATCGGTATTTCCATGCTGACCTTTATTGTATGGATGCTATTAGGTGGTGACAATGCGTTTACCCATGCACTACTCTCAGCGGTAACTGTTTTGGTTATCGCATGTCCTTGTGCTTTGGGGCTGGCAACACCCACGGCTATTATGGTGGGCGTTGGTAAAGGAGCAGAAAACCAGATACTGATCAAAGATGCAGAAAGCCTTGAACTGGCGCACAAGGTTACAGATATCATACTTGACAAAACCGGAACGATCACTGAAGGCAAACCTAAGGTGACTGATGTTTATTGGGATGCAGCAGAAAACGAAACCGAATTGAAGGCCCTATTACTCGGAGCCGAAGTATTATCAGAACATCCGTTGGCAGAAGCTGTCACCACTTACCTGGCTGCAGAGAATGTTAAATCGCTTCCTATCAGTGCTTTTGAAAGTATCACGGGCAAAGGTGTTGAGTTTATGCATGACAGTATACGATTCTTAGTAGGTAATCACAAATTACTTGCAGAAAACAATGTGCAGATCACAGGTCCATTGTCTGTTCATATGAATCGGTTACAGCAGGAAGCAAAGACAGTTATCTTTTTTGCAAAGAATCAAAAACTGGTCGGTGTAATAGCCATCGGCGATAAAATAAAAAGCACTTCTGCTGAAGCGATCAGGACCTTAAAAGGCATCGGAATCAATGTTTATATGTTAACAGGTGACAATAAACAAACAGCTCAGGCGATCGCTGATGAAGTTGGGATCGACCATTTTAAAGCGGAGGTGATGCCGTCTGAAAAAGCTGAATTTATTAAACTGTTACAAAGCCAGGGAAAGATTGTTGCGATGGTAGGCGACGGAATAAATGACAGCCAGGCGCTCGCGCAGGCCAATGTAAGTATTGCCATGGGAAAAGGCTCAGACATTGCAATGGATGTGGCAAAAATGACTTTAATTACCTCTGATCTCAATGTTATTCCAAAAGCAATTACGCTATCGCGTAAAACGGTCGCAACTATCAAACAAAACCTGTTCTGGGCCTTTATTTACAATCTCATCGGCATACCGATTGCTGCCGGAGTGCTGTATCCTGTCAATGGCTTTTTACTCGACCCCATGATCGCAGGTGCTGCAATGGCATTAAGTTCAGTAAGTGTGGTAAGCAATAGTTTACGGTTAAAGTTTTCTTCGCTCAAATAAAAAATGAAGCTGGTTTTATGATTCAAATTTGGAAAACAGAAAAGGTGATACAGGAAACTTCTGATACGAAAACAATTGTTTTCAATCCGGGCAGTGAATCATTCACTTATAAGGCTGGGCAATTTATTAATCTAAGTGCGAAGATTAACGGGCTTACGCAAAGTCGTTCGTATTCACTTTCTTCCAGTCCCGGTGAAACTTTTCCTGCTGTTACAGTAAAAAGGATCGAGGGTGGATTGGTGAGCAACTATATTCATGAATATGCAGATACGATCACAGAATGGACTATAGAAGGTCCGCAAGGCTTGTTTCATATTGACGCTGAATCTTCAGCCCAATATGTATTTATTGCGGGTGGTAGTGGAATTACCCCTATTTATTCAATGGTTAATGATGTTTTACAAAATAGCGCAGCTGAAATATTTTTGATATACACGAGTAAAAATATAGAAAGTAAAATCTTTCTTTCAAATCTGCAACAACTGGAGCACCAATACAAGGAACGATTGCGGATACAGTATGTACTCACATCCGGGCAGGCCCAAAATACACTTGGGACGTCATACTTACCGGAAAGATTAAACCGTCTTATGCTAAAGAAGCTATTAAAAACTCATCTTGGGGAAAAGATCAATGAAAGTCAATTTTTTGTTTGTGGCCCCCCTGGATTAATCTCCCTTTCAGAAGAAGTGTTTTCCACTTTACAGATAGATCCAATAAAAATACACAAAGAATATTTTCAACCACCTGTTGTTGAAGCGCCAACTATTAAGATACCGGAATCAATTTTGGAAGTTTTATTACATGTCAGGGAGCAAACTACTTTATTAAGTATTCGGCCGGGCACATCTATTCTTGATTCGGCACTTGAAGATAAGATTGAAATGTCCTATTCCTGCAAATCAGGGACATGCGGCAAATGCGTAGGCAAACTGCTGGCAGGAAAGGTTCACATGCATCATAATTATGCGTTGAACGAAGATCAGTTAAATCAAGGGTACATTCTTCTCTGCCAAAGTATTCCCTTAAATGAGTCGGTTGAGATCGAAGTTGGATGAAACATATAATTATATAACAAACACGCTCCATTCTATAACAAAATATATTATGCCTGCTGGTAGCTTTGTATAAATAAATAATTAAAATAAAATTTACATGGAAACGATCAAATTTAAAACAAACATTAAATGTGCGGGTTGTATTGCCAAAAACACTCCATTTTTGAATGAGGCCGTGGGTGAAGACAATTGGGAAGTCGATGTGCAATCGCCTGATAAAATCTTAACCGTGGTGACTGAAGAGAAAATTTCTTCGGAAACCGTGATCAAAGCGGTAAAAGATGCCGGTTATACTGCGGCACTTGCAGATTAATGAATGAATTATAAGGAGCAGGAACTTTATTCTCGAAGGATATCAGGCATTCCCCGAAATAGAAGAACACATCAAGCCCGGATAGAATTGTCACCTGAACAGAAAACCCGCCTTGAGAAGATTATACACCAGACCATTATTCATGCAGGCGACAATAACACTATGAGTATGGGCAATGACAATAGCTTTAGTTCCTAAAGATCATTGATTGACGTTGTTCCGGAAATTTTCTATCGCATCAAAGGGACTGGTAATCTTTAATAGCTGCCTCAAGTTCAGGGGTAAAAGTGGAGTTAGTATCTTTTACAGTGAATTCGCCAGTTGCTGACAACCGCCTCTTTAGACTCAAAACATCGGGGAAATTTTTCCCCGTAATAAATTTGGTTTTAGTTAGCTTAATAGTATCCCAGTTACCTTTTTTTGCTATAGCAACGTATTCCCCGAGCGCATGTTTCAGTCCATGATAAAGTGGATTTAATTTCGCATACTTCTCGTTATCCTTATTTTTATTGGATAAGATCGAATCAGCCAGTTTGAGCATTGGCTGCTTCTTTATTGGTATAAAAGTTTCCAGATCCTGGACATTTATATTTTCATCTTTATACGCATCAAGGATAAACTGAACGAAGTTATATCGTTCAATTCCAAAAAATATTTCGAATCAGACTAGGCAGGTGAAACAGGCAATTACAGGCAAATAAGCTATATTTAAGTTGGGCAAATAACCAGCGCCCATCCACTGCTTATGTTGTATCAGATAAGAACCATTCTTGGGGGCGTTATGATCCTTTTAGGAGTGATCCATATTGGATTTGCCTTTCCGATCACAACCTTTGACGAAGGCGTTTTATGGTTCATCGGATCAGGTTTGGCGGTTGTGTTTAGCGGTGCTTTCAACATAGCGGCTGTCGTTAACTGCAGGCAGCGTTGGTTTGCATATGTAACTCTGGCTGTTAATCTGGTTATGCTCGGCCTCATTATTTCGGCATTGAGTCCTATCAGAGAGCCGCAGGTGTATGCAGGGATATTTCTATACCTGACCGCGACTATTATCCTTGCCATTCAAACTTTTCACAGGGAAAATAAAAAGGAAAAGTACATAAATCATACAAAAACAGGTGATGATCACTTGAAAGAAGTTCTCAGCGAAACCGAGGCTATTCCCATGCTTCGCATTTTCGACAAAAAGAAAGCAGAAGAATTTTATATTGACTGGCTTGGATTTAACCTGGAATGGGAGCACAGGTTTGAAGAAAAGCTGCCGGTGTACATGGAAATTACTAAAGCTTGCATCAAGCTTCATTTAACAGAACATCACGGCGATTGCAGCCCAGGTGGAAAGGTGTACATCGTTTGCGCCGGACTTGCAGATTATCACGAACAACTGCTAAGTAAAAACTATTCTTGCAACAGACCCGGACTTGGGAAAGCGTCATGGGGATCGCTTGAAATGACCGTCATTGATCCATTCGGTAATCAACTACTCTTTACCGAAAGAAAGGAAGAAGAAGATTAAATATTTTTGTACTCAATTTTTAGAGCAACATGATGCGCCAGCCTGAATCGGTGGGCATTTAACTGTACCATAGCTGCAAAATACGCAGCAATCACCCTGTTTTGGTTTTAAAATCGTTTCGCAATTAGTGCACTTGTAAAAATACATGCAAGCATCTGTTGGCATTGTTTCAGCCTTTGCAAAATTGCATTCTGGACAAGTAATGGTCGAGGTAAGTATGACTGTATTTTCCATGAATTAGTTGATCATTTATTTTTTAGGTTCTTGCGTTACTGCAACGGAGCCGGTAACCACGTAGCCTGTTTTATTGATTGCACTGATAATGGTTTTGTCGCTCACTTTTGAAGGATCATAAGTCACTACACTCGTGCCTTTCCCGTAAGAAGTGCTATAAGCAACAACCCCTTGTAATTTGGATAGCTCGTTATTGATCTCTCCTTCACAACTCTGGCATGACATGCCCCTTATCGAAAAGGTTGTTTGCTTTTTATCTGGTGTTGCAATTCCCGTGGCAATTTTCGCATCAGGATTAGAATAAAAAATTCGTGCATAAAGTGGAAAGGTCATCATCAAAATTGAGAAGACAGTAACAATGAACAATAACAGCCTAGACTGAAAGAATGATTTTTTTCCGGTATCGCAGTGACAATCATCGGGATTATTTTTTACCGGTTTTAATTGCTGATACCACGCAAAGCCAAGAACAGCAATAGATAAACCGATCAGGTAAGGACGCGCTGGTTCGATCCAAGAAAAATTAGCTGCGATGCTGCTGCTACCTGCAAGCAATGCGATAACCGGTGTAATGCAGCAGATGGAAGCGGCCAATGCTGAGAGCACACCTGTGCCGATTACAGTTGCCGACGATTTAGGATTGGTCATGCTGTTTGCAATTTTTCTGTGTGCAGGTTAAGATGCTTGAAAAAAGGTTTCAGGATCTTTATATTCTGTTGCGCCAGTGAATAATAAATTGTCTGACCTTCCTTCCTTGATACAATCAAATTTCCGTCTCTCAACTTACGCAGATGCTGAGATATGGCAGGAACACTCATGAAAAGGATATCGGCAAGATCACATGGACATAATTCCCGTTCTTCCGAGAGTAGGTAAATGATTTTAAGGCGGGCTTCGTTACCTGCTAATGCAAGTATGGAAGACAGTTGCCCAAATGAATTTTTCGCCACAGCAAGTTTTATCCGGCAATCTTTGATTTGTTCCTGGTCAGCGAACAACCGAATGCATGTATCGTTATCCATAAGGCGAAGATAAGGCTCACTTCGTATTTAAGCAAATACTTAAATAAGCCGAAAATTGAACCGGACGTTGAACTGACTGCGACGCAACGATGATCAACACAAGCACAACCGCTGGAGCCACCACTCAGGTTTCCTGTATTTTTTTGTGCTTCTTCGCGTGGCGCTTTGAGATTGGCGAACCATTCAACCCGGCATTATTGTAGCGCTCCAGTTTTATTACCTGTTCCTTTTTTTGGGTTTTACGTTTTTCTTTTTGTTCGTCTTTCTTTGTTTTTGCATTGGAAACATTTTGTTCATCGACAATCGTTGAAAAACCTTGTTTGTTTTTGAGCACACCAAATATTACCCGGAGCAACTTGTGCATTACCACGCCCATTGAACTAAAATGGTTCTTTCCTTTTGCACGCGCATTGCTGTATATATTTCTAAACAATTCGCTGTACCGGATTGCAGTTAATCCGCTCATGTAAAGAACCGCCCTGATTTCAGACCGTCCTTTCTTACTCATGTGGTTGCCCCATTTTCCATCACCACTTTGTTTGAACACCGGATGCAGACCAAAGTAAGCACTTAGTTTTTTCGCGTTTTCAAAACGATGAATGTTTTCTATTTCAATCAGGATCTCGACTGCACTTTGATTTCCAAGAATAGAGATAGATGTCAGGAGTTTTACTTCTGCGGTGTCAATGCACAAACCGATTTCGTTGACCACTTCAGTCCGATTTTGACAAAATCCCCAAAACGATTGAACTTTTAAGTTTTGTTTGATGCATTAAAAAAACAATTCTATGCCCCATCGTTGCTTATAAAGTTGTGTGACTGTTTCGGCATTTACTTTAAAGTTATTCGTTAATAAAACAAAAGTCCTGTCATACTCTGAATCATAAAATTTTATACGGCGTAATCGTTCGGGATATCGGTGGCTACTATTAATTCCGGTTAGTAAAATATCCTGATCACAGAGTATTCCAAATTTTCTGTTTTTGGGTCTTGATTCGATTCGTTTAAATTGAAGATTTTCTTTGGCGCGGACAACAAAATAAGCTTTGTCTTGCTTTAAGTTTTACAGTCTGGCAAAATCGACGTAAGCCTTATCCATTACATCAATTCCGGTACGAGGGGGTCAACGCGATTGGATTTTGCACATTATATCTTTTAACACAAACTTTAAAAATATCCTGAGAAGCAAAATCCATAATTTGAGTAAATACCATTCGTCCTTGGTTCATTATCAATCGTTTACGCAAAGGACGATAAAGAACTAAATTCAAATCAACGCCGACCTAAATTCGGCTCAAACAATGACCCATCAAGTGTTTCAAAGAACTTTTATAATAAACAACGCAACGCTAGTGGAATCTTATCATTAATTATTACTGGTATTGGATATTGAATGATAAAACCGATCAGAAAATTGCCGATCAGTTTCCAGGTAAGACAGTTGAAAAATCATGTTAATAGGCACTTCAATTATTTAAAATTAAGCAAGCTGTTAGGCTCATCTTCTATGTTATCCGAATACATGGCATTTTTTACTCTATGTATATGGATAAAAAACAAATTCTTATCTCCACCAGTTGATTCCTAACCGGTTACTGACATAAAACTTTATTCAATGACATCAAATTTGGATAAAATTTAATCCCATGTCAAGTATTGTAGTATTAGAAGAGAGCGAGTTGAGAAAACTTGTAAAGGAATCAATGGCCGAAGTCTTGAATTCAGGGCAAAGTAGAACTGCCGAAAACGGGCTAAGTTCAGTAGAAGAACCTCTGCTAAGCAGGCAGCAGATGGCAGCAGAGCTAAACATATCTCTGGTCACTCTAACCGACTGGATGAAAAAAGGACTCCCTTATTTACGAATGAATGGCCGCGTGTATTTCCGACGCTCAGAAGTAATTGCCTCCATGCGACATAATGTTCTGAAGTAAACCCACTACCAAAAGTGTCACCAAAAACAATCAGCGATCATATCGGTGTGACGAAAATCACATCGCATTAAGGTAACACCAAAAGTATTTCAGCACCTAAATGGTCACACGAAAATCACAGTATAAATATCCTATATGGAAACTCGGAAAATTAATTCAGTAATACAGAAATCCGGCAGACCAAGAAAACATGTGAAGAAAGATCAGCGTTTGACACTTGTATGTACAGAAACAGAACGCCAATATATATCCAAGTGGGCAAAGGAACAGGATTTAACAGTCTCAGATTATCTAAGACGAAAGGCTTTTAGTCAAATAGAGCAAAAAACAGATCCAGAGTTCTCGCGGGAAGCAAGACCAATGCTCGTCCAATTAAATTATCTGATCGGAAATCTAAAAGAGATGTTGGAAAAGGAACAGGGGTTATCATTTACAGCCTTGAAACTTGCAGGTGTCAAATCCATTATACAACAAATCAGTCTGCTTCAAGCAACGCTTGTGCCATATACCAACTAAAAGAAAAATTCTATGGAGCGCGATAAATTGTCCATTGCAGAAGTAAAGAAAATCGACATGGTTGAGTACCTGGAGAAACTGGGCCATTCACCCAATAAGATAAGAAATAATGACTACTGGTATCTCTCGCCATTGAGGGATGAAAAAACGCCGTCATTTAAAGTAGACCGGAAGCTGAATGTGTGGTATGATCATGGTCTGCAGAAAGGAGGAAACTTAGTTGATTTTGGTATCCTGTTTTATCAATGCACAGTAAAGGAGTTACTGCAAAAAATAGAACAAAAAAATCACTTTCCTTTTCACACGCAATCCCCCCTTTTTAAAAGCATTTCTTTTTCCGCTGCTGGTGAAAAAGAAAAAATTGTAGTCCGGGATGTGAGGTCAAATATCAAGTTATTATCGTTGAAGCAATACCTGTCATTCAGAAAAATTCCACTGGAAATTGCGAACCGGTTTTGCAAGGAAATTGATTTCGATTTGTATGATAAAAAATACACGGTGATCGGGTTTCAAAACAGCGCCGGTGGATATGAATTGCGCAGCGCTAACTTCAAAGGAAGCAGCAGTCCAAAAGAAGTGACACTAATCGGGAAGAATCTGTCAAATGAAATTCTCGTTTTTGAAGGCTTTATAGATTTTCTTTCTTACCAAACAATGCATCAGCGCAAGTTTATCATGATGACAAAACAGCAGCCAAATTTTCTAGTGTTGAACTCAATTGGCTTCATGGAAAAGATGAAGCCGCAACTTGAAAAATATCCTTCCATTCATTTATACCTCGATCGGGATAACAAAGGATTGACTATCACAAAAGAAGTATTGGCAATCAGCAGAAAGTACCGGGACGAAAGCCTTATTTATAAAAATCACAAAGACTTAAATGAGTTTCTAATGAAAGAGCATTTCGAACAAAGGCAATCACAAAGGAGAGGTAGGCGGCTTTGACTTTTTCGGAGCGAGCTATGTTTCGGGAACCCCGAAACGCTCGCTCCATTCATGCTATCGCATTCATGGAGAGGGTTCGCCACTGGCGAACCCTAAAGATTAGTCAAGCAATGAAGACAACAAAAAAACATAGTAATAGTAAAGGTGGCAGGCCTCCCAAAGAGATCAAGCGGAATAAAACAATCACCGTGCATTGCAGTGCTTTTGAACAAAGATTGCTTAGAGAAAAGGGAAAGGAAGCTGGTATAACTGCCTCTGAATATTTACGGGAGATCGGACTAACCGGAAAAATTGACAGGCCAAAAAGAGAGTTTCCGAAAGATGCTTTGTTGTTGAAAGGAACATTAAATCATATAGCCGCGAACCTAAATCAAATTGCTAAAAAAAGAAATAGTGGAGAAAATCTGGGCGCATTTATGCGAGAGCAATTGGACGAATTATCTGGACAGTTACACACAATTACCATCACTATCAGAAACTACTTTTCATGATCGGAAAAATTACCATTGGAAAATCATTTGGCGGTTGCATCCGATACTGTCTTGAAGATAAGCTGGAACTAACTAATGAAGAGAAGCAGACCATGAGTAAACAAGATGGCTTAAAACATGAGAACAGGGCGGAAGTTTTGGAATACAATATGTGCTTCGGCGAAAAGAAAGAACTGACCCGTCAATTCAATGAAGTGCGGGCACTCAGGCCACAACTTTCAAGTCCTGTCATGCACATTACTTTGAGCCTCGATCAGGAGGATGTTTTTACAACCGAAACTCTGCGGCAGATCGGACAAGATTTTGCAAAGGAGTTTGGTTTTGAAAAGAATCAATACATCGCCATTTATCACCAAGATACTAAACACCCGCATCTGCATATTGTAGTTAACCGGGTAGGTTTTGACGGCAGCAGGATCAGTGACTCCAACAGCTATAGGAAAATAGCTAACCTCTGCCGCAAGCTTGAATTGAAATATGAATTAAAACAAGTCTTAAACCCTGGAAAATTTATGACACAGCAGCAACGTCACGAACATAGCCGGGAACAAAGAATTGATCAGCGCAAAGAACACTTAAAACAAAATATCAGGGACTGTCTTTTAACCGCTACAAACTTTTCTGATTTTGTACACAAAATGGAACAACAAAAAATACAGGTTATTAAAAGTCGGGGTATCAGTTTTATAGACGACAAGAAGATGAAGGTAAAGGGAAGCGAGGTTGGATATTCTTTAAGCACAATTGAGAAGATACTTAGTCATTCAATTGAAAGACGGCAACGGTTGTATCAGCAATTAGAACAAGAGAAAAAACAATCACCAAAGATTGCCTACAAGCAGCAATCAAAATCTTTGTCTTTTAGTATATCAAAACACCTGGAGCAACAAAAGAACCTGGATTTAAGCAAAACTTTGGAAATTTTATTAAGACAGGAACGGGATTTCAATCAAACACCCTATGAATTAATACATCAAAAGAAGAAACGAAAAAGTCAATCACAACATTTATCAAGATAAAAAATAGATCATGGAACAGAAAACTATGGAAAAAGTATTGAATCAAATTTCTGAAGAACAGTTACAGAACAACCAGGAATTAAGATCTGTAAAGACGGTTCAGGAAAAACAAAATCAGGCACTTGAAAAAGACCGGGAACAAATCAATTTATTAAACAGGAACATGGAAACAATGAAAACAGAGCAACAAACACTTTTGCAACTCGCAACTGCGCCAATTCAGCAAATTGAAGCATTTGGCGCAGAAATCAAAGAACACTCTGAACTCCTGAAAAAACCCCTTACACAAGAGATAGTACATGTTCATCATGTGCCCAGGTTATTGATTGCAACAATAGCATTGTTCTGTATTGGTATAGGAATTAGCATGGGCTGGTATCAAACCGGCCAGCGTTTGAATCAATATCTGAAAAATGATACCAAATGGAGAAGGCTGTCACTTGATGCCAATGTTAGTTTGACAAAATATATGCAGGATGTTTCTGATAGCGTTGAACAAAACCCGGACAAAATAAGAGAGGAGGTCAAAGCTGAGGAAGAGCATAACCTGCAGGTTTGGAACTTACAGCAAAAGATGAAAGCTGATAGTGCCGAGATGCGTTCTTTAGTACCAAATATCCCGACTATCACAAATATGGGTAACCATAATACTAAGAAAAAGTAAACCCAATACTCAAAACGGTAATAAATGTCAGTTTGTAGTAATTTTACCTACATGCAAGGGCCAAACCTCCATAAGCGATTATTCTGGGAATATGATTTTGACCGGATCGACTGGCAAAAAGAATCAGTCGGTATCATTGGTCGTGTCATTGAACGGGGTACGGAGCAGGAATGGAAGGAACTCATTCGCTATTATAGTGAGCAGAAGGTGATTAGTACATTGAAAAATGACATTAAGTTTTTGCCGGATTACAGCATTAACGATGTATGTCATTATTTCAAACTAAAACCCGAAGAGTTACTATGTTACATAAGGAAACAGTCGAGGCCGGGACATTGGGACTTATAAAACGCCTGATGAGTGATGAGAATTTAAAAGAATTCACTCTCGTTGGCGGAACTGCATTATCACTTCAAGTCGGTCATAGGATATCAATAGATATTGACCTGTTCAATAAACGGAATTTTGATAGTGAAGCGTTGAAAGAATATCTTATCAAAGAGTACAAGGCCGAAAATATCCGTTGCTACAATAATGCATTACTTTGCTTTATTGATGGAATAAAAATTGATATGATCGCTCACCGCGTACCCGACATCAAAGCAATCATAATAGAAGAAGGTATCAGGATGGCATCTCTCGAGGATATAGGAGCCATGAAACTAAATGCCATTACTCGCAATGGAACCAGGTTTAAGGATTTTGTAGATATGTACGTTCTGCTTTCCTATAAGCCTTTGGAGGTATATGGTGCAGCATTTGAAAATAAATACTTTGCAGAAGAACTTTCCCGCGCCGTTACTTATCTTTCGCTTAAATATCATAAAGAAATTATACCTGCAACGATTCAATTTATGGGTAAAGAGTTAACATTATCTCTTCTTGCTGAACGATTTGAGCAAGCGATACTTAACCCTTCTCAAATCTTTGGTAAATATGTAACACAGTCACGGGAATTGAAACAGGATATAAGCAAAGAGCAGAAACCCGATAAAGAAATAAAACAGAATAGGCAGAGACCGGATAGTGGTCGCGGTTATCGTATGTAGTGCAAAGCCTGTGTTTTGTACTTGGCTGCCGCGCCCGGCAGCATTTGCAAAAAGCCAGGCATCTGAATTGCTTGGCTCTTTCGTTTAGCGGGATGATGGCAGGAACTTTCAAATCTTCATTCAGCAGCAGAACGTGCCATCATCCCGCTAAACGAAAAAAAATAATTTCGCATCATCTCCTTAGCCCATTTACTCTTTTCCTATCTTCCATAAAACTCAATAGCTGTTATGGATATCGGTACTGTAATCCACATCGTCTCTTTACCGGTTATTATTATTCTTTTTGTGGCAGCCCGCAAATCAGAACTAAACAAAAAATATAAAAGATCCTTTGCTTTATATATACTGATGGCACTAGTATGCCTTGCCTTGTTTTCAGTGGATAGCTTAAAAACTCTTGATTCAACTTTTTTTAGGAAATTTTCTTTGATGTAGGTCTGGGGTATCCTCAAAAAGAAATAAACTGTCCGAAATATGTCCGAACAGTTCATAACTAATTGATAATCAATACTACTTGTCGGGAAGACAGGATTCGAACCTGCGACCCCCTGGTCCCAAACCAGGTGCGCTACCGGCCTGCGCTACTTCCCGGGTTCATCCACCAAAGCCCTGACCCTGGCTAAGATAGATTGTGGCTTTGTGCTTTTGCTCTATCCACCTTCGCTGAAGCTGCGGTGGATAAAGCGGTGAGGGAGGGATTCGAACCCTCGGTACAGTTTGACCCGTACGGCAGTTTAGCAAACTACTGGATTGAGCCACTCTCCCACCTCACCGTTCCTGCTCTTTTCAGAGAGGGCTGCAAAAATAGGTGGAGAAGGGTAAACTGCCAAAAATGTGAACACAAAACCTGAAAAATAAACATCCCGTAGCTCTAAAACCACGGGATGCAATTAATATTTTTAAACAACAATAGACCACAAACCACAGACTTACATCGCTGCCAACTGCACTTTCTGCGTCAGTTCCATCACGTTTTCACGGAAGATAGAGTCGGTATCCATTAAATCCTTCACCGTTTGACAGGAATGGATCACAGTGGTATGATCGCGGCCGCCAAAATGTTCACCGATTGTCTTCAAAGAGTTCTTGGTGAATGCCTTGGCCAGGTACATCGTAATCTGCCTTGCCTGTACGATCTCACGTTTACGGGTTTTCTGCAATAATTTATCGTAAGACACATCAAAGTATTCGCAAACCATTTTCTGGATAGCATCAATGGTTATTTCCTTGCTGCTGGTCTTCACAAAATTGCGAAGCACTTTCTTGGCCAGCTCCACATCAATATCCTTCTTATTCAGGGATGATTGTGCCAGCAGGGATATCAATGCTCCTTCCAGTTCCCGAACATTGGTATTAATATTATAAGCCACATATTTCACCACTTCTTTCGGCATATCCAAACCATCGTTCTTCATTTTCTTCTCCAGGATCTCAATACGGGTTTCATAATCCGGTATCTGCAGATCAGCACTTAATCCCCAACGAAAACGACTTAATAATCTTTCCTGCATGCCATCCAGGTCTTTCGGTGGCTTATCAGAAGTTAATACCAGTTGTTTCCCACTTTGGTGCAGATGGTTAAAGATGGCAAAGAAAGCATCCTGGCTTTTTTCGGCCCTGCTGAAGAACTGAACATCATCAATGATCAAAACATCGATCAGTTGATAAAAATGGATGAAATCATTAATAGCATTATTACGGCTATGGTCCTGAAACTGGTTAATGAATTTTTCACTGCTCACATATAAAACCACTTTTCCGGGGTGCAGTCTTTTTACTTCATTACCTATTGCCTGGGCAAGGTGTGTTTTACCCAATCCAACACCACCATATATAACCAGTGGGTTAAATGAGTTGGCCCCGGGCTTTTCTGCAACGGTTTTACCGGCCCTGCGCGCCACACGGTTACAATCGCCTTCAATAAAAGAATCGAAGATGTACATGTGGTTCAGTTGCGGATCGATCTGCATTTTTTTCAGACCGGGAATAACAAATGGATTCTTTACCGGGTTGTCTATCACCAACGGAAAGTTCATCTCATTGTTATTATATGTTTTCATGTTGCTGGCAGGAATATCCATCGAACCATTTCGTCCGTTTGAATTGCCACTGTCTACCATAATACGGTATTCCAGTCTTGCCTCTTTTCCTAATTCGCGTTTTAAAGTTTTTGCCAGCAGGTTTACATAATGCTCTTCCAGGTATTCATAGAAGAACTGGCTGGGTACCTGGATCAATAATACGTTGCTTTTTAGTTCAACAGGATTGATAGGTTCGAACCATGTTTTATAATGTTGCCATTCTACGATGTCTTTGATGATCTTCAAACAATTGCTCCAGACTGATTCAGCGTTCTTAGCCATACGAAAAAAAAGATATTATAATGAGTTAGAATATTCTTCGCTTAAACCTTCAAGTTATCTTATTTTCTCCATTTGTGGAAATGTTGAAAAAAATAATTTGGGGTTGCGAATATGTATACTTTATGTTGAAAAAAAAATTTTTTATTCCCTTGTTTTTTTCCCTATAACTACAGTATGGGCGTTTGCCAGACTTTTGCCCGAAAAAGACGAAAACCGGTAATCCAGTCTACCGAGCTGAATACCTGCCCAACCTACCTGGTTAACCACCACTTCGCCACCATTCCGGTTACGGTATTTCCGGGGTTCAGTAAAAAAACGATGGGTATGCCCGCCTATAATCAGGTCTATATCAAACGATTCTTTGGCTAATATCTCATCGCTAACCTTATCATCATCATATTTATCTCCTAAATGCGATAAACAGATGATCATGTGGCAACCTTTTTTTCGCAACCATTCGGCGGTTTGATTAGCGGCAGCGATAGGATTGAGATAGACCGTTTTTCCATACAAATTGTCGGGTACCAATCCCCTTAGTTCTATCCCTACACCAAACACCCCTATTTTAAGATCGCCTTTCTGAAATATTTTATAAGGTTGGAACTTCGATTCCATGGCAGTACCTGTAAAATCATAATTACAGATCAGTATCGGGAAGCCGGCATGTTGTAATTGGTTTGCAAAATTCTCTATCCCGCCGTCAAAATCGTGATTACCCATTGTGGCGGCATCATAACCCATCATACTCATGGCTTTGATCTCGGGTTCGCCTTTGTACACATTAAAATAAGGGGTGCCCTGGAAAATGTCACCGGCATCCAGGAGTAATACCTGGCCGTTTTCGTTCCTGATCTCATTTATCAGCGCTGCACGGGCGGCTACCCCACCCAAGCCCTGGTTTCGGCTGCCATCCATAGGGAAGGGATCCAGCCTGCTATGTACATCATTCGTGTGCAGGATAGTCAGACTTCGGCTAACCGCGGCATCGGCATTATATGGCAAAAAAGCAGCAGTTGCAAGAGCTCCTCCTGTTAAAGCACTTTGCTTTAAAAATTTTCTTCGGTTAATTGATGACATTAGTAACCCGGTTTTCAATTGTATAATCCAGTGGTTTACCCTGGTTAGTGAATGTTGTAACATATTCGATCAGTGCATCCCGCATCAGGTAGCCTTTATCCTGTTTAGGAATTTTTCGCAACATATCACAATCACTTCCTCCATTGGCGATATAATCAGAATTGGCTATCACATACGTTTCATTGGGATCTAGGGCCTTTCCGTTGATCATTACCTGCACTGCTTTTTTATCTTTAATACCCATGCTTAGGCCAACAGATACCGGCCAGCCGCCATCGGCAGCCGTTTTATCCAGGAACTGCTGTAATACCGAGCCTTTCAGTTCCTGCAGCACAATAAGATTATCAAAAGGCATGAGTTCATATATTTTGCCTACGGTGATATTGCCTTTGGGTATATAAGAACGGATGCCCCCCTGATTCATAAAACCAGCATCAACTTTTTTATCAAATTTTTTTTCGGCCATCAGCTTCATGCAATCTGCCATAAAATTTCCAAGGGCACTTTCGGGTTGTTTGGCAGCTAAATAATTGTTAGAGAACCCGATCACCTTATTCATGGTTGCATTAAGTGTAACGGAATAAGGCTGTAACATTTTTACGATTGAAGAATCAACAGCAGATCCTTTTTCAACCCGGTAATCCTGAAAATTAAGTGAGGTGGTTTGGTAGCTTGTAACACAGGATGCAGAGAATAAAACAAGGATCAGAAATATTGGAAAATACCTGCGCATAGTTGGTTCCGGTTACTATTTGAAAGGTAACAATATTAATCATGCATGAAATGATTTTTTTGCCTGCCGACTGAATTTTAATGCTACTTTTGAGCACCTTTAAAAAATTGAGATATGTCTTACGAAATTGTTGGAAAACTGGTAGCTGTTTTTGATATTGTTCAACGTACCGAAACCTTTAAAACGCGTGAATTTGTGATTGAAAAAACAGAAGATATTGGAGGAAGAGTGATTACCAATTATGTAAAGTTCCAATGTGTGCAGGATAAGACCGCCATGCCCGACAGGTTTAATCTTGGCGATGAGGTTAAAGTGCAGTTCAACATCAAAGGAACCAAATGGGTAAAAGAAGGCAGGGAGAACTATATTACCAATCTTGATGCCTGGAGAATGGAAACAGTTAAGATAGGACAGTCTGGCAGCGGATCAGATACAACCAATTATAATGATATGCCACCGGCTGCAGATGTGGTGGACGACTTGCCATTTTAACTTTTGGAAAGTTTTAAACTTTCCAAAAGTTAGCACCAGACCCCTAACTACTTTTTAGGATAACCACCTAACAGTATGCAAAAAGACATTTCACTAAAACTCACTCCGGCTGAAGCGGCAGATGACAGGGTCATCAACAGGTATATTGCCGCAGCACTCAGCAAAAAGGAATCGGAGATCTCTGGTTTCGTCCGCATAAGGCAATCTATTGATGCACGTAGTAAGCAGGTATGGATCAACCTAATGGTAAAAGCATTTGCTGATGAACCTTTTCAGCAAAGAGCTATCAGTCCTATACATTTTACCGATGTAAGCAAAGCGAAGACCCGTGTTATTATTATTGGAGCCGGCCCGGCAGGATTATTTGCTGCACTAAAACTGATCGAGTCCGGTATTCAGCCAATTGTTCTTGAAAGAGGCAAAGATGTAAGGGCTCGCCGCCGCGACCTGGCCCAGCTAAATAAAGAAGGCATTGTAAATCCTGAAAGCAATTACTGTTTTGGAGAAGGTGGCGCCGGCACTTACAGCGATGGTAAACTCTATACCCGGAGTAGTAAAAGAGGCGATATCCAGCGCATTCTGAATATCTTTTTCCAATTTGGCGCTGACGAGCGTGTGTTGTATGAGGCGCATCCACATATTGGTACCAATAAACTTCCCCATATCATTACTGCCATCCGAAAACAGATACTGGATAGCGGCGGCAAGTTCCTGTTTGAGAAGAAAGTGGTCGACTTTGTTATCAATAACAATACATTAAAAGGGGTGATCGCTGCAGATGGAGATACCATTACCGGAGACGCCGCTATTCTTGCAACAGGGCATTCGGCCAGGGATGTGTTTGAACTATTACATCAAAAAGGTTTATTGATAGAAGCTAAACCATTTGCACTGGGTGTACGTATTGAACATCCGCAAAGCCTGATTGATTCTATTCAATATCATTGTTTAATTAGAGATGGACATTTACCGCCGGCAACCTATGGGCTGGTGGAGCAGGTTGATAAAAAAGGGGTGTTTAGTTTTTGTATGTGCCCCGGTGGGATTATTGCGCCTGCAGCCACAAGCCCGGGCGAACTGGTGGTAAATGGATGGAGCCCAAGTAAAAGGAATAATCCGTATGCCAATAGTGGCATGGTTGTTCAGGTAGAAAGGGCAGATGCCAACCGTTATTTCGAGAAAAATAATTCCATAGCGGCACAATTCCAGTATCAAAAAATAAAAGAATCCCCCTTACTGCTGATGCATTTCCAGCAAGCCATTGAACAGACTGCTTTTGCGGCCGGTGGAGGGCAACTGGTGGCACCGGCACAAAGGATGGTTGATTTCTGCAGTAATAAAGCCTCTGCCGATCTGCCCGAGTGCAGTTATTTACCCGGTATAACCTCAGTAGAAATGGGCAACGTATTACCCGATTTTATTGCACAAAGTCTGCGAAAGGGTTTCATAGCATTCGGCAAAAAAATGCGGGGGTATTATACCAATGAGGCCATTGTTGTTGCTACCGAGAGCAGAACATCTTCCCCGGTTCGTATTCCAAGGGATGCTGACAGTTTGGTTCATCCACAGGTAACCAATTTATATCCCTGTGGCGAAGGTGCGGGGTATGCAGGAGGAATTGTAAGTGCTGCTATGGATGGAGAAAGGGTGGCGGATATGATCATAAAAAAGGAGAGGTAAACAACCTCCCCTCCCCCAAAAACAATTAAACAGTTACTTGCAAAACTGAAAAATTGAAAACTCAAACATGAGAAATTGTAAATAAAAAGAGGCAGAAATAGCGGAACTAAATCCCCCCGGTATTAGACCGCTACTTCTGCACCTGCTGATCGCCTTTTAACAGTCAATCAGCTTATTCTCTTTTGTGGCGTAAAAGTAGTAAGGCTTATTGGCCCCACATACGGGAAAAATCCCGTTTTTTTAACTGGAAGAATTTCGTAGTAAACCAGGTCTATACCTGAACCAGTCCGTTTTTAATCGCATATAAGGCGATACCCACTCTGGTATTAACATTCAGTTTTTTGAATAATGAGTCGCGGTAACCGTCAACAGTGCGCGGACTAATGCGCATTTCTTCGGCTATTTCTTTATGGTTTTTTTCGGTGCATGCCCAACGGAGGAAATTAAGTTCCTGCTCAGTCAGCATAATTTTAGGTGAGTCGATATCTTCCCCGTCTTTATTTTTCATTTTCGGGGTTATCAGCTCGTTGTAATAATATCCTTTTTCATGTACCTGGTGTAGAGCGGCACGGAGTTCAGCAGGTTCGCAATCTTTCAGAATATACCCCCTGGCGCCGTTTTTCAGCATCCGAATAATGATAAAATCATTTTTGATCATGCTCAATGCCAACACTTTTACTGTGGGGTAATGCTGTTTTAACCACCAGGCTGTTTCTACACCATCCATAACAGGCATGGTGATATCCAGTAAAACAATATCGGGGGCAGGTTTTTCTTTTAACTGATCGATGAGCTCGCGCCCGTTGCCGGCTTCAAGAATGATCTCGAAATCCTCTAACATTTCAATCAATATCCCGAGGCTTTTGCGTAAGATCACGTGATCATCAACCAGAGCTAGGGTGATCTTATTCATTTTGTATGAATGTGAGCTTAACAATAGTTCCTATATGCTTTATACTATTAATACAGACATTAGCACCAATCATCGATGCCCTTTGCCGGATGCTGCTAAGGCCAATTCCTGGCTTGAAACCAGGATCGTTGCTATTGAAGCCTTTGCCGTTATCACGTAAAACAATATGAATTTCGTTACTTTCTTTTGAAATTCTTGCATCAACGTGGGTAGCCTCTGAATGTTTTACTACATTATGTAAAATTTCCTGCACTATACGGTGAAGAAAGATCATTTTACTTTTATCCATAGATAAAGTGTCGATATTAGAATGAAAACTAGTTGTAAAATAACCTGTTTTATCCAGTTGCTGTAATTGTTGCTGAATGGCTACCAGGAAACCTTCTTCCAGAAGCCTGTCTGCATAATATCCAGCGCTGAGATTCCGCAGTTCTGTAATTGCATTCTTTACCAGTTGCTTGATCGTCTGCAGTTTCTCATTATCCTCGTTTCCGAACGTTAGAATGTTAAGATTTAGCTTAACAATACTTAATATCTGACCCACATTATCATGTATTTCCTGGCTGACAGTTCTGAAAGTATGTTCCTGCATCTCTAATTGTGCCTGCAAAAGCTCCTGTTGAAACTGGGCTTCCCGAACCCGCCTTTCCATCAGTATCTTTCGTTTCCTTCTTACAAAATTTATTACAACCAAAAATGTAATAAATCCAAAAAGCAAAATAAAAAGGCTACCAACCAGGATGGCTATGATAATATCTTCTTTTTCTGTTTGCATAGAATAATGGCTATTGAAATACTGAGATATAAAATCACACTTAAAATTTGCGGAATAAGATTTATTAGTTTTTCGCCAAACAGGATAAGAACATTTCTTTTCATAAACTCATACAATGAGAAAGAAATGCTAACCCCGGAATAAAATAACGAGACTCCAAAAGCAATCCAAAACCCCGGCTCCGAAATTAATAGTGATTCATCATCATCATCCATAAACTTCATATACAGATAGCTTAATGCTATTACCGCTATAAAAAAACCTGATGCAATTATATTTCCAAAAAAATACGCATAATTGTTTCGGAAGAAAATAAAAGATATAATATACCCTATTTCACTAATTAGAACAATATATAAAATTGCTTTCTTAAAAAAAACTCGGTGACTTAACGAATAGAAAACGTATCCATAAAAAATAGATTCAACACAAGCAATCAAATAATTTATATTTATTGTCGGCACCTTTAAAACATACCATTGATAGGATGCCAACACCTCACTAAAAAAAACAAAAGCCAAGAAAGGTAAAAACCATTTCATAAATGAGCCTTTCAAATAAGGATAAAAGAGTATTGCTACGATAAGGCTTAGTAGCTCAACTATATGGTTTATTTGAAATTTCATTTGACAGAATTGATATGAGTTCAATATCTAACGCCGAATATAAAAAACCGGCCACCCTCAAACAACCGTTTTTACACCCATTTTTCAGGATTTGATACTTATGATAAAATCCTTCTTTTTTTCTTACATAGGATGATAGCTATTGAAATACTGAGATATAAAATCACACTTAAGATTTGTGGAATAAGATTTAACAATCTTTCTCCGAAAAGAAATAAATTATTTTTCATTATCAGCTTATATAAAGAGAAAGAGATACTGGCACCCGAATAAAAAAGTGTCACACCAAATGCAATCCAAAAACCGGGTTCAGATACCAAAAGAACTTCATCATCATCCAAAAACTTTGTATACAAATAGAAAAGAGAAATGACTGCTAAACAAAATCCAGAAATTACAATATTGGGGAAAATATATTTCAAAGGGTCTTTAAATAAGAAATAGGACAATAAATAGCCCAAAACGCTAGCAGGAATAAAAAACAATATTATTCTCCTAATCCATATCCAATGACACAACCTATAAAATATATACCCATAAAAGATAGATTCTACAATTGCAATTAAGTAATTAATTTGAAATGTTTGTTCTTTGAGAACAGTTCGTTGATAATTAGCAAATATTTCACCTAAAAAAATAAACCCCAGAAATGGCAAAAACCACTTCATAAATGAGCCTTTCAAATAGGGATAATAGAATATGGCTACCATAAGGCTTAGCAACTCAACTATATTGTTTATATGCAATTTCATACGGTAGAATTGATTACAACTTCCAATCTATCACCGAAAATAAAAAAACGGTTATCCCCAGACAACCGTTTATACACCCATTTTTTTAGAAAAGTTTCTTTTTACTCTTTTTCTTTCGTTTCTGTCTTTTTGGAGAGTAACTGTTTAGTTTCCAATAGTTTGTTATCCTTAAACAGGCCTAATTCATTGGTTAGCTTTGCCTGGTCGGCAACTGTCCAATTGGTGGTTAAGGCAGAGAGGTCTGGTTTTCCGGCATCTACCCAACTGGTGTACCAGAAATCTGCTATCAGGTTGGCTGAATTCAGCAATTGGTCATTAATTGTTGTTTTTAACGCTGCCGCATAAGCCTCTGCAAACTCTGTGGTATAACTTTTAGATTCACGGCCCTTCCTTATTTGTATCCGATACTTCCTGTTGTCCGTGAAATCTTTACTCAGCTCTTTTTCTTTGGCAAACAACTCAGGAACAAGCGCCGCAGCCCTGCGAACTGCTGTCCAGATAGCAGCCTGGGGATTTTTAAGGTAACCCGCTTTATGCGCAGAATACAGATTATAATTACTAAACTCCAGTTCCGGTATCATCGACTCCCAAACACCATGCAACCCTTTCTGGTTTGTAAGCTGGCCATCATAGTTTATAGTTGTATGTAATGGCACATTGGCATCGGATATATAATGACCAAGATCGGCAGCATAATATAGGATACTGTCTTTATTCCCTTTTTTAAAAGCTTCTGTCAATTTGCCCTTCATATAGATTACGTGATAGGGTACATAACCATACTTCAGCAAACTGTCACGCGTATATTTTTTTACAGCCTGTGCCCAATCAAGCGGCATTTTATTAACCGCATCTTTTCCGTACATCTCAAGGTCTATAAAATGTTTGGTTGCTTCTGTACTGTCAACATTACGGCGTATATCGGGCCGGGGAGCATGGGTTACAAGGTCTTCCATATTCCTGTAAAAAAATGGGGCCATACCGGCGGGGAGTTCATACACCGCCAATTGATGTACTGTTCTGTGTACCAGAAAACCCCAGCTTTCCATGGTAATAAATACCATTGCCAATATAATAGCTACAGTAAAACGCCTGATAATGCCTATGCCTTTCATTTTATCAATTTGAGCGCAAATGTATCATTTTCATCATCCGATAGTGTAATAATTAGGTGAATTCCGCTACTAATCAGCCAATGACGGAAAAAACAATCTTTAACCCTTACTATCATTTATATTTGATTACAACCTTACGCTTATGAACCCCATCCTAGAGCTGCATAACCTGAAGAAATATTATGCTACCCAGAAAGCGGTAGATAATATCAGTTTCTCTATCAATAAAGGCAGCATCTTTGGCCTGCTGGGCCCTAATGGTGCCGGAAAAACAACCCTGCTCCGAATGATTACCGGTATCTTTTACCCTGATAGCGGTAGTATCCGGTTTGACGGGAAAACGTTTGATCCGCTTAACGATATCATCAAGATCGGCTATATGCCGGAAGAACGTGGCCTGTACAAAAAAATGAAGATCGGCGAGCAGGCACTATATCTTGCCCAACTTAAGGGGCTGAGCAAAAGCGATGCCATGGAAAAAATACGATACTGGTTTAAGCGACTGGAAATGGAAAGCTGGTGGAACAAAAAAGTGGAAGACCTCAGTAAAGGGATGAGCCAGAAACTTCAATTCGTTACTACTGTATTGCATGAGCCCAAACTGATCATCCTGGATGAACCTTTTAGCGGTCTGGATCCTTTAAATGCCAACCTGATCAAAGATGAGATCTATGGCCTTTCGCAAAGAGGCAGTACCATCATCTTCAGTACCCACCGGATGGAACAGGTAGAAGAGATCTGCGATCATATTGTGCTGATGAACCTGGGTCAAAAAATATTAGATGGCACTGTGTCTGAGATCAAGCAACAATTCAAGGAAAATAAATTCGGCATTAAACTAAACGAAGTGCCAGGTAATATCAACAGCCCTGCTTTTGATATTGCTGATCAAAAAGCAAACGCCTTAACAGTAAAAATCAAAGACGGGTTCAGGAGCAATGACGTGTTGCAATATTTTTTACAGCAAAACCTCACCATCGAATCCTTCAACGAAATTTTACCATCTCTGAATGAAATATTTATTAACCTGGTAGAAGGCACCAATGCAACTACCAGGGCTTTTCAACCGGTAAACGCTCAATAAACCAACCTGCCTACTTACAAACTGCTTTTATGAATAAAACAATACTGATCATACAAAGAGAATACCTCACAAGGGTAAAAAATAAAAGATTTGTTCTGACCACCATATTAATGCCCCTGTTAATTGTTGCGCTTATTGCCGGCAGCACTTATTTATCCATTAAAGGAAAGGATGAGCATAAGATTGCCGTAATCGACAGCAACGGCTTTTTTAAAGGGAACATCAAAAACAGTAAAGAAATTTTATTTGAGTTTCCTGAAAGTGTGGACACTTCTAACTATCTGAACAAGGGATTTACAGACATTATCGTAATCCCAAAATTTGATGGTACTGAGAAAACAAGTTATATCCTCCGGTCTAAAAAGAGAATCAGTATCATGACTGAAGAAGCTATTGCAGAAAGGATCAATACTGCAATTGAGGACAATATGTTGCAGAATGCCGGTATCGATAAAATGCAATTAGATTCCATTCACAGTCAATCCCGGTTTGCCGAGTTAAAAGCAGTGGAAGAAAGTGAAAGCGGCGGTAATGCAAAAGAGAGTAATGCGGCTTTATCGTATGGCATCGGCTTTGGATCTGGTATGCTTATCTATATCACCATGTTTATTTATGGCGCCATGGTTATGCGTGGCGTGATGGAAGAGAAAACCAACCGTATTGCCGAGGTGATGGTAAGCAGTGTAAAACCTTTTCAACTGATGTCGGGCAAGATCATTGGTATTGGAGCTGTTGGATTAACGCAGTTCCTGATGTGGATCGTACTCATCATCGGCTTATTCACTGCGGCACAGGCATTTATTCCGCACGATGTAATGGAACAGGTTAAAAATCTGCAGCAGGCCAATAGCCAGATGCCCGGTGGCTCTATGTCTGTAGTTAAAGCAGGCGATGCGGCACAACAGATCTATAAAGTACAACATACTTTCAGTACAGCCAACTGGCCTGTTATCATCGGCCTTTTTGTTTTTTATTTTCTGGGAGGATATCTGTTTTACGCTGCTTTGTTTGCTGCAGTAGGCAGTGTGGTGAATGAGGACCCACAGGATGCTCAAAGCCTGATGTTGCCTATCACCATGCCCATCATTTTTTCATTTATCATTATGACCAATGCGGTACAGGACCCCAGCACCCCGATTGCTGTTTGGGCAAGCATCATACCATTTAGTTCACCCATGGTAATGATGGCAAGGATCGCTTATGGCATACCGGGAACAGTTCCTTACTGGCAACTGGCTGCGAGTATGCTTTCACTTGTTGGCGGATTCATCTTTACCACATGGTTAAGCGGTAAAATTTACAGAACAGGTATCCTCATGTACGGCAAAAAAGTAAGCTGGAAAGAAATGGGGAAATGGGCGTTTAGAAGAAATTGATGAATAATAAACACGGAATATTGAATGATGAAGTGAGTAAAACTTCGATATTCAATATTCCGTATTCATCATTCGATATTCTTACTGCGCTAATGATATCCTGATATTTACTCCTGCCCTGGTATTGGTTATTGGCGCTGATGTTGAGATGTACGGTATTACTTTCCGCTGATCAAAGAAGAATTTAATATTGATCCTGTTATTGATCACATAATCGATGGAAGGCTGTATTGATATATCTTTTTGTCCGCCTGTTCCATATGCGTTCGACTGATCAAGACGGCTATTGCTGTTAGATACATCTCTTACTGTAACATCCAGTTTCAGGTTAAGATCGTTCTGTAGTTTCTTCCCTTTGCCACCTGGCAGTTTGAATGGCAGATTAACGCCTTTCTTACGCATACCAATCCCAAATACCCAGTCTGTGCTGTTACTCTCACTAAGCTGGTAATCGATCAAACTTAAACTTAGCGTTCTGCTTTTACGGTACTCGAACTTCACGTTTAGCTGATCAACAGTGGTAACATCAATACCTATCAATGGTTCAAAGCCTTCTTTAATGGTAATATTAGGAACAAGGAAATACGGAATATAGTTGCCACTCACCGTATCAATAAATCCCGGCGCACTAAACCGGAAAGGGTCCTGGTACAATAAGGCACTGTTGAAACTGTTCATGCTTAACGTGCCATTATAACCATGGGTGATGATGATATTGCTGAATATCTTAGCGATAGCCGGCGATTTACTTAACCCGGTATACGTCAATTTCCAGTTTGGTTTTGGCAGGATACTATAGAATGGATTGGAACTGATCTTTGCATTGGACTGTTTTATCAATGAAATAGTATTGGGGTCTTTACCCGTATACGCCGCAAGGAATGCAGGAACCAATACATCCTGTGCATATCGTCCATATCCTTTCGCAAAACCATCGGCAGAGAATTTTTGTCCTGCCGGTAACGACTGCCAGTAAGGATTCTGCTCTGCTACTCGCTTAGACACAATCAAACGGTTATTCTGGAATGTTTGAAAAGTGGCAGATAATTCATTCGGGTTATGACTGCCGAACAAAGTATTGAATGCTATATAAGACACACTAAAGCCTCCGCTGGCCAATGGATTCAGGTGGTTCAATCCTGTGTGCCCCGTAGTATCTTTAAAAAGTTCAGAGTATTCTTTGGTGAATGTTTTACTCAGGTTCAGATCAATAGTAAATTCCCTGATTGGTTCCAACTGCGCACTTATGCTAAAACGCTGTTCAAATGTTTGCCTGAAAAGAAAGTTAAATGTACTGTCGCGTGTGATCAGTCCCTGTGATGCTTTTTTATTTAACCAGTTAGTATCCGGCTGTTTTCCAAAAACATAATCAAGACCAGGTGCCATTGTTTTCCAGTTCTGCCCAATGTACTGTGTGCTATCCATATACCCCGGTAAACGGCTCCGGTAGTTTTCTGCGTATTGCACGTTCACATTCCTGATCATCGTAAGCAGCTTACCTGCGGCGCGTGTAAAACCACCCAGTTCAACGGGCTCATTCGATTTTAATAATTTTTCTGCAGTCCGCGCATCACGTTTTTGTTCCCTCCATTTTTTTAACGCTTCTTTTCTTTTCCTGCCTGTTAAGCCTTTCACCACTTCTTCCTTACTCAGGATAGTTGCACCGAGCGCGTTCTTTTTCGTATCCTTTACATCGTTCGGATTTATTTTGGGTTTAGGCGCCGGAATATTATCCAATGCCCTCAGCCATTTTGATTTGGCATATAAACTGGCAAAATTGAATTGCGCATTCAGGTTATTCTCCTGCGAATTTTCAATCGTATTACCAAGATCAATGGCAATACGGCTTGCACCGATCCAGTTATAAGATGTGCCATAACTGTACCGGGCATTGATCCAGTCTGTTAACGGAAATTTATTTAACGGGATATTATAATTCAGTGTAACCTTTTGCTGGTACAAAGTATTCCGGCCACCCTTGAATAAATTTTCTCTTACCGTATCTTTTTTTGCTTTGGTATCAATCCTTCCAAACGGTTCATCAATTCTTGCATTATTGGTTGCATTAAAATCGAGGTTGAGTGAACGGGAAAGATCCCAACGCATGCCATAAAATCTGTCGAAGGTGAAATACTTATCGTACGTGGTATCTACTCTTTCCACTTTACTGTCTACCGTATTCACGATCCTCGGAATAAACTCTCCAAACTGCCGGTTAATATCAGCCCTGAAGCTCAGGAAGCTTGGTTTCAGGTTAAAATTAAAATCTCTGAATAGAGCCAGCCAGGGTGTTCTGGTTTTGATAAAACTTTTGAATGGTTCAATGTATTTATTCTGACCGATATAAGTGTACCCCAATCCTCCACGTTGTTTAGTTACTGTATTTTGTAAAACCAGCGGGCTGGATTGAGATATCTGCGAATAAGAATAACTAAAATCAAAATTACTCAGCAGCAACAAACCAGGTTTACTCTTGCCCGGCATTACCCGAACATTGGTAAAGTTGATGGTCTTGATCGTGGTTTGATCCACTGCCGCATTACGGATGGAATCCCGTTTTGCCTTTGGTGCTGCATTTAATTTTTCCTTGTATTTTACATCAAGATCGTAGGGATCATATTGAGGTGTAAGCACCGTACGGTTAATGCTTGCATAAACAGGTAATGAAAGCCTGGCTTCTTTGGGTACCAGTTTACCTGCATCTATATTGGCAGCAATATCAAACTGCACAAGATTCTCTTTTGCTCTTTCGTTTACACGTTGTTCAATAGTACCAAATCCCTGTGTATGGGTGTTGGCAGAAACAGATAGCCGGCCCAGATCGGCCATGTTCAGATCTACTCTTCCCAAAGCGGCCCATCCGCCATTTTCATCCAGTTGTGATAAACGGAGTTCATTCACCCATACTTCGGTATTGATAACTGCGCCATCGGGCTTGAATGGATTTTCGATTGCTACCATGATCCCCCTTACCTCTCCAAGATTCGGGTTACCCATGATGGATATGGTTTTATTATCCAGCACCGCTCTGTATATATTTGAGAAAGAGGCTCCCGAATTATTTCGCTTTAATTTCAGATCTATTAAAGAGCGCAGGCTGATATCAAGATTGTTTTCTATCGGCCATACTTTCTCTTCCTGCCCTCTTACATAAGTACCCGGCGCTGTTATTTTCAGCGGAATTTTTATTTCATAATAGTTGTTCAGAAAATCCTGACCAATACGCACCACCGCATTCATCTCATTATCTTTCAACGCACGCTGACCGGTAACAGATTCAGCATGCACGTACATAGACAGTTTACCATATTGCCTGATATCAAGGTTCAGCGTTTTAAAAACACCTCTTGCGTCGCCCATGAGCAGGTTATTGAGCTTTAAACTCATTGCCTGCTCGTTCTGCTGCAGGTTAACACCATTGTTACTCAATAACTGCACACGTTCTACGCCGGGTGGCATAATATAATTAACCGGCTGACGGCTGCTGTTCTCTTCCAGGCTTACAGCAAGTGTATTCAACACTGTTCCGGCAGAGTTATTGATGGGCGTATAAGACCCTGTTGTATCTATATTGTAAATAAACTGTCTCCACTGGTTTCGTACCAGATCTAATCTTGCCAAACGCAATACAACAGAATCTTCAAAATCGGTTAAATACAATCTTGCAAAACGTATGGATTTAAAACCATTGATTCCGCCAACAGTTCTTGAATAACCTTTAATAGGCACACGAAACAGGAACCAATCTTCTGTACGCCTTAACCCGTCTGCCGAGTTAACAGTTATCTTCCGCTTGTCTGTGATATAAGGTGTAATACCTACATCCATTCCGGGTTTTAACTCAATCTCATATTCGTAATAAGATTCAGTTTCATTTAAAGTATTATCACGGTTCAGGTCTTCATTATCTGGGTACAAAGTAGCTGCCGAAGTAAATAGTCCGCCAATGGTAGCTACAGGTGAATTACCCTGTGGGTTATTAAAATTTTTATACCTGCCAAGAATACCGGTACCTGATGCGTCAAAAACAGGATCCCGATACCATTTATAATCATCGTTGGCAGGATCTATCAATGTTTTTTGGTATAACGGAGATCCTGTTCCGAAGTTGCTGGCTATTCTGTCTAACACATATCCTTTTTTTCTACGCTCCGCATCATCATCCAATCCATCAAACCCTACGTCCTGGTAAGGCCTGTCATCAGGATTATTACTGAATGCCTGTGTGATCTGTATCGGATTAACGGGTGTTTTACCCCATGTGTTCGTACTGTCTACTGCAGCAGGGATATTCGGCGTATTCATTCCATTCTCATAAAACCGTTTACCATCCTTTAAAACATCTTCGCTCACGTTACCGAGGTTCAGATACATTTTACCGCCTTTACTTGCCGGGTTTTTGATAAAAGGATCCTGTACCCAGAATTCTATGTATTCTATATTGCCGGTTTCAAAATCTGTTTGATCGATGGAACGCATCAAACCACCCCAACGGTTTGCCGGCCTGGTTAGTTTTCCGTTTGCATCAATTTCAGTTTTTCTCGTTTCAAAATTATAAGGGCCTTTTTCTGTTGGATAATAGGCCAGATCAAACGTAGCGGTTTGTACATCGGTAATATTAGTGGTACGCTGCGGAAATATTTCATTAGTAAATACCTGACGCACGCGCGGATCACTTAACTCTGTCAGGTTTCTGCGCAATGGGTTGTTCGGGCTGTTCCTGTCCTGCAGGTTGGGTTCAATATTATACCATGCTAATTTTGCGCGGTTAAAATTGTAATCAATAGAATCCGTTAATACCGCTTCAGGGAATTTTGGGTTGCCTTGCGGTGTAGAGGCCAACGCCCATGCTACCAGCGGAAAACGAAGATCGATGCTGGTTCTGGTTCCTTCAAAATCATCCAGGTAGATCAACCCATTATCACCCTTACCTATCTGCGATGGGTGACCGGGTTTAAGTACCGCCGCTTCTCCATAAGCAACTATAGATGATTTGGCTTTGGTTGAATAAAACGGTAATTTATCCAGTGCACGTGTTAATCCCGGCAGGTCTGAATGGTAGCTGAAATCAAACCCATACATTTTATTACTGATCGGATCATCACCATACCCCATTTTGGTAAAGAATGGCCGTTCAGACAAACTAACGTAAGAAGTACCGAGTGTTAATTTTTTACTTGCAAGATAATCTACCCGCAATCCTGTGAAGTTTCTTTGTTGTATTCCAAAGCCTGCATTGTTCTCGAACGATACTTTTACCGGTATGTTTGAACTGAGGATACCTGCATTTAAAATTTTAATGCTACCCAGGTTATAATCTATCGTATAGTCTGATCCTTCACGTAAAACCTGCCCGCCTGCCGTTACTGTTACTGAGCCCGGTGGAATATTAAATGCATTCAGATTAATTTCCGAACCTCCTGCACTTCCTTTCACCTGCCCCTGCATTACAAAACGATTCAGGTTGGCATAGGTTTGTGCAATTGCTTTAATTGAATCGTACAACTGATAATACACATATTTCTTCTTCATAGCCGTGGGCTGCCCCGCAAAAGCCAGTGTATCCAGGTCGCGGCCAAACGGTTCCAGCACAGGAAATACCACACGGCCCATCTGCGGCAATATGGTAAAGCCTTCCACATAATCAAACACACCATCAGGTTGCGGATCGTTGCGGTTATTTAAGCGGTCGAGATTAAGTATGCGCAATAAAGATTTACCATCAACTGAAGGAGAACTCTCAGGTAAATATCTTTTCAATCCGCCACTGGGTTCTTCATATAACACATTCAGTTTAAAATCTTCTTTCTGTATACCACCAAACAGGTCGAGCGAATAAACATTCTTCATCATCCATCCCCATGTTGGCAATTCTATTCTTTGCGATGTGGCTTTTAATAATTTCAGAAATAAAACTTTCTGCACACCTCTTGTAGAGTCGAGCGCCACATCCTGCGAAAATTCACCCACCTGGTATACCCTTCCGTTGTAAGTGTATTGATAAGCCACTGCCAATACCTCATCCGATTGTAATTGCGTATTGATAGAAACAAAACCAACCTGCGGATTAAAATAATACTCTGATGGGCTTAATTTTCTTGCAAATGTTTTTTCATAATCATCCACCGGCTTTAACCCCTTCGATAACAGCAGGGTATTAATTAACGACGGATTACGTGCATTGCCGTTACTCACCAGCGATGAATACAGGTCATTCGCGCCATTGGCAGGTAATGGGTTTGTTGTGAGTGTGTGAACATTAGGGTTATACGGTTTGGGTTCAGCAATATCCATCAAACCCACTATATCACGGGCATCTGTGGTAGCACCGGTGCGGTTGGTTACCCATACTTCCATTCTTTGGATCTGCACCTGCGAGTTAACCACCGGCAGTTTAGCCATGGTCTTATTAAAATTATCCCTGAAATATTGACCCAGTAAAAAGTGGCGGTTCTCCTCGTAATCGTCCAGTTTTTTGGAGAAGTTGGTGGTAGATGTTCCGCCCTGCAGGCCAACCGTTTGGCGCGTGGAACGCTGATTGGCCAGCGCGGCTGTTACAAACACTTTTCCAAATTGTAATTGTGTTTTAACACCAAATAAGTTTTGTGCACTGGGTATTAAGGTGCTTCTGGATTGGAACGAAATATTACCGGCTTCAAGACTTTTAATGATCTCATCATCCATTCCTTTATAATCAAGCTTAAGCTGGTTATCAAACCCAAAATTGGTGACGGTGCTGTAATTGATCGGAAATTTCAGTTTATCACCAATATTGGCATTCACATTCAGCCTGGCATTCATATCAAAATCAAAACCACCATTCCTCCTTGCACGTTCGGGCAAAGTTGGGTTCTTGATATTCTGCCCCTGGTAACCGGCCATTACATTTACTTCTCCCGAAGGGCGGATGTCTACTTTCAAACCGTTGCCGGTAACGCCAAATATCCTGTCGAACAGTTTATCATACACCCGCATTTTGGGGCGGGGCGATTTCAGGTTTAATGCAGTTAAAGCATCAGCTCTTTTTTTAAAATAATCAGATTCCGCTTTATGTGCTTCCAGTTTCCAGAATTCATCAAAAGACAGCGTTGTTGGCACACGATAAAATTTGCCCCCTATCTTCTCAACCACATAATATTGCTTTGTTTTGGGATCATATTGAATATCCCGTTTAATGAGTGAGTTATCGCGGATATCGAATGGGTTCTTACTCTGGGTAGACAAAGGATCCCCCCTTCTGTCGCTGATGGGATAGCGCAGGGAAGAATCTTTCTGCTGGGCTGTAGCCTGCATTGCAAACAGCAGAAGGAAACTGATACTAATAAAATTGCGAATAGACTTCAAACAGTTACGCTTGGTTAAGTAGAGATAGATACGATAATAAAAATGATTGGTTAAGTAGAAATGGAACGATAGTCTATAAATTTTTAAGTGCCTGTTTAATAATTTCTTCTAATGATGCCTGACCGGTTACAGACGCCATTGTTTTTTTAACTGCCTGCTCAGCCATTGGCCTCGAAATACCTAATGCGATCAGTGCATTAACTGCATCCGAATCAACAGTTGGGGCACCGGCTATGGTAAATGATGTTTCCAGCGATTGTTTGCCCAACTTGTCCCTCAACTCCACAATCAGGCGTTCAGCCGATTTTTTTCCTATTCCTTTGATACTTTCTAATTGCCGGGTGTTGCCCTGAACAATGGCCCTGGCAATCTCATCGGGCCTCATTCCTGACAACATCATCCTTGCGGTTGCTGCACCTACTCCCGAAACACTGATTAGCTGGAGAAAGATCTCCTTTTCTGCCAATTCAGCAAAGCCAAACAGGGTTTGCGCGTTTTCGGTAATGTGGAGATAAGTAAAGAGCTGCCCGCTGTCTTTATTACTGATAGCAGCATACGTGTTTAAACTGATCTGCAGGTCGTACCCTACACCATTCACATCCACTACCACACGGGCCGGTGTTTTTACAGCAAAATGTCCTCTTACAAAAGCGATCATACCTTTTTCAAAAATATGTTAAAAAAGCTTTGCATATGGCAACTTTATTGGCATCCGCCCAAATTAGCGGAACATGCCGGAAATGATTGTCCATTCACCAAAGGAAACAGGTCATTCTGGCACCCATTTAATGTGTTTCTCATTGAAAATCAATACCATTGAACAGTTAAAACGTTAATTGCGCAACCGGGATTGTACCATTTAAACAAATCTTATGGATATTTGCGACAATTTAGAAATAGATATGAGTAAAATTAGAGCAGCTATTACCGGGGTTGGGGGATATGTACCTGATATCAAATTAACCAATTTTGACCTCGAAAAAATGGTGGATACCAACGATGAATGGATCCGTACCCGAACCGGAATTGAAGAAAGAAGAATTTTAAAAGAACCCGGAAAAGGAAGCAGTGATATGGCGGCACCTGCCGTTCAGGAACTGCTCCGCAAGAAAAATATGGATGCAAGCGAGATAGACTGTCTCATCTGCGCCACCGTAACACCCGATATGGTGTTCCCTGCAACTGCTAATATTATTTGCGATAAGATTGGCGCCATCAATGCATGGGGATATGATATGAGCGCCGCCTGCAGCGGATTCTTATTTGCTTTAAGCACCGGCGCCATGTATATTGAAAGTGGCCGTTACAAAAAAGTTGTTGTTGTTGGGGTAGATAAAATGAGCGCTATTGTTGATTATACCGATCGTGCCACCTGTATTATTTTTGGCGATGGTGCCGGTGCGGTTTTACTGGAGCCTTCAACCGATGACACTGGTATATTAGATAGTATTTTAAGAACTGATGGCAGCGGACGCCAATACCTGCACATGAAAGCCGGTGGATCTGTGAAGCCCGCTACAGTAGAAACAGTACTGGCCAAAGAACACTATGCTTACCAGGAAGGACAACCTGTTTTCAAATTTGCTGTAAAAGGCATGGCCGATGTGAGCGCCGAATTAATGGAACGCAATAACCTTACCGGTGAAGATATTGCCTGGCTGGTGCCACACCAGGCCAACCTTCGTATTATTGATGCCACAGCTAACCGTATGGGATTATCAAAAGATAAAGTGATGATCAATATCCAGAAATACGGAAACACAACCGCAGCAACCATTCCATTGTGTTTATGGGAATGGGAAAAGCAATTGAAAAAAGGAGATAATATTGTATTGGCTGCCTTTGGTGGTGGGTTTACCTGGGGTGCTACCTGGGTAAAATGGTCTTACTAACCTGTAATCACCCCCCAATTTAAGAAGCTTGCGATTAACATAACAAGAGTATTGTTATGTTAATTGTGAGTGGTGAGTAGTGAGTGGTGAGTAGTGAGTAGTGAGTAAGTTAATTGGTTATCAGTATCTACTGACCACTCACCACTCACTACTGCCCACTCACAAATTAGCCGCAGACTAAACGTAACATAAAAATAGTACGGGGTTGATTACAGCCTGCTATACACAATATAATCCGTTTGCGGAATCTGCTCCACGCCCACCTGCCGCAGCATGGTAACCAACTGACCACGATGATAGGTTCCATGGTTAAACAAGTGCAGTAAAATATCTTTCACCGGCTGGCGATAGGGTTCTCCTTTTAAATTGTTGTAAGAAAGATCCTGCTCAATAGCTGCTTCAGAAGCGGTTATCAGCCAATCTATCCATTTCCTGTTCTGTTTCAGTATGCTATCTATAACCTCTGCCATAGGATAATTGGCATCAACAGTTGGCCCCATAACAGGCTGCTCATGCTGTAACCGTTGCCACCAAACGCGGGAGGCATCCCATACATGTGAACAGGTTTTATGGATAGACGGAAAACTGCTGACTATCTGTTGTTTTTGTTGCTCTTCAGTCAACCCTAAAACAACATTCAGTATTTTTTCGTTGGCCCAATACTCATATTGGGCGAAAGAGGTTAATAATTGCTTCATGTTTAATCCTATTTTTGGTGAACCCTGCAAATACAGGCAATTAAAATTTCAATATTAAAAATACTATCAATACATACTAATGAGCAAAACTTTTCCACTAACGGGGATCAGTTCTGTAGCGATACATGCTTCAGGACATGACAATGCAGACTTTGCACACCTAACCCCTATTTATGCTTCTTCTACTTTTACTTTTGATACTGCACAACAGGGCTCCGACCGTTTTGCAGGATCTGATAAAACAAAAATTTACAGCCGCTGGGGTAACCCAACATTTACTACTGCTGAAGAAACCATTGCCGCATTGGAAGCTTTTGGAATTTCTGGCGATGACGGACAACCGCTTAAACTGAAAGCATTATTGCATGCCAGCGGACAGGCTGCCATGGCCACGCTTTTTCTTGGCACCTTAAAAGCAGGAGACACCATCCTCACTCACTTTTCCTTATATGGCGGCACACATGAACTGATGCTGAAAGTGTTGGCGCATACAGGTATTAAAACAACGATCATTGATATGCGTGATCTGAACCTGGTAGAAGAAGCGCTTAAAAATGATCCCACTATCAAATTAGTTCATATAGAAACCCCTGCCAATCCAACCATTATGTGCGTTGATATTGAAGCGGTGACTTTACTGGCCAAACAAAAAAATATACTCGTTTCTGTTGATAATACTTTTGCCACTCCTTACCTGCAACAGCCATTTAAATACGGCGTAGATTTTGTATTTCATTCAACCACCAAATTTTTAAACGGTCATGGTACAGCCATAGGTGGCGTATTATTGGGTAAAGACCTCGAGCTGATGCGCACAAACATCTGGAAATGGCATGTACTGCTGGGTGGCAACAGCAACCCGTTTGATGCTTTCCTGTTAACCCAGGGAATGAAAACACTGGAACTGCGCATGGAGCGTCATTGTCATAACGCAATGGAAGTGGCCGAATTCCTTGCTAATCACCCTGCTATTGCGCACGTTAATTATAACGGACTGAGTTCTCACCCCGATTATGCAGTATCTATGAAACAGATGCGGCATCCGGGGGCTTTAATGAGTTATGATCTGAAAGGTGGACTCGAAGCAGGCAAACGGTTTATTGATGCACTTCAAATGTGTGTGAGGGCTGTTTCTCTGGGTACAGTAGACACATTGGTATCACACCCTGCAAGCATGAGCCATGCGGGATTGAACAGGGAAGACCGGATCAAATACGGCATCACAGACGGATTGATCAGGATGAGTGTGGGAATAGAAAACATTGCCGACATCCTCACAGACCTTGACCAGGCGCTGAAACACGTCTGATTCATTCATCATTCTTAATTGTTTTTGGCCCGTTAAGTGAGTACATTTAACGGGCTTTTTCATGCCAAAATCTATTACTATGAGAAAAATTATCAGTGTCGTTATTTTAATGGCCATCTCTTTTTCATCCATCGGTCAAAAGAAATCAAAATCAACTCCTGAAACAGACCGTTTTGCAGGATTGGATACTGCATTTGAAAGAGTGCTGAAAGACTGGCACGCAGCAGGCTTTGCAGTTGCAGTTGTAGAAAAAGACAAAATTGTATATGCCAAAGGCTTTGGTTATAAGGATAATGAAAAAAAGACTCCTGTAACGCCCAATACATTATTTGCTATTGGCAGTTGCACCAAAGCGTTCACCTCTTCTATGATCGGGTTATTGCAGAAAGATGGAAAGCTTGAATACGATAAACCTGTTCGTAATTATTTACCCGATCTGAAATTTTATAACGATGCGATGAATAACACCATCATCGTGCGCGATCTGATGAGTCACCGCACCGGGTTGCCAAGGCACGATTATTCATGGTATGGCTTCCCTTCCGGTTCAAGAGATAGCCTTTTGAAAAGAATACAATACATGGAACCCAGTTATGGTGTTCGTGAAAAATGGCAGTATAATAATTTTATGTTCTTCTTACAGGGCATGATAGCAGAAAAGATCACCGGCAAAAAATGGGAAGATAATATCCGTGAAAATATTTTCAAACCACTTGGCATGAACCGCTCCAATTTTTCTATCAAAGACATGGAGAAAAGTGATGATGCTGCACTGGGTTATGGATTGAAGAAAGACAGCATCATCAAAAAATTAGACTACTATAATATAGATGCCATGGGCCCTGCAGGCAGTATTAACAGCAGTGTAATGGAAATGGCCAACTGGGTAAATGCCTGGATACATGGCGGAAAATCAGATGGCAAAGAAGTGTTGCCTGCGGCTTATGTAACCGAAGCAATGAGTTCGCAAATGGTGATAGGTGCAGCAATACCTACCAAAGAAAAACCCGAAGTGTATCTTGCTAATTATGGTTTTGGCTGGATGATCTCATCTTATAAAGGCCATTACCGTGTTGAACATGGTGGCAATATTGACGGCTTTTCTGCAAACACCTGCTTCTTCCCGAGCGACAGTGTAGGGATTGTTGTATTATCCAATCAGAATGGTTCTGCTGTACCTTCTGTTGTAAGGAACCTGATCGCCGACAGAATATTGAAGCTGCCTTATTTTGACTGGAATTCTGACCTGAAAAAAGCTTCCGAGAAAGCAAAAGCCACTGCTAAAGAAGCAGAAAAATCAAAAACCAGCAGCCGCAAAACTGATACTAAACCTTCACATCCCTTAAAAGATTATGAAGGACTTTACAACCACCCCGGCTATGGAACATTCGAGGTAATGGTTGCCAGGGATTCTTTGTTTGCAAGGTTGGGAAAAGACATTTTATGGTTGAACCATTATCATTACGATATTTTTGAACCTTACGGTAAAGACCCAACAGAAGGTATTGATACTACCGAGAAAAGCCCGCTGCGTTTGCAGTTTCAGATGAATGAAGCTGGCGATATCAATACTGTAAACATGGCAATTGAGCCCACATTGCCTCCTTTAAAATTCAGTAAAACGCCCAAACCCAAAGAGATCACCAAAGAAGAATTACAGAAATATGTTGGCGAATATGAGTTGGCGGGCATGGTTGCCAAAGTGTATATCAAAGGCGAAAAAACTTTGTATGTGGTAGTACCGGGCCAGCCCGATTATGAGCTGGTGGCGGTTGATAAACATAAATTTTCTTTCAAAATACTGAACAGCTATTCGGTACTGTTCGAAGTAAACGAGAAAGGCGAATCTACCAGCTTAACATTTATACAGCCGAACGGTAATTTTAAAGCGAAGAAAAAATAAGTTCGTACACCCTGCAAATTAACAATATGCGAAACCTTTCCCTACTGCTGATCATCTGCTGTGCATTGGTATCATGCAATACTAAAAACTACGACACCATTATCCGCAATGGCCTTGTTTATGACGGCAATGGTGGCGCAGCTTTTAAGGCTGATATCGGCATTAAGAATGATACGATCGCTTTTATCGGCGACCTCTCAAAAACATCTGCAAAAAATGAGGTAGATGCAAAAGGAATGGCAGTAACACCTGGGTTTATTAATATGCTGAGCTGGTCTCCGGTTTCATTGATAGAAGATGGAAGATCACAGGGCGAAATAAGAGAAGGCGTTACACTGGAAGTATTTGGTGAAGGAGAAAGCATGGGGCCACTGAATGCAAAAATGAAAAAAGACATGCTGAACGACCAGCCCCTGTTCAAATTCAATGTTGACTGGAATACACTCGGCGAATACATGCAATCGATGGAGAAAAGAGGCATCAGTTGCAATATTGCATCATTTGTTGGGGCTACCACCATCCGCACCAATGTTATTGGTGAAGACAACCGCGATCCATCGCCTGCGGAACTTGATTACATGAAAACATTGGTAAAACAGGCCATGGAAGAAGGGGCATTGGGCGTAGGCACTTCGCTGATCTATCCGCCTGCTTTTTTTGCAAAAACGAATGAGCTCATCGAATTATGTAAAGCTGCTGCACCCTATGGTGGTGGTTATATCTCGCACATGCGCAGCGAAGGCAATAAACTGAATGAGGCTGTGGAAGAACTGATCACCATTGCAAAAGAAGCCAAGGTGCATGGAGAGATCTACCACCTGAAAGCTGCCGGCATCAATAACTGGGGCAAGATGGACAGTGTGATACGCAGAGTGGAAAGGGCAAGAAAAGAAGGGATAGATATTGCTGCCAATATGTATACCTATACTGCAGGCGCTACCGGTATGACGGCGGCATTCCCACCATCGTTACAGGATGGCGGTTTTGGCAAATTATGGGAACGCCTGCATGATCCCTTCATCCGTGCGGGGATGAAAAAAGCTATGAACACCAATGCTACTGATTGGGAGAATTTATATTATGGTGCCGGTTCTGCGGATAAAATTCTGTTATTAGGATTCAGAAGAGATTCTCTTTTCAAATATTCCGGCAAAACTTTAGCAGAAGTTGCCAAACTAAGAAACACCACACCCGAAGATGCGGCCATTGATTTAATTATACAGGACAGCAGTCGTGTAGAAGTAGCTTATTTTTTAATGAGTGAAGAAAACGTAAAGAAACAGCTTGCACTTCCATGGGTAAGTTTTGGTTCAGATGCGGCCTCTATGGCACCTGAGGGAAAGTTTCTCAAACAAAGTTCACATCCCCGCGCTTATGGAAATTTTACAAGAGTGATCGGCCATTACAGCAGGGATGAAAAAGTAATTCCTCTGGAAAAAGCTGTTCAGAAATTATCTAAACTTGCAGCCACTAATTTGCATATCCGGAAAAGAGGCGAATTGAAAGTGGGTAATTATGCTGATATACTGGTATTCGACCCCGCTAAAGTAGAAGACCACGCAACCTATGAAAAACCGCACCAATACTCAACCGGCATGATCCATGTTTTTGTGAATGGTACACAGGTATTGAAGGATGGAGAACATACCAATGCCAGGCCGGGGAGGTTTGTGAAAGGACCGGGTGCGAGGCAATGAGTGAGTGGTGAGTAGTGAGTAGTGAGTGATTTTAAAAAATAAAAAGAGAATATGGAAATATTGATCAGGCGGGCGAGGCGGGAAGACTGCGCACGTTTACTGGAGTTGATACAGGAATTAGCCAATTATGAAAAAGCGCCGGATGAGGTAACCGTTACACTGGAGCATTTTGAAGAAAGTGGTTTTGGTGAAAAGCCCGTGTGGTGGGCATTTGTGGCCGAAATTAACGGGTGCGTGGAGGGCATGGCCCTTTACTATATCCGTTACAGCACATGGAAAGGGCAATGCTTATTCCTGGAAGATTTTTTAGTAACCGAAAAATTACGCGGCCATGGCGCAGGCAAACTGTTATTCGACCGCATTATTGAAGAAGCCAAAGAAAAAGGTTTTAAAAGAATGGCCTGGCAGGTGTTGGAATGGAACGAGCCGGCCATCAACTTCTACAAAAAATACAATGCCAACTTAGATCCGGAATGGATAAATGGCACACTTGATTTTGATTAGGATTAACGGATTAGCGGATTGCGCATTAGCGGATTTTTTCAATCCGCCAATGCGCTAATTCGTAATTCGTAATCCGCTAATTAATTAACACCCGCAACCACTGTCTCTTTAAACACTTTCTGTACTAATCCCTGTAAAACCTTACCGGGACCGCATTCTGTAAACTGTGTGGCGCCATCGGCAACCTTAGATCCGGAATGGATAAACGGCACGCTTGATTTTGCTTAGAATTGGCGGATTAGCGGATTGCGGATTAGCGGATTTTTTTTCAATCCGCCAATCCGCTAATTCGTAATCCGTTAATTAATTAACCCCCGCCACCACCGCCTCTTTAAACACTTTCTGCACTAATCCTTGTAAAACCTTACCCGGTCCGCATTCTGTAAACTGTGTGGCGCCATCGGCAACCATGGCCTGTACACTTTGTGTCCAGCGAACAGCGCCGGTTAATTGTTCAATAAGGTTCTTTTTAATTTCTGCAGGATCAGATACGGCACGGGCAACTACATTCTGGTAAACAGGGCAGGTGGCAGCATTAAAAGCAGTAGCTTCAATAGCCGCGGCCAGTTCTTCTTTTGCCGGAGCCATCAATGGCGAATGGAAAGCGCCGCCAACGGGTAACACAAGGGCACGCTTGGCTCCTGCTGCTTTCATTCTCTCACAGGCTATTTCAATACCTTTTACAGAACCGCTGATCACTAACTGTCCGGGGCAATTATAATTGGCTGCTACTACCACTTCTCCTGTTTCAGCAGATACAGCGGCACAAATCTCTTCTACTTTTTCATCAGCCAATGCCAGCACAGCCGCCATAGTAGAGGGCTGCATTTCGCAGGCTTTCTGCATGGCTTTGGCACGGATGCTTACTAAGCGCAAAGCATCTTCAAAACGCAACACCCCGTTTGCTACCAATGCAGAGAACTCGCCAAGCGAATGGCCGGCTACCATATCGGGCTTAACATTATCCAGTGTTTTAAAAGCAATAACGGAATGAATAAATACAGCAGGCTGTGTAATATTGGTTTGCTTCAGCTCTTCATCTGTGCCACCAAACATGACATCGCTGATGCGGAAACCGAGTATATCATTTGCTTTCTCAAATAGTTCTTTGGCAACAGGATTACTGTCGTATAAATTCTTTCCCATCCCGCTAAACTGAGAGCCCTGGCCGGGAAATACATAGGCGTGTTTCATCACTTATTAGTTTTCACGAAAATAGTCATAATCAATTTAATACAACCCGTTGGCGGAGTTAATTTGGCTAATTAATAATTTGAGGTGCTATGAGTAATAGTGAGCTAATCTGTATAGGAA
>DAIOVU010000012.1:0-78904 GCA_036758845.1 Sediminibacterium sp.
TTGCAAAACCAATAAGTATAAAAGTAAATTGACAGTTTAAATAAATTAAAAGGCTGGCTGCACAAATAGAAGCTATTCATGCAACAAAGCCATTAAAAATTAGTAATTAGTAATTAACACCTTATGTAGTAGGTAGATTGGAAACAGGGCATGTAGTGTAAAAGCTATGTTTCTTTTGGGGTTTCCTATGTATCTATGCGTTTTAAAAGATTTGAAATACAGAATAACTGCCGTATTAAATGCTTTTGAAAATAAAACATATCAGCACATAAATTTCAATACCACACACGTTATTTATTACTAATTACTAATTACTAATTGAATCAATAAATAAAAACCCGTCCCGGCTTAGCAGGGACGGGTTTTTTATTTATTCAGCACTCAGATTAGAAGATATACCTGATACCGAATTGGGCCTGCCATACGTCGAAGATGGTAGTACCTTTTCTCCAGGTAGTATAATTTAATCCGCCGTTAAATGAGTTGAAAGAAGATACAGGGTTACCATTCGTATCCACACCTTTTGCAGCCAGTACAGAGGTGCTGTTAACTGAATAACCTACGCCTGCAGCAGGGTTAATAAGGTTACCGAAGTTGAAGATATCACCCCTCAACTGTATGGTATGCCTGTTCTTGTTAATGTTTCCGAATAATTCAACCATCACAGATACATCAAAACGTGTTACATAAGGCAATATACCTCCGTTTCTTTCTGCGTATTTACCCCTGCGTGAGCTTAAGTATTTGTCCTGGTTGATGTATGCATCAAAAGCGTCTTTCTGTTGCTGAACAGTAAAACCACCTGCAGCAACAAAGTTCATTTCGCTTTGATCTTTTGGAACATAGATTAAATCATTACCACTCACGCCATCACCATTATAGTCGCCTGTGTAGGCGTAGCTAAAACGGGTTTGGAATGCGCTCACGGTCTGGTTCTGTGTCTGGCTAAATAATGAGAACTGGATAGCAGCATTTTTGCCAAGTTCAGTTCTGTAGTTGATATTAGCAATAACACGGTTAGGAACATCATTATCGCTTAAAGAGATATCAGGTCTGTTGTTACCATTAACAGTACGGTTACCAGACCAGCTTGAGAAGGCGATAGATCCGCCTGAGATGTAATCTCTGGTACGTCCATAGTTATAAGCGAGTAACCAGCCAAGACCTTTGCTCTTAAGTGGTTTTTCAAATTTAATGGTTGCAGAGATTGATTGTCCGTAAGGTCCGCTTTTCAACACAGTAGCATCAGAGATCTTAGAATTGATCCTGATAGCAGATGCGGCAGTGTTTAATGATGCTACACCATTGGTAAAAGTACCCGGGTTGGCATAACGTAAACGGTTGTCAGGACCATTGAAAGTACCTTTTGGAGCAACCAGGTTGGCATTGTAGTAGAAAATATTATTCAGGCTCTGAGTGAATACTATTTCTACGCCACCTACGATATCGCCGAATAATTTCTGATCAACAGCCAGGTTAGCTCTCAGGATTTTTGGATACCTGAAATTATCCTGTACAGGAGCAATATTATAGCTCGCTGCAGGAGTGAGTGGTGTAGGCTGCAGGCTTGGAGGAACAGTTGCCGGTGTATTAGGTTTGAAAGGGAATTGCAGCGTTGCGGCATTATCAAAAACACCTGAACCACTGATCACACCATTGTTACCCACTGCGTTACTGATATACACAAATGGAGGACGGCCGGTGAACAAACCAACTCCACCACGGATCTGGGTGGTTTTGTTTCCGGAAACATCATAATTGAATCCAATCCTTGGAGAAACCTGTAATAAAGCAGAAGGTAATTTGGAAGTGCTTAATTTAACCGGTTGTCCGTTTTCATCAAGGAAGCTTAAATTATCTACTTCTGTATTTACAAAGCCTGAGCTTGTAAAGTATGGTACGTCAAAACGTACACCATAAGTAAGGTTGAAATTCTTTTCAATTTCAATATCATCCTGGATATAGGCGCCGATATTTTTTGCCTTGGTAACAGCAGCCCAAACACCGCCATCAGGTAAATTACTGATAGAATACTGGTATCTTCTTAATTGAACCGGGTTGCTTGTCATGGCAGGATTAGCCAGATAAGCATCAGCAGAAGTATAAAAATCTGCTAAGCTTTTGAAAGTGAATGTACCAAAAGCATTAGGAGTGAATGCATTGTAATATTTAAATGATTCGTAGCTAACACCAGCAGTAATTGTATGCTTGCCACTATAAATGGTAAGGTTATCTGAGAACTGCCATGTATCTGTATTCAAACGGTTATTGGGCGTAAATGGATCCACCCCGAATGAAATATAGTTACGGTCGCCGGTACCATCAAGGATATCAACAGTTGGGAATGCGCTTGCTTTGTAAGCACGGTAGTCCCTGTTTGCTGTATAACCAAAAGAGATCTCATTGGCTACCTTGCTGCTGAAACGGCTGTTCAACTGGCCAATAAATGATAAGATATCATTATTGATCTCATACGTTGTATTCTGGAATGCCATTGACTGAGAACTAGCTCTTGATGTAAAAGCACCGGAGCTACTGATCCCTACATCACGTTTGGATTTCATATAGTTTCCGCGGATGCTCAGCTTGTGCTTATCATTAATGTTCCAGTCGATCCTTGCCAGACCTTTATTGCTGGTAGTAAGGAGAGGGAAATCCTGATAAGCGCCCGGATCGTAATTGAATTTAGTTTTGAGGTAGGTAGCCAATGCATCCAGGTCAGATGTCTTTACACGGCTAACATTACCGCCGCCGGTATTGCTTCCGTTATCTGCTACATAAAAGGATCCCGGATCGGTTCTCTTCTCATTCTCGTAGTTTAAGAAGAAGAACAATTTGTTTTTAATAATAGCACCACCCAGACTTAAGCCATATTGTTTTACATCGAATGCATTAGTAACAACAGCTTCTTTACCTGCCATACCGGCTTTGGTACCTACCAGGCCTTCGTTACGTTTGTTGTAGAAACCGCCACCATGTAAGGTATTGGTACCACTTTTTGTAACAGCGTTGATGCTTGCACCGGTAAAACCAGCTTCTTTCAGGCTATAAGGAGAAAGACTCACCTGGATCTCTTCAACGGCATCCAATGAAACAGGTTGAGAATTGGTTTGACCACCATTTAATGCAGCCAGACCGAATGAGTTATTAAAGATGGTACCATCCAATGTGAAATTGATAGCACGGTTATCCTGGCCTGCGAAAGATGTTCCCTGGGCCTGAGGAGTTAGTTTGGTGAAGTCAGTGATACTTCTGTTCAGGGTAGGCAGACTGGAGAGTAAGCGTCTGTTGATGTTGGTAGCGGTACCTTTTCTGTCTTTTGAAATAAGCGCGCCTTTTCTGCTTGCTCCGGTTACCACTACTTCAGATAGTTGTGCAGAAGTTTCTGCCAGTGTTACGTCTACAACAGAAGGTTCACCTAACTGAATATACACGTCGGTAAAAACCTCTGTTTTTAAACCAACATAACTGACCGTGATCTTGTACGGACCACCTACACGCAGTGCAGGAACATTGAATTTTCCTGAAGCTGCTGATACAGTTTTGTACTTGGTACCGGAAGGTTCGTGGAGAACCTCAACTGAGGCGCCGGCTAAAGCTTGTCCTTTACTGTCTTTTACAGTACCGGAAACAGCACCGCCGGTAACCTGAGCCATCGATGCCAGGGCCATCAATACAGCCGGAAGCATCAAGCAAAATCTCTTTAAAATTCGCATATAAGCATAGTTTTAGATTCGGCAAATATCATACATATAAGCCGTTTCTTACCCCATATTTCCAAATTAATGTTAAAATAATAGTGGAATAGAAAGATAATGTTGATTAAATGGTGATAAAATGGTATATAGCTAATACTAATTCTGTTTGAAATTATTGTCCTCCGGCCCACCATGCCTGGGTTTGAGTGGAACTGGTATTATAATTTTATTTAATTAAATGTAACCCTGATTCCCATTTGGCTGCTCCAGCGCGATGCGTATGCGGGTATAGTACCCGTATAAACTGTCCATGGGGTGGTCTGTAAAAAAATCGGGTTAAAACGGTATTGTGGAATAAAAGAATTTTGGTTTGTATACCCTGCAAAACTGATCAGGCCAAAATGATTAAATGGTACCGTATACTGTAATCCCCAATTGGGGTTAAACAGGTTGCCTAAATTAAAGATGTCTACAGTTAATTGTAGCTGGTAATAATATTTTCCTATCCTGACTTTCAAATCCTGTTTCAGTCTTAAATCAAAACTTTGTGTAAATGGTGTACGGCTGCCATTTCTTTCTGCATATTTTCCGCGGCGGTTGTTTAAATAGGTATTGTTCAGGATATACAGATCTAACGCTTCTTTTTGCTGCAGCCCTGTATAAGTATTGCCGTTAATGGTATTGGGCAGAAAAATCATTTTATCCAGATCTGTTTGGGTGGGGACATAAATAAGATCGTATGCACCAAACATCCCATCGTCCCTTGTTATGCTGCCATCTGTATAAACATAACTGAATGGTGAACCCGATTGGCCGGTATAGGTCAACGAAATGGTAAATGCATTGTTTTTATTGTTCACAGAAAATCTTTTTCCTGCATGCGCAAAAATGCGATGGCCCATACTGAAATCTGAAACAGCCAGTGTTGGAAAATTCCGGCCATTCACTGTTTCTGTCAATCTCCATTGACTCACATTGATGGAAGCTGTTCCATCATTCACTGCCATTGATTTACCGTAAGTATAATTTGCTTCCCAATTCCATCCGTTTGTATGTTGTTTTGAAATGGTGGCTGTGAAACTGTGGGAATATCCTTTTCTGCCTTTGTTGTTACCCAACAGGATCACATAGTCATAAGGGTTGGAGCTATCGGCGTTCAATGGAATACGGCCATTGTTAATGATGGGGTATACCTGCCTGTTATCCGGTCCGGATGCATGGTCTGTTGCCGGTAGCAGGTTGATATTTGTGTAACTGATCTCATTAATATTTTTACTGAATATTCCTTCAAACTTCACCGACAAACCATTACTAATTTTTTTCTCAATTGATACTGATGTTCTGAACAGTGAGGGCATTTGAAATTTTTCCGACATAAGATTCAGTGGTTCTTTATTGATCACCGCACCTGTTTCTGCAGCGGTCCATTGATGATAAGGATCGGGCCTGAAACGGATGGTATGTAACTGTGCAGCATTTGCCCTGTATGCACCAATCAACAATCCATTATTTGTATAGAGCCCACCCGGCCATGCTAAAGGAATGCGCCCTGAAAACAAACCCATTCCTCCCTGTATGATGAGCTTTTTTGCCGGCACGCGATACATAAAACCAATCCTGGGAGAAACAGAAAGCGGTATTGCAGGCGCTACACCTGATTGTGCACCTTCTATATTCCAGTATTTGGAAAATGTTGGGATGGCTGTGTTGTTTACATAATCATCACCCGCAGGTTTTGTAAGAAAACGATAGTGGTCTGCACGCAAACCAAAATGGAACGATATGTTTTGTGATGGCCTTATTTCATCATTGACAAACAGCGAAACTTTCATAACAGAAAACCTGGCAGAGGAAGCGGTTCCATCATTGATGGTATTATCCAATAAAGGGAAGCCCAGTTGGTAAACCGAAGGATGATCATTTGTAAGAAAATCTCCTAACGATGAATAAGTATAGTTACCAAAACTGTTTTGAATAAATGCGTTGTGAACGGAATGGTACTCCATCTCAACGCCCATGTTTAACAGGTGTTTGCCCGATACAAAATTGAGTTTATCCAGTAACGCCCAGTTTTTTTGTGTTAAAAGGTTGATGCCGGAACTGTTGTCTGAACCAAAAACAAAAGCTCCTTCTCCATCATTAATCCTCACACGTGGAAAAGCTTTACCCAATGGGCTACGGTCATCTGTTACGTTTGTGTAGGTTACTAATAATTTATTGCCCATCCGGTTAGCGATCACCGTTCTCCATTCTGCAGAAACTGAATGGGTGATCGTATTTAAAAGAAAACCGTCGTTACTGAAATGAATGGTATTACTGTTGCCGGCATAGGTGCTTACCCGTTGCCCTTTTGTGTAACGGTTACTGATGGATAGTTTGTTCCTGCTGTTAATGTTCCAGTCAAACCGCGCCACTAACCTGTCTGCATTAACTGTTTCAGTAGCATCTGTAAAACTTCCGGCATCGTAATGGTAGGTTGATTGTAATGTATTGGCTAATATTTTTATTTTGCTTAGTTCTTTGGTCTTGCCCTCGTATTGACTGATGTTGAACGGTTTGGGGAAACGGTCTCTTTGTATTTCTGCACTGAGAAAATAAAACAATTTATTCTGAACAAATGCCCCCTGTAAACGCCAGCCCGAGGTATGCGTGGCAAAATCATTTTGTTGCGCAGTTGGTTCATTTTTTTGTACAGGTATTTTTCCTGCCATGTGCCTGTTACTAAAAAAATGATACACTGATCCCGCTGTTCTGTTTGAACCCGTTCTTGTTACTGCATTAATACTTCCTCCTGTAAAATTTCCAACAGAAGCGTCATACGGTGAAACAGCCACCTGGAACTGATCGATGGCATCAATAGATAATGGTGCAATACCGGCCTGCCCTCCATTGGTACCTGATGCAGAAAGACCAAATACATCATTGTTTAAAGCGCCATCAACATAAAAAACATTGTAACGGTTGTTTTGTCCTGCAAAAGAAACTGCCCCTTCAAAACTGTTTACCAGTTTGGCCTGTGGTACGGTTCTCAAATAATCATGCAGGTTACGGCCTACTGTGGGCAGGTCATTGATTTTTTCTTTACCGATAATGGTGGCAACACCGGCGTTGCCTGCGCTGTTCGCTTTTGCCGTTGCATTCAGAATTATGTTACTGAGTAATGTTGATTGGGGAGATAAGGCAATGTCTATCTTCAGGTCCTCGCCAAGGCTTAGAAAAATGGACTTTCTTTTTTCATTGCCATACCCAATAAAGGATACTTCCAGTGTAAAAGGCCCGCCGGGAGTAATGCTGTTAACAAGAAAAATACCCTGTTTGCTGGTCTTCGAAAAATAGGTGCTGCCCGTTGGTTCATGTATTAATTTAACGGTGGCGCCCATTAATATTTCGCCCGTGGCTGTTTTTACAGTACCCTGTATACTGCCCGTTGTGCTTTGGGCTGATGTCATAAAAGGCAGCAACAGCAAACAGCTAATGAGTGATCTCCGGCAAATCATGGTGCATTTTTTAAAAAGCTAAGCACCGGAAATATCTGTTTGGAGCAATCAGGTATTTACCGCTAAAATCAACCGTTTTTATATGGTAATTATTTGCGTTATTGGTAAAAATCGTTAACAGTTTGTCTTTTCAGGCAGTTATTGGCCCAATTACAGAACATCATTTGTAATTTTGCCATTCAATTAAATATTTATGTTAGATAGGATCGAAGATGCGATTGAGGATATCCGCCAGGGCAGGATGGTGATTGTTGTTGACGATGAGGATCGTGAGAACGAAGGCGATTTTATCATTGCAGCCCAGCATACAACCCCCGAAGTGATCAATTTTATGAGCAAAGAGGGGCGTGGACTGATCTGTGCCGCATTAACAGAGCAACGTTGCATAGAGCTGGAACTGGAGCCGATGGTAACATCCAATACCTCTTTGCACGAAACGGCTTTTACCGTATCGGTTGACCTGATTGGGGAAGGCACTTCTACAGGGATCTCTGCACACGACAGGGCCAAAACTGTACAGGCGCTGGTTGATCATACTACCAAACCGGCTGTATTGGGCAGGCCCGGACATATTTTCCCCCTGCGGGCAAAAAATGGGGGTGTTTTAAGAAGAACCGGTCATACAGAAGCGGCAGTTGATCTGGCCCGTTTGGCAGGACTGGAGCCGGCAGGTGTATTGGTAGAAGTGATGAATGAGGATGGCACCATGGCAAGATTGCCTCAACTGACTGAGATCGCGAAAAAGTTTGGGTTGAAGATCATTTCCATTAAAGATTTGATCGATTACCGTTTGCGGTTCGATTCTTTGATAGAAGAATTGGTAAGGGTGGATATGCCTACCAAATATGGCCATTTTACGCTGGTGGCTTTTAAAGAAAAAATGACCGGTGCAGAACACCTGGCATTGGTAAAAGGCAGTTGGACCAAAGACGAAGCCGTACTTACCCGCGTACACAGCAGTTGCTTTACGGGCGATATACTGGGAAGCCTGCGTTGCGATTGCGGTGAGCAATTGCATGCTGCCATGAAAATGGTGGAAACAGAAGGCAGGGGCATTATCTTATATATGAACCAGGAAGGAAGAGGTATTGGCCTGATCAATAAACTGCGCGCCTATAAACTGCAGGAAGAAGGGATGGATACCGTAGAAGCCAATCTTAAATTAGGCTTTGGGATGGATGAAAGGGATTATGGTGTTGGTGCACAGATATTACGCCATCTTGGCGCTACCAAACTTAAATTGATGAGTAATAACCCCCGCAAGCGTGCAGGCCTGAAAGGCTATGGGTTGGAGATGGTAGAAATTGTACCGATTGAAATGCATCCCAACAAACACAATTTAAAATATCTCGAGACTAAAAGGGATAAATTAGGCCATGAAATCTTAGGCGAAAAATAAAACTACTCTGCGTAAGCTCATGTTATTCCCTGTCTCTGCGGTGAATATTTTTTTCACCGCAGAGATGCAGAGAAACGGGAGTTTTCGCAGAGAAAAATAACTAACTAAAAAGGTCTCAATACATTGAGACCTTTTTAGTTTATCTTATCTGTGATGATGACCGTGTTCCGCCTCATCTTTTTCATGTTCTTTTTCGTAGGCTTTGATGATGGCTTTAACCAATCTGTGACGAACCACATCTTCTTCCGTTAATTCGATATGGGCAATACCATCAATGTTTTGTAAGATGCGCGTTGATTTTTCCAAACCGCTTCGCATATTCCTTGGCAGGTCTACCTGTGTGGGGTCGCCGGTAATAATGGCTTTTGCGTTGGCGCCGATACGGGTAAGGAACATCTTCAACTGCAGATCATTGGTGTTCTGCGCCTCATCCAGGATGATGAATGCATTATCCAATGTTCGTCCGCGCATATACGCCAGTGGTGCGATCTCGATGGTGCGGGTGGTCATATAATAACCGAGTTTATCGGCCGGTATCATATCGTCCAGCGCATCATACAAAGGCCGCAGGTAAGGATCGATCTTTTCTTTCAGGTCGCCGGGAAGAAATCCCAGGCTTTCACCTGCTTCTACTGCCGGACGTGTTAAGATGATCTTTTTTACCAGCTTATTTTTTAATGCCCTTACCGCTAATGCAACGGCTGTGTAGGTTTTACCGGTACCTGCCGGTCCGATCGCAAATACAATATCGTTGCGGTCTACAGCATGCACCATTTTTTTCTGGTTCTGTGTACGGGCCCTTACCGTTTTTCCATTGGGTCCGAATACGAGGATGTCGTTAGGGTTGCGGTCCACAAAATTGTCGATGGTTTCCGCATCATCTCCGCCTAAAATCTGTTCAAAATAATTTTCACTCAGGTGGCCGTTTCTTTCGAGATACTGAATGATGAGATCAATTTTTTCTTTTGCTGTTTCAATCTGTTCCGGAGCCCCGCTCAGTTTTAATTGCGTCCCGCGGGAGAGGATCTTTAACAATGGGAATTTCTTTTTCAGCAAATCTAATTTTCCGTTGTTTACTCCAAAAAATTCAATGGGGTTAACGGACTCGAGGTTGATGATGGTGTCAGTCAATCTGTTTCGGTTTAAGGTTTGATGATAATGATACGGTACTTTTTACACATCCATTTCAAATTTAATTGTTTACCAATATCAAAACCTAAGGTTTCTTATACACAGGTGTGGATAGAGAGAGGAGGGAAATTGGGAAATTGGGAAATTGGGAAATTGGGAAATTGGGAAATTGGGAAATTGGGAAAGCCGCGTCGCGGCTTCTTACTTCTTTACTGCTTAAATTTCCCAATTTCCCAATTCCAAAATTCCAAAATAACCTATAGCTTTTTCAACGCCGCAATCACCGCACTGGGGTTGGCAGATTTAAACACTGTATTGCCCGCTACCAGTACATCGGCGCCGGCTTCTAAAATGGAGGGGGCGTTTTCAAGTGTTACGCCGCCATCTATCTCAATTAAAGTAGGTAATGATCTTTCTTTGATCATCTGCTTTAATGCGCGGATTTTATCGAGGGTATAGGGGATGAATTTTTGACCGCCAAAACCGGGGTTTACACTCATCAGGCAAACCATATCAATTTCATGAATAATATCGCTCAATGAATGAACGGGTGTATGTGGGGTGATGGCCACGCCTGCTTTCATGCCCAGTCCTTTTATCTGTTGCAGGTTGCGGTGTAAATGCGGGCAGGCTTCAAAATGAACCGTGAGGATATCGGCACCGGCTTTTTTAAATGCTTCTGCATAATGGCCCGGTTCCAGTATCATCAGGTGCACATCGCATACTTTGGTAGTGGCTTTGCGAACCTGTTCAATTATCGGGAAACCAAAACTGATATTGGGCACAAACCGGCCATCCATTACATCAAGGTGGTACCAATCGGCCTGGCTGGCATTCAGCATATCACAATCTTTCTGCAGGTTCAGAAAATCAGCACTTAACAGGGAAGGGGCAATAATGGGCATATCTTTCTTTTGGTATCGCGAAATTGAGAAATTTTATGTTGCTGTTGTTATTTTATTTGGCACCAAGTCTTTTCAGGGCTTCGGCAGCTTCTTTCAAAGCGGGGTCTAATAGTTGGGCTTTCTGGTAATTGGCAATGGCTTCTGCCTTGTTTTGCAAAGCTTCATAAGATTTGGCCAGCCAGTAATAGCCATCGGCATACGTATTTTTAACCGTTACCAGTGTTTGAAATACCTGCAGGGCTTCGTTATATTTTTTAGCATCGTACAACAAAAATCCTTTCTCCATATACGCCTCGGTATAATTCAGATCGTTGGAGAGACAATTATTGAATGCCTCCATTGCTTTTTGTTTATTACCCGTTCTGGCAAGAAAGACGCCTGTAATAAAATGACAATGCGCAGTGTATTCCCTGCCAAGTCGAAGGTCGGCCACCTGCTTACAAAGCAATACTGCGGTAGAATCCTTTTTTTCGGCCAGTAAATTAGCTGCGGCCAGCATGGCATCGGGCGAAGGGTAAATGCGGATGGCATACCGGTATGAGCGCAGGGCGCCGCTTGTATCTTTTGTAGATTCCTGTAAAAGGGCTTTCCTGTACCATAAACCGTAGTTCAGGCTGTCTTTCCTGATCAGCGAATCCATCTGTCCTAAAGCCTGCTGATAGGCGCCTAAGCTATCCAGCGCATTTACTAATCGCAGCCGCAACCCAATACTGTCGCGGTTTTGCTCAACCTGTTTAAATAATTGCTGCACAGGTGCGGGCATCTCATCGGGCCGTAAGGTGTCCGGCACTTTATTTTTTGGCTCAGTATGGCAGGCTGCCATAAGTACGGTTAACAGAACTACACTCCATCGTTTCATCAGGCAAAAATAAGTGTACGGGGAATGTAGTGACAAATTACTGACAAAAGACTGTTCCCCCATCCTTATTTTTGCCGAATATTAACAAAACTAATATGAGAAAAGGCTTTCTGTTTACGCTTTCATTACTTATCAGTTCTGTAACATGCCTCATTGCCCAAAAAACGGATTCTGTTTTGTTTGCAGGAGAAAAGCATTTTAAGAATATTCGCCAGTTAACTTTTGGGGGAGATAATGCAGAAGCTTACTGGAGTTATGATGGAAAATCAATCATTTTTCAACGTACCAACCCGAAAGAAGGATTGTATTGCGATCAGATCTTCATTGGTAAAATACCCACCAAAGCTGATGAAAAATTTACCTATAAAATGGTAAGCAGCGGAAAGGGTCGTACTACCTGTGCGTATTTTTTGCCAGATGGCAAACATATTATTTACGCATCTACCCATAAAGGCGCTGATACCTGCCCGCCTTTGCCAGACAGGGCAAAATTTGGCAACAAATATATCTGGCCTTTGTACGATAGCTATGATATTTTCATGGCCGATCTGAATGGAAAAATGGTAAAGCAATTAACCACCGCCAAAGGATATGATGCAGAAGGAACACTTTCGCCCGACGGAAAAAAAATGATCTATTGCAGTGATAAAGATGGCGATCTTGACCTTTACATCATGAACCTTGCTACAGGTAAAGAAAAAAAGATAACCAATACACTTGGATACGATGGCGGTGCATGGTTTAGTCCGGATGGAAAGAAGATCGTATGGCGCGCCAGCAGGCCATCCGCCGATGCAGAAATAAAAGAGTACAAAGAATTACTGGCACAGGGTTTTGTAGCACCCACACATATGGAAGTATGGGTAGCAGATGCTGATGGAAAGAATGCCAAACAGATCACCAACCTGGCACAGGCCAACTGGGCGCCTAATTTTACGCCCGACAGCAAGCATATTATTTTCTGTAGCAACCACGAATACAAAAGAGGGTTCCCTTTTAATATGTACCTGACGGATATTAATGGCAATGGCCTGGAAAAGATCAGCCGCGATAAGGGTTTTGATGCTTTCCCGATGTTTAGTCCCGATGGCAAAAAGATCATCTTCGCATCTAACCGTAATAACGGGGGAACGCATGATACGAATTTGTTTGTGGCAGATTGGGTGGAATAGTCTTCGTGAGTCGTCAATCGTGAGACGTGAGTTGTTTATTTATATATCTTTTACTCACCACTCACCACTCACCACTCACCACTCACGATTGACGATTCACGCCTCACAAAAAAATCTTCGATTATTACTTTTGGCTGCTTTATCTTCAATTCCTAAAATTATTACATATGCAAACAGGCCTGGTACATGTACACAACTTTTTACGTTGGGTGATCCTGGTTTTATTATTGGTTTCAATTATAAAAGCTTATTCTGGCTGGAAAGGGAAGAAAGCATTTGCTGCCGGTGATAAAAAAGTGTGGCTCTTCACAATGATCAGTGCACATATTACCCTGCTGCTGGGTTTATACCAGGTAGTGATGGGCCGTTATGGTTTTTTAACAACCAGTTTGCCGGAAGGTACCAGTTTTATGAAAGACAGATTCTTTCGTTTTTACTGGGTAGAACATCCGTTAGGAATGATTGTGGCTATTGTGCTGATCACACTGGGACATGGCATGGCTAAAAAAGCTGTAAGTGATGAAGAAAAATACAAAAAAGCATTCCGGTTTTTCCTGGTTGCTTTGGTGCTGATATTAGCATCGGTTCCCTGGCCTTTCAGGGAATTGATTGGCAGGCCCTTAATTCCGGGAATGCACTAACCGCACAAAAAATAAACAAGAAAGCCGCATATTAGTTGCGGCTTTCTTGTTTGTATTAATTAAAGTGTTGTGCTATTAAAATTAGCTATTGATACAATCATTTCTGGTTCTACCGGGTTAATTGCATTCTTAAGTAAGAATTACGTGAAATACACAAAGACCTTTTTGCGATCATTGCGGTCTATTGCGTTCTTTGCGTTACCGCTTTAAACCTTGTATAATCAGCGAGCCAGCTAATATAGATGAATCTGTTTCATTGATTTTTGGGTTTATAAGTGTTGGAGAGAAAAGCTGTAACGCAAGGAGCGCCAGGAACCGCAAGGGGCACAAGGGATTAACCATATCCCATCTTGCTTAGTAGTTGACGTGTTGTACAATAAAAACACACAGTTGCATAGGAAAAGCAAAAAAAGAAACATAGTTTTTGAACTATATGTAAGCTATGTAACTATGTGTTTAATAAAACAACATGGTATTAATTAATTGCTAAAAGGTATTTTTATTTTATACCTGTACCTGTCTCCAAATTGTTGTTCCAGCTTTAATACTTCTTTCGTTTCCTTGCTGATGTAAAACACTTCATGATTCTTCATCCGGTCATTATCATCATGTGCCAATAGCCAGCAGTCGATGGATTGCCCGTTGTAACCCGTTATAGTGATGCTGCCGGTTACTGTGTAGTAAACAATAGCTGGTGCAGTAAAACCGGGATCGTAGAAATTGATGGCAAAGGTTGTATTGTTTTTGTAAGGCAGCAAAGGAAATACTTCCAGGTCAAGATGCCAGTTCAATACATACGTACCGAATGATTTTTCAAAAGCTCTGTATCGTTTTGCCTTGTTACTGTCTGCATCAGAACCGGTGATGGGCCTGCCGTTTACCATAGCTTCCCTTGTAAGAAAATTAAAAGCTGTGCTGTTATTCCCCTTGTTCCATGTTTCATGATAAAATGGAGCAAAGCTTTTCCTGTCGCAAACAGAATATACTTTGTGAACAATGGTGTCATTGTTTTCCCATTCCTGTGTAATGCTGATGGCCTCTTTTCCGTTGTATTGTGTCAGGTCAATTTTCCTTGTCCAGAACTGGTAATGACTGCGGGTGCTGTCTTTTCCCATTTTAAAATACACCAGCCAGCGGTGTGTGCCGGGTATTAACACTTTGGTGTTTACCTGTGATGGGTTGATGCTGATGGTATCATTTGTTTGTGCCTGCGCTGTTGCGATATTCATAAACAGTACAAAGCATGCGATTACATATCGTATCATATTATCAAAATTTGAAACAAAAATGAGGCGCTGGTATATCCTTCCAACTTGTATTCAACATGTTCATGGCATATTTCAACCAATAGTTTTCCTCTTACAACGCTTCTATCCGTTGAAAGAAAAGGGTATTCCGTTTAAATTTTATACCTGCTGTAAGCATAAAAATTAGTTTTGGGAATGAGGTTAACCGGCAGAGCAATTTCGCTAAAACATATACAGTGGATCATCTGGATTGTACTATATGCAGTGCATGTATTATCTATCATGCCCTATGACCCTATCGGGCAGGCAATGGTATACTCGGCCATTAATGTGGGTTCCTATTTTGTGATTGTATATGGTAACGCTTTTTTTCTTTTGCCACGTATATATGAGAAGAAACAAAAAGTTATATACGCCTTGGTGGCCCTGGTGTTTATTATAACGGTTGCTATTTTAAGATACTATACAACGTTTTATGTGTACAATCATTTTTATGCAGAGAAGCCAATCCCTTTAAATTGGTGGGGGATCAGTTCTTCACTGATCTCATCAATTCTTATTTACCTCACAAGTATTCTGTTTTATATCTCGCTCAATTTCTTCCAACTCAAACAAAAACAGGAGCAGTTACAGAAACAGCATGCCGAAGCAGCGTTAAACATGCTGAAAGCACAGGTGCAACCTCATTTTCTATTCAATACACTGAACAATATTTATTTTATGGCCCAACGCGAGTCGCCGGTTACCGCTGCATTGCTTGAGCAGCTTTCCCAGATCATGCGGTATTTTGTAGATGAAGCGCCCAAAGACAGGATCAGCCTTTCATCAGAAATTAATTTTATCAGAAATTATATTGAGCTGGAAAAAATGCGGATGCGCTATCCGCTTGCAGTTACGATTAGCGGGGATGGAATAAGTGAAGATATAGCAGTGCCGCCCATGCTGCTGATACCACTCGTGGAAAATGTATTTAAACATGGGATAGATAAGCTGAGAAATGATAATTTTATTTCACTGTCGTTATCCCTGCATCGGAACAGACTTGAGGTAATAGTGGAAAACAGGCTACAGGAGAATCCGATAAAGGGAACTAATAGCGGTACCGGTATCCGGAACCTGAAAGACCGTCTTACGCTATTATATGGAGCTGATTATATGCTGGTAACAGGCGAATCGGGTAGTCATTACCGGGCACAATTAAATATACATCTGTGAAGAAAATTACCTGTATGATCGTTGAAGATGAGCCGCATGCCATGCTGCTGCTCCAGGACCATATTGGCAAAATTCCATTACTGGAATTAACAGGCAGTTATTATGATGCTATGTCGGCCATCGCTTTTCTAAAAGACCACAGTGTGGATGTCATCCTACTCGACATTAACCTGCCACGGATATCAGGTATTGAAATGGCAGCCATGCTTCCCAAAGAACAGAAACTGATTTTTACAACGGCCTATTCTGAATATGCGTTAGACAGTTTTGATTATCATGTAATCGACTACCTGCTGAAGCCTATTAGCTTTAAACGGTTTATGCAGGCTGTAAATAAACTGCCATTGTTTATGCAACATGAAACATTGGCAACCGTTGCTGCTGATACAAATAGGGCAGATGATTTTTTATTTGTGAAAAGCGGTAAGCAGGTGCACCGCATTGAATACACCTCTATTCTTTACTTAGAAGCAGTGAAAGAATATATTGCCATACACACGGAAAAAGAAAAAATACTGGCTTATAAAAGAATGAAGGACGTGGCGGCCATCTTGCCGGAGCAGTTTGTACGTATCCATAACTCGTATATCGTGAACATCAAACATATCCGGAATATCGAATCGAATATGGTGCTGGTGAAGGGAGAGAGCCTGCCTGTAAGCAATAGCTACCGAAATATTTTCCAGGAAAAGATTAATGCGAAATTGTTGTAACCCTAAAACACTGCATATGTTAACCAACGCTTCTTTTTCAAACCCCGGAGCAAAACGTGCTGTCATAACTGCGGGATTGTTTGCGGGCAGCCTTGATATTCTTGCTGCATGTACCCAGTTCTACCTGAGAACAGGAAAGAACCCCGATCGTGTGCTGAAATTTGTTGCCAGTGGGGTGTTTGGGAAAGATGCATTAGCGGGTGGAACTATGTATGCCGCATGGGGTTTGCTGTTTCATTACCTGATTGCTTTCTCATTCACGGTTTTTTTCTTTTGGGTCTATCCCCGCTGGAAAGCGCTTGCTATTAATAAATGGGTAACTGCTGTTGGGTATGGTTTATTTGTGTGGCTGATAATGAACAGGGCAGTAGTGCCCCTCAGTCAAACACCCAAAATGCCTTTTCAACTAACCCAGGCCATGATTGCAGCCGCTATATTGATCTGCATGATCGGCTTACCCCTTTCACTTATTATCGGGAAATATTATTCTCAAAAGCAGAACAGTTAATCCCCTGCGCCTTTGCGTCTTTGCGAGAAAAAATGCACGCAAAGGCGCCAAGGCGCAAGGAGTAATTGCTGGTTGTCCAATTTCCCAATTTTCCTCCCGCCTGGGCGGGATCCCAATTCAATTCACCCCTTCCAATCTTCTTTCATCAACCCAATAAACTGTTTCATTTCATCCATGGTGCCAATGCTAACCCTTGCCCATTTGCCATCTGGATAGGTGGTAGACCGCAGGAGCACATTCTTTTGTAACATGTCTTTTGCAAAATCTCCCGGGTATTTGCCCAACGGGAAGAACAGGAAATTTGTGTGTGATGGGATACCTGTAATATTCATTTCCTTAAGTGCATTAAAAGTATAATTGCGTGCAGCAGCATTTTTCTGTTTGCAGTCTGTTTTGTGCGCTTCATCTTTCAGACTGGCTAATGCGGCAGCTATTGACAGATTGCTGATAGCATACTGCGAATTGGAAAAATAATTTTCATCCAGTGCATCGGTTATTGCCGGATGTGCAATAACAAAGCCCACCCGTAACCCCGCCATGGCATGGATCTTTGAGAAAGTTCTTACAACGATCACATTCGGATGTTGATCAATCAGTCCGATCATGGATTGATCTTCAGGATTGTCGAGGAAATCAATATAGGCTTCATCTACAATCACTACTGCTTTTTTAGAAGCTTCTATGCAGAAATCTTTCAGCGCCTGTGTTGGTAAAACAGTACTGCTGGGATTGGCAGGGTTGCATACATAAACCGTTTGTGTATTATTGTCGATGGCACGTAGCATGGCCGGAAGATCATGCACTTTATCGGCAGTTAATGGCACTTCAATTACTTTGGTCCCAATTTTTTTTGCTGTACCGGGAAGCGTTGAAAAAGTAGGGGTGGCTGTTACAAGGCTACCCTTACTGAAATGCATAGCCAGTTTTTTCAATGCTTCTCCTGAACCTGGAGTGGCAAGAACCTGATTGCTGTTCACTTTAAAATACTGCGCCAATTCTTTTTCAAAATTCAGCAACGGGGCTACATTAAACTGGTAGCGATGCGATTCGGAAACTATATCCAGCAGGGCTTCTTTGGCTTTAGCAGAAATGCCATACGGATTTTCATTGGAGCCAAGATTGATCAAACCCCGTGCTGCACCAAAGTTTCGCAGAAGACCTTCTTCATTGGCCATGCCCATTGAGGGAATAGAAAAACCAAGCGCCAATGCAGCAAGTGAATTAGCTTTTAGCCAGTCGCGACGGTTTAACGGTGCAGCCATAGTAAACGTTTTAGAACGATAAGATAGCTATTTCTAAAATCATTTTAAAACCACGAGCCAGATTTAACAATTTTCCAACCTGCCTGCCAGCAGATACAATGAGTAATGCAAAGAGAGAGGCATCAAGAGCGGATAAATTAATTTAATGGAACGGATTGCGACTTGACTGTAATTCTATTACAGTTGTAGGGGGGCTAAGTATGATGTTAAAGATGTGATAACAATAATGATATATAAAGGGTCAAGTCCGGTCGTTTTTATTTCTAAGATAGGTATCTACTGTTTCATATAACAAATGACCGCTACCCCAGGACCATTGATGACCTATTACAAACACATCGTAGCTGTCTGATTCTATTGAAAAGAAGAGCAGAGCCTTATCATTGGTTAGGTTGTTATCGTACATACGTGAATATAAATTGGGAACACTTTTTAAATCACTAACTATTACGTCTCTAATATTATACCCCATTGAATATGCTTCGCCAATCAAATGTTTAAATTCCTCTCGTTTAATAATTGCTTCTTTTAATGTCATAAAGGTTGCTTTAAGATTACTAAAATACTAAATATATGGGTAAGTGCTTGCAAGATTTGCTGCTTAAAATGTCTACAGAAAAGGGGTGTAATAATTATTTGATAGTGCAAAGATCGGACGGGTACTTTTAAAAACCAGAAATCTCTATTGGTTAAGATGGTTCCGATGAACTGCTAAAACTGGCTTTAAATACTCTTATTAAAAAGAAGAGATACCCCGTTTTTTTGAGGTTGCAAATGTATGTGTTAAATCATATACAAACCTGAAGGGAATTATTAACAGGTGCGCATAAAGAATGCCCCTAAAAAGATTAGGGGCATCTCAAATAATGTACTTTCGCTTTGTTAGACATTAAAGCGGTTTGCACGGTGTGTAATCACTCTGATATAGTGCTCTTAAAGTTGCTCAAACCTTCTTCTTACCCGCCTCACTATTCCCGTAGTGAGGTTTTTTATTTATAAGTCTAAAGTAATAGGTTCTTGTCAACTGCCAAATTAAAATTTATCAAATAAACATTTTCGGCACATCCACTAATAAACCTAACGGTTGTAATACGTAGATTATTGTTTTTATTTTATTAAGCCAATCTGCTCCTTATGGGTGATTCGAGGATAGTCAGGCAATTTCCCAATTTCCCAATTCCAAAATTTCCCAACCCCTTACCTTTTCCCCAATTCAATCACCTCACAATTCTTCATCTCTTTGCCATCAATCACAAAACGTATCAGTGTTCTTATTTTATGCCAGCCCTGTTTACCCGCGGCGCCGGGGTTCATGTGCAGGCAATTCAGTTTATCATCATACATCACTTTCAGAATATGGGAATGCCCGCTGATAAAAAGTAGCGGGTGGTGTTGTATAATCAAAGGTTTGGAATGCGGGTTATATTTTGGCGGATAGCCCCCGATATGTGTCATAACAATTTTAACCTGTTCACAATCCCATACCAATGTTTCAGGAAATACCGTTCGTATATCCTGCCCGTCGATATTGCCATATACGCCACGTAACGGTTTAAATGTTTGTAACGCATCAGCTATTTTGGCGGTGCCAAAATCACCGGCATGCCATATCTCATCGCAGTGCTCAAAGTGTTTGAACACTGCATCGTCAAGATAATCATGTGTGTCTGATATGAGGCCGATCCTTGTCATTTGCCCGCTAAGTTATCCTCAAAAACAACCCGAAGAACTGCTTATTTATTTTTATCTTTCATGTCCCATAATAACAACTGTATGAAAAACCATTTACTGTATCTATTGGTTGCGATAACTTTTATGAGTTCGATTAGCAGCAAAGGACAGAAGCCTTTGTTTGATGGAAAAACACTTAAAGGTTGGCGAACTTACCAGAACAAGCCTGCCGACTCATGGCTGGTGCAGAACGGTATGCTGGTTAACAAGGGCAATAAAGATCCGAAGACAAAACATGCCGACCTGATTACCGAAAACGAATATGAGAATTTCACCCTGTCGCTCGACTGGAAAATAGCACCTGCAGGCAACAGTGGTATTTTGTATCTGGTTACGGAGGAATTTCCTTCCAGCTATCTCAGTGGGCCGGAATATCAATTATTAGATGACAAAGGTTATCCTGAAAAAATTGAAGACTGGCAAAAAACCGGCGCCAATTATGCTATGAACCCACCGATGCTGGATGCCACTAAGCCTGCGGGGGAATGGAATCATACGGTTATTAAAATATTTAAAGGGCATGTAGAACATTGGCTGAACGGAAAGAAAGTAGTAGCATATGAATTGTGGAGTGAAGACTGGCAAAAACGCAAAGCTGCAGGTAAATGGAAAGATGTAAAAGGATACGGCATGGCAAAGAAAGGCCATATTGCTATCCAGGATCATGGGGGAGAGGTGTGGGTGAAGAATGTGGTGATTGAGGAATAGGGGGATTGGGAGATTGGGAAATTTTGGAATTGGGATCCCGCCCAGGCGGGAGGGAAATTTGAAGGAGGTGGAGTGAGAAATTGGGAGATTTTGGAATTGGGATCCCGCCTAGGCGGGAGGGAAATTTGAGGGAGGTGATTTTCTTCTTATAGTTGCGGTAAATACCTGATTTAGGAATAGAAGATTTTGTAAACTTTGGAAGTGATTATTGTTTTATGAATCATCTCCATTTTTTATATGACTGAAAGAGAATTGAAAATCAGAACCCGGAAATTTTCTGTTGAAGTATTTAGGTTAGTAGATCAATTGCCGAACAGCAGAAGTGCCAATATTATCGCAAACCAATTAGGCCGATCAGCAAGTTCCGTAGCCGCCAATTATAGAGCAGCATGTCGGGCAAGAAGCCATGCCGAATTTGTTGCAAAGATTGGTATTGTTGAAGAAGAATCAGATGAAAGTACTTACTGGCTGGACATTGTTATAGAAACACAAAATGCGCAAGATAAAATGGTCGCTCCTTTATTAGCAGAATCCCGCGAACTTACAGCCATCTTCACTGCTGCCAGCAAAACTGCTAAGTCAAACAGATCAAAATAATTTTGCCTCTCACTCTCTTTCAATTTCCCAATCCTTCTTTCCCTCCAATTTCCCGATTTCCCAATTCCAAAATTTCCCAATCCTTCCCTCCCTCCAATTTCCCAATTTCCCAATCCTTCTCTCCCTCCAATTTCCCAATTTCCCAATTCCAAAATTTCCCAATCCTTCCCTCCCTCCAATTTCCCAATCAAAAATATCTCTCCTCCACCACCTGCTTATGATGCAACAGATGTCCGAAAATTATAAACCCAATGGCATTGGCTTTTACAGGCACATTACTGGCGGTGCCTTCTTCGGCTAATTGTTCTTCGGTAAGTGAAGCTATTAGTAAGTCTGTTGCTTTTCTGACGGCTGTAAATTCTTCTTTGAGTGAATCAAAACTTCTGTTATTGGCTTTTGAATTAGCTGCATAGCTATCCTCATCAAAAGAGGCAAGCGGTGTTGTATCTCCGCGGGAGATACGCAATAACCGGTACGACATGATTCTTTCTGTATCGATCACGTGTTGCAACAATTCTTTTAATGTCCATTTACCCGGCGCATAACGGTGCGCTGCTTTTGCTTCGGGAAGATTGGTGTAAAAATCGAACAATGGGTTTGAATAATTGGCGACTGCTTCTGCGAGGCTGTTGGCATTTACCTGTGAAATATACCTGGCAAAATAAGGAGGAAAATCACTTGCTGCTGGTCTTGGCATCAGAGTTTGGCTTTTTGTTTTAAAGTTGTTGTATTGGAAGTTATTTTCAGGGGCTCCCGTATTACGATAATGGCTTTGGTAGTATCCGCTGCTGCTACTGCACTGTAGGCATTAATGATTCCCCCGGTATTGCTCAATAACTGAAACGGGATATTCTCATTTTTACTGCCCGGTTTAATGCAGTATACGGAAGAATCTGGCTTTAATACAGATTCCTCAATCACTTTCTTAACCTGTACTGCTGTAAGACCGGGATAATAAGAACGGATTAATGCTGCCAGGCCGGTAACAATCGGCGCGGCCATACTGGTTCCTTTCAGATTGCCGTATTTATCGCCGCCGGGGAAGGTTGAATAGATGCGTACGCCCGGTGCAAATACATCTACATTCTCTTTACCATAATTACTGAATTCAGCAGTGATACTGCCTGATATCCGGGGGTCACTGCTGGCGCCTACATTAATGAAATTGCCGGCCTTGCTATGCCATTGTTTAGACCATGGGTTAGGAAAATTTTCTTTCTCATCCACGTTGTTATTCTCATTACCCGAAGCGTGTACCAGCAACACATCTTTTGATTCGGCATAACGGATAGCGCTGTCTACCCATTTTTTCTCAGGAGAGAAATATTTGCCAAAGCTCATGTTGATCACTTTTGCCCCGTTATCTACCGCATAGCGGATGGCTAATGCCACATCTTTATCGTATTCATCTCCATCGGGTACAACACGGAGCATCATGAGCCGTACGTTATCTGCCACACCATCTATACCAATACCGTTATTTCTTTGTGCACCAATCAGGCCACAAACATGCGTGCCGTGTTTGGCGGCTGCCAGCGGGCCCATCACATCGTTGTTGCCGTAGAATCTGTCGGATAGGTTATAGTAATCATCCTGTACAATATCTGCGCGGTAGTCAACAGGAGCCACATCTTTCGATTCAAATGCGGCTTTCTTACCATCAACATATTCATCAAGATCTGCAATGGTATTGGTGTTCTTTTCATCTGAGTCAACACCGATCATTTTCATACAGGTGAGGTAGCCAAATTTAGCTTCCCGCCCTGTTTTGGTTTGCGGCTCAAATTTTTCCAGTTTCTCGGTGGTATACTCTTCGCAATCCATTTCTTTACGCAGCACTTTATCATGCCGTTTGATGGCTTTGGCTGTTACTTCAATAAATAACAGTTCTACCTGTTCATCTGTACTGAAGTTGAGTTCATTGGAAGCTTTTTTCCAGAGATCATATTGTTCTTTATCTATGCCTGAAAGTTCTGTGGTGTCAATAGGTCTGCCGCCAAATTTGTTTTTCAGCCTATGGTAAATCCTCGATCTTTCATCTGCCACTTTGCTTACATCACGGCCGTCTTTACCACCCAGAAAGTTCCATCCGTATACATCATCTATATACCCGTTGCCATCATCATCAATACCATTACCGGGAATTTCTTTGGGGTTGTGCCAGAGAATGTTCCTAAGGTCTTCATGAGTAGTATCTACACCAGAGTCAAGAACAGCTACAATAACTGGTTTGGAAGGTTTATTTCTGGTTTTAAGGAAAGTGTAGGCCCGGTTTAGACTGATACCGTAGAATGAATCCTGCGCGTAATCCAGCAGGTGCCAACCCCTTGGGGCTTCCGATTGCGCATTACCCTGCAATAAAAACAGTGACCACGCCACTATGGCTAAGACAATCCCACGGTACATCATTGTGTAAACTTATTTTCTATATATACAAATTTGCGTAATGATAACGATAAAATAACCCGATGCTGCCAGTTTTATGAAAATGTTAAGGGTGTTGCCTGACTAATTTATTTTCAGTTGCGTTGCAGGCATGCAGATTCCTTTGCTTTGGATTTTTACTAAGGTAAAATAGTATCTAAAAAGCAGAACTCATTAAATAATAATAATATATAAATATTTTATTCTACCTTTTGAAGAAATTTTATTCAATGATCTTCCAAAAAAAAGGGTTACTGGTAGTTGTTTTTTTACTTTTTCTTACTGTTTTTTCTGAAGCACAACTGCGCGACAGGATCTATATCCAGTTAGACAGATCGGGTTATGTTGCCGGTGAAACTATCTGGTTAAAAGTATACCTGTTATCCGCTTTAACGCCGGGCAGTGCGGGCTCAAACCTGTTGCTGGATCTGGTGGATGAATCGGGCAAACGCATTACCAGCGGCAGCTTACCGGTTTTAGGTGGGATTGCGATAGGCAATCTTGATCTGCCTATAGGTCTTTCGCAGGGCGTCTATTTTATCAGGGCATACACCAAAACGCAGCCGGCCAAAGATGAATACTCATCGGCCATTAAAACGGTGCATGTATTCAATCCGTCATCAGTAAAATCAGTGCTGGTTTCCGGATCAATTGGCGATTACCAGTGTATTTTCAGGCCATCATCGGGCAACCTGGTTGTTGGCTCTGTTAATATCGTTTATGTAAATGTGAGAGATCTGATGGGTAAGCCGGCCATGGTGGAGGGTAAGGTTGCAAATGCTAAGAATGAGGTATCGGTTGATTTTAAAACAGATGTTGATGGCTTGGGCCGGTTTGCACTTTCTCCCTTGCCCGGGGAACAGTACAAGGCCAGTATCCGCTTTGCTGATGGAACCACTAAAAGTTTTGATCTGCCAAAGCCAGATGACAGCAAAGTGCTTGTTTCTGTTACTGATGTGCCCAAAGGAAAACTATTCAATGTGGTTATTCCCGAAGCGGCAAGAAACGGATCGGCTATGAAGATCAGGGGTTTTATGGATGACAACCTGGTGTTTGAAAAAAACTTTGCTGCAACGGTTGATCATCTCTCAGCCCGTATTCCTGTGGATGAATTGCCTGCGGGATTATTGCAGTTCATTGTTACTGATGCTAAAAAACAGAAACTGGGAGAAGCTATTTCATTGGTAAACGGGGACAGTTCTTTATTGCCTGTGCAATTTAATGTTGATACTTTAAACCTTTCACCGGGAGGGAAAAATGTGTTTTCGCTTCGTGTGCCGGAGGATATTGCGGGAAGTTTTTCTGTTTCTATCACTGATCACGATAAAATACTTTATACAAATGAGAATAATATTGTTACCGGACTACTGCTTAACCAGGATAGCCGTAACCATTCATTGGTGAGTAATAAAACTATTTCTGGCATTGCTGATAAAGAGGCTATTGATCTGGTATTGGGCGCTGCCGACTGGCAGGACCAATCTATGCACACGGCAGAAGGCCATACACCCAATGATTCTGATTTTATAACGGTCAGGGGAAAAATATTCAACAAGGATAATAAAAAACCGATCACTAAGGGTGATATCTCAATTATATACACCACCAAAGATTCCGTTACTTCTATGTTGTCTGCATCATTGACAACTGATGGCAGCTTCAGCTTGCCGCAACTCATCTTTGAAGGAAAACAATTGTTCAGGTTTTCTGTTAACGGCAACAAATGGACCGACATTGCAGCAAGTGTAGATTCTACCAAACCGGAAGATGCATTTCCGCTCCCTTTCACGCATCCAGTTGTTTCAGCAGACAAAAGTTTTTTTGCTGATGCAGTTGTTGTTAAACAGGCTAAAGAAACATACACAACCATTCTGGCAGATTCTGTTTCATCAACCGGACTGAAAGCTGTAACTGTAACAGCCCGCAAAGTATCGCCAAAGCAACAGGTAAACGACAGGTATACAAGAGGTGTGTTTACCAGTATGGGTGCAGCCAAAACACTTGATCTTATTAATGAAACTAATGTAAGCCCGGGTAATATCCTGGATTACCTGCAGGGACAGATTGCAGGACTGCTGATTACTTCAAGCGGTGGGGAATATTCAATAGCGGGTAACCGCCAGTTGTCTTTAACCTTAATGCCGCCTGTTCGTTTGTTTTTGGATGAGAGTCCTACAACGATTGGTTTCCTGAGTACTATCCGTGCAAAAGATGTTGCTTTGGTAAAATATTATCCCCCAGGAATGGGTGGTGCAATAGCGGGGGTGGGAATTGGTGCTGCATTAGCAGTGTACACAAAGAAACCATCCGATGGTGGTACCACCAATTATGGTGCTATGAGCCAGTTCTCGATTAATGGTTATTTGCCTGTAAAAGATTTTTCGTACGACTATCTTCAGAAAAATGGCGCCGCAATTGGCCAGCGTGCTACTGTTTACTGGAATCCTTACCTGCAGCCCGAAGAAGGAAAACCTGTATATAAAATACGTTTTATCAATTCAGATACAGCCAAAAAATTACATGTTGTTGTAGAAGGATTTACCACGGATGGTAAATTATTACACTTCGAAAAACTGATCGAATAATTGAGAACGGTTGATAAAGCAAAGGGTGTATGGTTAGTAAACTATGTGCCCTTTTTTTAAGCTGTTATATTTCACGCTGCACAAAATCATTGCCTCTGCTGCTCTGCGGATAGAAAAAATTTGCACAATACGCATGCACATTTTACGCGAAAATGCAATGCGTAAAGCAGCCGGATGGTGATTGATCTATGTAAAATATGACTAATATCGGCTACCGCCACGCTACTTTAAGAGACGATTAATAAGCAAATTGATTAAATTTGCCTCACAAAAAATTCATCCTATTCCTTTCTACGCATGTTTACTCCTAAATTATTCAACACATTAAAGAACTATAACCGTCAGCAATTAGCTAAAGATTTGATGGCCGGATTGATTGTGGGTATTGTGGCATTGCCGCTGGCGATTGCCTTTGCTATTGCATCGGGTGTTTCTCCTGAAAAAGGGTTGTACACAGCAATTATTGCGGGTTTTATCATTTCTGCTTTGGGCGGAAGCCGGGTACAGATTGGTGGTCCAACAGGTGCATTTATTGTAATTGTATATGGGATTGTTCAGGTATATGGTGTGAATGGATTGATCGTTGCTACCCTGATGGCAGGCATCATGCTTATTATTATGGGTATTGCGCGGCTGGGCGCTGTTATCAAATTTATACCCCATCCGTTGATCATCGGGTTTACCAGTGGGATTGCTTTGCTGATTTTTTCTTCGCAGATGAAAGATTTTTTCGGGCTGCAGATGGGAGCGGTACCCGCCGATTTTATTGATAAATGGGCAAGCTATATAGAACATTTCCGTTCGGTAGGATTGGAGGCTTCTGTTGTAGCAGTTGTTACCGTTGCTATTATTCTGTTATGGCCAAGGATAACACATAAAATTCCAGGATCACTGATCGCTATTCTTGTTACCACTGCCGCAGTGTACTGGCTGAAATTGCCGGTTGAAACAATTGGCAGCCGTTTTGGTAAAATCCCTTCTTCATTGCCATCGCCTGTTGTTCCGCATTTGGATATGGCAACCATCAAACACCTGATTCAGCCTGCATTCACCATTGCCTTATTAGGTGGTATTGAATCTTTATTATCGGCTGTGGTATCAGATGGTATGATCGGTGGCCGCCATAAATCAAATATGGAATTGATCGCGCAGGGTGTTGCCAATATCTTCTCGTCTATTTTTGGCGGGATACCGGCCACAGGTGCCATTGCCCGTACGGTTACCAATGTTAAAAATGGCGGCCGCACACCCGTGGCAGGTATGGTGCATGCTGTGGTGTTGCTGCTAATCATGGTATTTGTGGGCAAATGGGCAGCATTGATCCCGATGGCAACACTGGCGGGAATACTGGTTGTTGTTGCCTATAATATGAGCGAGTGGGAGAACTTTGTTTCTGTGATGAAAGGCCCGCGCAGCGACAGTGCCGTTTTGCTTACTACCTTCCTGCTTACCGTTATCATAGACCTTACGGTTGCCATTGAAATAGGCATGGTGCTGGCCGTATTCCTCTTTATGCGTAAAATGGTTCAGGTGAGTGAGGTGAATATGCTTACCAATCAAATGGAAGATAACGGGGGTGCTAGTGATGTTGATAAGATCAGTGATTTTAATATACCCAAAGGCGTGGAGGTATTTGAAATAACCGGCCCGCTGTTCTTTGGCGCTGCCTATAAATTTAAAGATGCGATCAAATTTATTGAAGACAGGCCCAAGGTTTTAATCATCCGCATGCGTTATGTACCTATTATTGACGCAACAGGTATCAGCAGTATTAAAGATGTGTATCTTGAGACAAGGCATATGGGAACCAAACTCATCCTGTCTGAAGTACATAGTGAAAAGGTATTGGAAGAACTGAAAAAATCAAGGCTTCTCTTCGCTATCGGTAAAGCCAATGTTACCAATACTTTTGAACAGGCTTTGCAAAGAAGCACCGTTGTGATACAGGAAGGGAAGAAGGTGGTACTCTAATGCAGCGTTTTTAACATTTCTACCTTGTGCCACTTCATGCCTTAGCGCCCTTGCGGTAAAACAGTCTTCACCGCGAAGACGCCATGGCGCAAAGGTTCGCGAGGTAGCTATATTAATAAAGTCATCCTCTTATACTTTTTATATGCGCCCAAAGTTCAAATCATCATTCGCATACCTGCTGCCTCTGTGTTTTTTTCTGTTTGTTTTTTCATCCTGCCGTCAAAATCAAAAAACTGATTTGCCGAAGCCCGAAACCAATCATACACCGCTGGAAAAACTGGTTGCAGGCAATGCCCGTTTCTCGCACCTGAAACCGGAACACCCCGATGAAGATGAGCCACGCCTGAAAGAAGCCTCCAAAGAGCAGAAACCTTTTGCTGTGATTGTATGCTGCTCCGACAGTCGTGTTTCACCTGAACTGGTATTTGACCAGGGGGTGGGAGACCTGTTTGTGATACGCACTGCAGGCAATATGATTGGCGACCTGGAAACAGGCAGTATCGAATATGCAGTTGAACACTTAGGTGTAAAACTGGTTGTAGTAATGGGCCATGAAAACTGCGGTGCCGTAAAAGCTTTTATTGAAGGAGGAGAAGCGCCGGGCCATATTAAAGCCATTATCGACAGTCTTACCAAAGAAGCGGAGATCAAAGCCATACCTGTTACTGCCGTGAACCGCCTGGATGATTGCGTAAAAGCAAATGTGCGGCATGGTCTTAAACAATTGCAAACACAATCAGCCATTATTCGCGAAAAAATGGAGAAGGGAGAATTGCAACTTGTTGGCGCCCGCTATGACCTGCATGATTATACAGTTACATTTAACAAAGAGTAGTTCTCAATTATGAATGCCTTAACCGTGCCTTTGTGTGAGAATTAAATAGCACACCAAGGCACCCCGCGCTCGCTCAAGCTTAGCGGGCGAGAAGGCACGGTTTTGTTTTGGTGATTAAATTATGCTTTGAAATAAATTTTCCTGTAAACTGATTTCAATACCTCGATACAGAAAACGCAGGTAAGTGTTACCATTAAAATAATAACCATTTCGGTAAAGCCTAAGGATATTGTTTTAAAGATGGGTTGAAGGAAAGGTATATGAACAATAGCTGATTGAAGAATGATTGTGAGTATAATTGCACCCCACATACCCCTGTTTGAAAAAAGCTGCGCAGAAATAAGCGGATGAAATACGGAGCGTACAGAAAGCGCATTGCCTAATTGCACAAAACAAAGTGTTGTAAATACCATAGTTTGCTGCATCCTGATGGTATATCCCCGGTTAACCGCCCACCATTGAATAAGCAGAGAAGCGGCTGCCATAATAGAACCGGATATCAATATCCTGGGAACCATTCCACCCGCAAATAAATTTTCTTTGGGCTCACGCGGAGAACGCTGCATCACATCTTTCTCTGCAGGCTCGGCAACAAGCGCCAGTCCGGGCAAACCATCTGTTACAAGATTGATCCATAAGATATGTATGGGTAATAACGGTAAAGCCATGCCAAGAAAAGGGGCCAGGAAAATAGTAACTATTTCACCAAGATTGCACGATAAAACATACAGGATAAACTTCCGGATATTCTCATAAATTCTTCTGCCTTCTTTTACTGCTTTTACAATAGTGGCAAAATTATCATCCAGTAAAATCATATCAGCCGACTCTTTAGATACATCTGTTCCGGTGATACCCATAGCCACACCAATATCTGCCTGTTTTAATGATGGCGCATCATTTACGCCATCGCCCGTCATGGCAACGATCTCTCCATTGCTTTGCAGGGTTTTTACGATCAGTAATTTTTGGGCAGGCGATACCCTTGCATACACCGTAGTGTTTTCTATTTCTTTACTGAATAGTTCTGCCGACAGTTTATCTATATCGGCACCCGTTGTTACGCCTGTGTGCGGAGATTCCAGCATGCCCAGTCTTTCTGCAATGGCAGTAGCGGTCAGCAACTGGTCGCCGGTTATCATCACTGTTTTAATGCCTGCTGTTTTGCATTGCCTGATGGCTTCTATTACTTCTTCCCTTGGCGGATCTATCATGGCCGTCATCCCAAGAAAATTGAGCCCTGTTTCAATTGCGTGATTGATCTCAACAGGATACTTGTCAAAAATTTTATACGCAAAAAACAGCACCCGCAATCCTTCAGAGGCCCATTCCCTGTTGGTGCTGAGCAAAGAAGGAATTTGGTCCTTGTATTTTACAGCTAAGCTCTCGGTCATTTTTGCCGGAGCGCCTTTTACCAGTAAAATCCATTTACTTCCATGCTGATGAAAGGTACTCATCCGCATTCTGTCTGAATCAAACGGAAGCTTTGCCAGTAATGGCAGCCGTTTATCTGCCTCTTCTTTTGAATGACCATTTACCAATGCATATTTTACTAATGCGGTTTCTGTAGAATCGCCCAGCAACCCATGTTCTGAAAACCTTACTTCATTATTTAGGAGCATCGCATGCCTTAATAATTCTTCCTGTCCTTCTGCCGCCAGTATCTTCTCAACCGTCATAATGTTTTGTGTGAGTGTTCCTGTTTTATCTGTGCATATATAAGTAACAGAACCAAGCGTTTCTACTGCGGGTAATTTTCTTATCAGCGCTTTTTGCATGGCCATTCTGCGCGCACCTTGTGCAAGTGCAATGGTAATCACTGCCGGAAGCGCTTCCGGTAAAGCCGCTACTGCCAGCGACAGGGCAGTAAGGAACATCGTAAACGGCGCTTCACCATGCCATAAGCCAAGGCCAAATACAATTAAACAGATAACAATAACAGCGATAGCTAATTGTTTACTGAAGATGGCCAGCCTTTTCTGCAGCGGTGTTTTATAAGGTCCCTGTTTCAACATCCCTGCAATTTTTCCTATCTCTGTGTTCATGCCAATAGCGGTTACAACAGCTTTGGCAGAACCATTGCTAACAATGGTTCCTTTAAAGATCATGTTCAACTGATCGCCGGGAACAGGGGTGTGGTGAGCAACGATTGTTGTGATCTTTTCAACTGAATGACTTTCGCCTGTTAAAGACGACTCATCTGTTTTTAAAGAATGAATGTCGAGCAGCCTTGCATCGGCAGGAACGATATCGCCTGCATGTAACAGGATGATATCACCCGGTACTAATTGCGCTGTCTCTATTTTTGATGGATTATTGTTACGGATTACCATTGCGTACTGAGCAGACATTTGCTGCAGCATCCTCACCGATTTCTCTGCAGCATGTTCCTGCGAAAATCCCATCCATGCATTGGCAATGATGATGGCAAGAATAACAAACGCATCTGTATGTTCTCCGGCAACGAAAGATATCACAGCAGCAACAACCAATATGATGATCATTACATCGGTGAACTGTGAAAGAAGAATAGATAATTTGGTTTTTTGTTTGGCGTCGGGTAAAGTGTTTGTGCCAAATCTATTGCGGAGTGCGGGTATTGCATCAGTGTCAAGACCTGTAACTGAGGTTTGTAATTGCTGCAGGGCAGCTTCTTTACTTAACTGGTAGAAGGCTTGCATTGCATGATATCTCTTAATGACACTATTTCAGCAGTAAACTACTTTTCCCCATTCTTCTCTATTCCTGGCTTTCGATCTTCGCTTTCTTAGCGGCCCTGCCGATAAACACTACAACGTTAATAATCCATCCAATAGGATAAGGGAACATGATGATGATCCACCACCAGGATGTAGTTGAACTTCTTCCAATGCCGCCCAGTGATGAAATATAAAAAAGACCACAAACACCCAGCATTATCAAAATAAAAGACGTCATGAATATTTTCCAATTCCGGTCTTTAACAAGATAGGTTGACAGGGCAACCAATGCACTGCCCGCTAAAATAACAACAGATCCTTCCAGTGGATCAAAAGCTCCTGTCACCATTGCAATAACACCTGTGGTGTATATGGCACGGGCCCATTTTGGCTGATCTTTCATAATGTACTGATTAAACGGTGAGCGTTAGATAGCTGCATATCAGTCTGAAAAACATACAAAAGGTAAAACTTTTTTATTTGATGGGGCAATGATGATTGTCATTATGTTCCTTGATGGCCATCAGCGCAATTTTTGTTTTGTTCGTTTTGTGAGGGGAGTATAAAAGATTAGCCGCAGATTCACAGATTTTTTAAAGAATAATCTGTGAATCTGCGGCTAATTTATCTTTGATACTGCTATTGTTCCAGATGCTTTTTCAGTCCTGTATGAATAATAGAAGTCCAGCCTTCCACAAAATTTGATGGAGCAAAATCAGGATTCTCTTTCGGAAATGAGTCAAGACCTGTATGTGTTAAACGAAGCAGGGTATTGTTATTTTGATCGAACAATTCAAAGGTCACAAATGAGATGCCTTCATAGCCATCATATCGCCAGCTATAGGTGAGTTTCTTTTGAGGAATCACTTCGGTTACTTCACATAGGTGCAGGTATTGTTTTTCCGGAGTTGGTCCGCCCAGAAAACTGAACCGGAAACCTTTCTCTGCCCTGAATTCGGCCAGATCAAAATACCAGTTTTTCATTTCATCTTTGTCTGTTATCGCTTTCCAGACTTTGGCGTTTGAGGCAGTAAACAGCCGTTCCATTACAATAGGTTGCATACTCATAGCGTTATTTATTTTTTGGTTTAGGTTTAACTGTTGTTTTTTTAGAACTGTTTAAATGCAGTTCAAGAGCGTCTAATTTACCTGCCCAGAAAATCCGGTATTGGTCTATCCATTTAGATACCTGGTGCAGGTTTTTCAGGTGCGCCTTGCAATATCTTTCTCTGCCCTGCTGCCTGATAACGATCAATCCGCACTCGGTCAGGATCTTGATATGCCTCGATATAGCCGGTCGGCTGATCTGAAAATTATCTGCCACTGCATTCAGGTGCAGGCTCTTGTGTGCAATCAGGTTAATGATCTCTCTCCTGGTTGGGTCGGCAATTGCCTGGAATACGTCCCGTCTCATAAATTAAAGTGTAACTGTTCGGTTACAAATATATATGTAACTGAATGGTTACGCAATAGGGTAAACAATTTTTTTCCGTAAAAAGGATGAACGGAAAATGGGCAGGTTGAACGTGTTGCCAAAAACACGCAACCTGCCCATAAGGTAGATCAGCAAAATGGTTAATTACATGTGTTGCTCATCAGCACTCGGGCCATAGCTGCCCGGGATGGGTATGTTCAGTAACCGCAGGTAAACACCCAATTGCGCCCTGTGGTGTACAGTTTGACAGTAAGACATGCGTATTACTTCACCCTTGCTTCTTACACTGTAGATCTCATTGCCGTTTCGTAAAGTCCAGTTAGGTAGCAATTGTTCATCGGTTGCTTTTAATAAAGCCTCTTCTCCTTTAGTGAATTTTTTTTCATAATACGCCAATAAATCCTTGGTGTTGTTGATATCTTCCGGCTTATATGGAGTGCCCGCAAAATCCAGCTCATCGGTGTCCATGGTCATCTGCACCCAGCCGGGTAATTCTGCAATATGCGTGGCTAACTGTTTTAGCGACATACTTTTTTCATGCGGTTTCCAGTCGTACTTATCGTCAGGAACCAGGGCCAGCATTTTTCTTGTGGTGAAGGCTTCGTTTTTCAGCTCTTTCAGGAGCATCTGAATCATTGTTGTCATAAACGCTTGTTTTTTTGTTTGAGATACAAAGAAAACAGGCCTTACTGACAACCCTATGTCAGTGTAGTTTTTAATAATTTACAGGTAATAATTTCATGTAACTGTTTACCTCAATATGGTTGCTTATGGTAAAAGGCGCCCCGGTATTTTTTAGCTGAAGGATGCGCGATACTTTAAAATCGCGGTAGTCTTTACGATTATGGCACCAGCCTATCAAATGCCAGCTAAATGCGTAAAATATCAGACCAATGGGTTCAACCTTTCGTTTGCTGGTTTCTTCTTTGCTGTTCTTATAGCTAAGCTCAATAATGGTTTTGGCAGAAATGGCATCCTGTAAAATGGACAGGTATTCGAAACTATAATTAAACCTTTCCGGGATCTGCAGTTTGATATTGCCGGCAAGACTTTCCATTTTTTCTTTCTGCGATGACCGTAACACAGTTTTTATTTTATTCAATCCATTGGTGTAATGTTTCTGAATGGATTTATCAGTAAATCCCTGCACAATTGTTTCCATCAGCAAAAAAGCATTGGCTTCTTCTGAACTGAAAGATACAGGGGGCAAAAAATAACCCTGTACAATAAAATACCCTTTATGCTGCTCAAAACTAATAGGGATGCCGGATTCGCCCAATGCCTTGATATCCCTGTAAACCGTACGGATGCTGAGTTGAAATTTGTCGGCTATCTTTTCTGCGGGTACATATTTCTTCGATTGCAGTAAGGTGAGTATTGCAAATAATCTGTCAATACGGTTCATAGTAGCTGGTATTTACAGGCGATAGTTTGTTTTGATGAAGATAGGCACTTTTATGAATTGGGATATGGGAGGTACGGCAAAACATAAAAACACCCTTCCGGAAAATGGAAGGGTGTAAATGAACAGAATACTATTATTTCTGCGGTTTAATTGTTTTTGCTGACTAAGCCTTTCAGAAAATCTGTGGATATTTCATTTCCGGTAATGGCCGATAGTCCTTCCTGTTCTTTTAATTGCATTGCCAAAGTCCTCATCGCTTTGATGGCAAATTTTAAAAGCGAAGGGCCAAGGGTAACCCTTGCAACACCCAACTCACCCAGGGTTTTTAAATCAGGAATGCCGGGTATGGTTAAGATATTAATTGGTAAATCAACATTGGCAATTAATGTACTGATCTCTTTTTCCTGCTTCAACAGAATTGGGAAGAAACCATCTGCACCTGCTTCCTTGTATAGTAACCCCCTTCTTGTTAATTCTTTCAATTTTGCTTCTGTACTATCAAAATTAGTTTCATATAAATACACATCCGATCTTGCATTTATAAAAAGCGGAACACCCGTCTCGTTTGCTACTGCTCTGATGAGGCTGATCTTATGGCTTTGTATTTCTGCAGACTGCAATTGATGGGTTTGATGATTGGTGTCTTCAAAATTAATGCCCACTATCCCTATGCCAATAAGCCGTTTGATGTTTTCCTTTAATTGGCTGTCGGTTTGCGCGTATCCGCTTTCAATATCAGCCGTTACCGGAAGATTAACACTGTTTGTAATCTTGTTCAACAGTGCCAATAAATCATTGAACGGGATTTGCTCACCATCCTGGTAGCCATTGGCAAATGCAATAGCTGCGCTTGCTGTAGCAATGGCAGGGTAGTTCAGGCTTTCCATTAACAGAGCGCCTAATGGGTCCCAGATATTGGGCATAAGCAACATGGTGTCGGTATGGTGAAGCTCACGAAACCGGGTAGCTTTTTCTTTTTGAGAAATAGTAGTTATCATACTTACTGCTTATTTTTATTTAAGTCGATCCATTTTTCCCTGTCTATTGTCATGTTTAATGCAATCCAGACCTCCTCCTTTACTTTTCGTTCAAGCTTTTTATCAGGATTGATGGTAAATCCAACTTTCCCGTAACATCTTATGGCACTTGTATTCCAATCAAAAACATAGAGTTCTGCTTTTGGTTTTTCAAGCCATGAAAATGCAAAGTCTAAAAGTGACTGTACAATTTGCACACCTAATCCTTTTCCTCTTTGTTCTTTGTTGCCAATAAGTATCCTCCCAATTCTAACAGAATCCGCTGATGCATATATTTCAGCATGGCCGATTGATACATCAGTTTCATTGGCCACTATTCTGAATGCAAACCTGTTCCCGTCGCTTAATGAAATATCCAGTTGCTCCGGTGTTAGTGGAAACTTAAATTGTGGGCCGGCAAATTGCATCAGTTCCTCTTCGCTGTTAACCCATGAGATCAGGGCTGCATAATTCTCCTTATCAAAGTGCTCAAGTCTGATCATTGTACATCAATTTAGCTGATTACACATATTTTTCCAGGGAGTACTCTAAAATTTCCTTTGCATTTGAATAGATATTCTGCACATCATAAAATCCATGCATTGTGTCAAACGTTAATGCATGAATTTGTTTTTTAATGCGTTGTACTTCCTGTATCGGCAATGGTATCCTGTTAGGATAACTGTACATAACCGCCATATGTTTTTTACTGGGCGAAATGGCAAAAGTATCCCCGCAAAGAACAGTTCCTTTTGGCGAAAGAAATGGAACATGCAAAATGCTGCTTCCCGGAAAATGACCGCCAATGTTGATGAGCCGGATCCCGTTCCATAATTCTTTTTCTGTTCCCAACCATAGTTTAATATGGCTGCCTTTATGCACGATCCATTGTTCATCGCTTTGATGGATATAAACCGGGCAATCAAAAACCTCCGCCCAATCATTCATGGTAGAGTAATAGTGCGGATGAGAAAATGCAATCGCCTTCAGGCCGCCTTTCGATTTGATAAACTCAATTGTTGGTTCATTCAACAAGGCAATACAGTCCCATAAAATATTTCCACCTGGCGCCAGAACTAATAAAGCCCTTTGCCCGATGGCAAACGTAGGGGCTATTTTTAAATCATATAAATTATCGGTTACTTTTTTGGCAATAACACTGTAGTTGTTGGTCATCTCAGTAAGATTAGTCCATGTTTGCCCACCTTCAGGAATAAACTGCCGGTCATCATTGCATATCGGGCAAAACTCCGGCAGGTCTGTGTCTGATGAGAATTGCGTGCCGCAACCTCCGCAAATTTTTTTCTGGTTCATTTGTTTAAATTTAATAACAGGGTATTGTTAACGTGGGTTGCTATTGAAATATAGTGTTAAGTTAATCGTGAGTTGTCGGTGGTGAGTAGTGAGTAAGTTAATCGATTATGGGGATTTACTCACTATTGACTACTCACAAATTAGCGGCAAACTAAGCTTAACATAGCACCAGATGTACCTATGTGTTTAACAGCACTACACATTTGGTTCTAATCTTTTTCCGCTACCATATGCATGGATATAGCTATCCGGTTCCAGCTATTAATGGTTATAATGGTAAAAATTGCCTGTGCCAGTTTCTTTTCGCCCAAAATATTTCTTGCATGGGTAAATACTTCGTCTGATATACCGCCATTTGAAATAGTTGTTACTTGTTCTGCCAGTTTCAGAATGGCTTTTTCTTCTTCTGTAAAAAACGGGGTTTCCCACCAGGCGCTTATCACAAAAAGACGTTGCGTTGTTTCGCCCAGTTTCAACGCATCTTTTGTGTGTGCATTGATGCAATAGCCACAACCATTGATCTGCGATACCCTGATCCTGATCAGTTCTTTTAAATGTGCATCCAGCTCAAAAGAGTTAACCTGGGCGTCTGATGCTTCCATTGCCTTGTAAATACCGGGTTCTGCTTTGTTAATGTTCATTCTTTCTTTCATCCTGTTTTATTTTATTTGTTTTTAATTAATAATTCATCAATACTCCAGCGGTACTGCGGCATGGCTGCCAAAAGAAATGCGGCGCTGCTAAAAGCAAATACCGAATAATCGAACGGTTCTTTAATGCCAAATGAATAAGCCATAGCCAGGGCAAATAACAGTGTGAGAACTGAAGCTCCTGTAGCTACCCATTTTGTTTTATAGCCAAGCAATAGTAAAATGCCAAAAACTATTTCGAGTGTGGTGCTAACAAGTGCAAGCGCCGGAACAAGGCTTGCAGGTGCAAACGAATTTACCTTGCCTGCATAAACGAGAAAATTTTGCCAGCAGTCGGGGTTGCCGTTTATAAAGCTGATGCGGCCGGATGCAGCCGACAAAAAGCCGGAGGCCAGTGCCAGTCTTACCAATAAGGTTGCGATGTCCTGATGTTTTTTCATTGATTTTTGTTTGATGTTCAACAATAATTAATCAGGCACAAAGATGGCTTGTGCAACTACCCTAAAGAATAGACGATTTAGAGAAAAGCATGTAATTTTTAAACAGCGTATTTCTCCTTATACATTTTTGGAGATTGCTTTGTCTGCTTTTTAAAGAAATTGGAAAAATAAAAAGGGTCATTAAACCCCAGTTCATAGGCCACTTCTTTAACCGATAATTTTTCATACATAAACAGGCGTTTGGCTTCAGATGCTACCAGTCCGTGTATCACATGTTGCGCGGTACTGCCTGTATGCAGTTTTGATAGCTCGTTCAGTTTGGATTCTGTGGTGCCCAAATACACAGCCAATTGCCTGGCAGTGGGGTTTTCTTTGAAATGGGCTCTTAATGCTTCCAAAAATTTCAGGAACAGGGCATCAGGTTTATAGATCTCACCGCCCTGTTTTATTTTAGAACGGTTTAACTCAACCAGTATCAGTTTGATCATGCTGTGCGTAGAGATCAGGTATTGATAGGGTTTTTGTTTCAGCTCTTTTTCAATCTGTGTCAATTCCATCCCAGCCAGTTTGCTTTTGCCGAGCGGAATTACCTCGTTCATGGCAAAATGACAAAACAAGCTGTTATGAAAGATCAGCTCAATGTCTTTATCATCCTTGCAAAAAAAATCGTAAGTAAATTCAAGCACAAAACCTTTGGCAGCTTTTGTTTTTTTGATGTAATGAATTTGTCCGGATGTTATGGTGATAGCGGTATTGGCTTTTAATTCAAATACATTTTCATCCACAACCATTGTTGCGTTGCCGGATGAACACCAGACCAGTACATACTTCCTGATGCGCCTTGGTTTATATAAGTCAGTTGCTTTTTCTAAAGTAGTTATGTTGATCATAGTAAATAATAATTTCTGCAAAGGCACTAATGGTTTATAAGTCTTTACATCGGTTTAGACCAAACCAATCTGGCTTTATCTTATGTTGAAGGTAAGATTTCAGCATATTTCCCACAAAATACCATTGGCGTCAAATTGCGCCTTAGCGCCTTTGCGCGGAAAAATATGCTCGCGCAAAGGCGCTAAGGCGCAGTTGGTGAGAAGGTGTTATCGTATAAGAATAAAGCTGCTGATTTCTGAACTTGTTCTTTTTCAATCTGTTTGGATGCATGGCTAAATAGGGAAAGCTGATTAATATCACAATAAACCAAGATGGCCGTCATTGTTTAAAAAAGATCTCGTTCTTAGTTTTCCAAACAGAAACTGCCTTTCCGGAAACAATTTTTACCTGAGAAAAATTATTGGTTATGAAAAAATATATCTTTTTAATGATTGCTGCGCTTTCATTCATTGGAGCGAATAAGACGCAATCCCAGGTAGTGAACGACACCAACGGTGATCAGTTCTACCAATACGACACAACCCGCCAGCTTATTGCATTGGTAAAAGATGCGGCAGAGCTGCTTCGTGTTAAGGGCGAAAAAGCTTTTAAAGATTTTCGTGTTGCTGACAGCCGGTGGCGGCATGGCGATACATACATTTTCATTCTCGATCCAAAAGGCAATATGCTCGTGCACCCTGATCCTGATTTGGAAGGGGATAATCAAATCAATCTGAAAGACATTAACGGAAAGCCTATCATTAAAGGACTGCTTGATGCGGCTACATCGGTTATGTATAAACCTGCAGGATGGTACCATTATCAATGGCCCGTTCCCGGCGGATTACTTCCACGTTGGAAGAGCAGTTATGTAAGACTGGTGGAAACACCATCGGGCAAAAGTTATATTGTTGGCAGCGGTATGTATAACGACCGTATGGAAAGAGAATTTGTGGTTGATGCGGTAAGAGAAGCAGTGGGACAAATTCAGCAGAATGATACGGCTGCTTTTAAACTTTTCCATGATCCCAAAGGTTCTTTTATTGCGAAAGATGCGTACATATTTGTTGTTGATACAAATGGTATTGATCTTGTTAACCCGGGTTTCAGAAATCTTGAAGGACGAAATATTATGGACCTGAAAGATACACATGGCAAGTACCTGATCCGTGAAATGTTTAAAGTAGTACAGCGTAGTGGTTCCGGCTGGGTAGATTATATGTGGCCCAAACCCGGAGAAAGTATTTCTACACTGAAGTCTACTTACGTAAGTAAAGCACAGATAGGAGACAGATGGGTGCTGGTTGGCTGTGGTGTTTACCTGGCCGATGCTCCTAAAGCAGTTTCTGCGATTAAGAAAATGGCTGCTCCTGAGTTAATGTCACTTGTGCGCGATGCTGCAGCAGTATTTGAACAAAAAGGTGAAAATGCATTTCCTGAATTCAGGCAGAAAGGCACCAAATGGTTTCATGATGATACATACTTTTTTGTTTGGACAATGGATGGTATAAGAACCTTCCACGCTGCAGACCCCGCGAGCGAAGGAGTAAATGTGAGCAATTTGGAAGATGTGCTTGGAAGACCCATCGGTAAAATGTTTCTTGGCGCGGCTGCTTTACCCGGCGGTGAAGGATGGATTCACTATATGTACCCTGAACCGGGAGATATCTTTCCCACATGGAAATCCACTTTCGTGAAAAAAGTAACATTCCCTTCCGGCAAGGATTATATTGTTGGCTGCGGAATTTACAAGATGCAGATGGACAAAGCCTTTATTGAAGATGTTGTAAATCGTGCGGCCGATCTTGTAGCTAATCACGGCAAAGACGCTTTTCCGCAACTGCGCGATAAAACAGGTCCGTTTATTTTTATGAACACTTATGTATTTGTTCAGAATCAACAGGGTACTGAGTTGGTGAACCCTGCACAGCCCAGCTTTGAGGGAATGAACCTGATAGATCTGAAAGACCTGAAAGGGAAACTGGTGATCAAAGATCAGATAGAGGCTGTTATGGCAAAAGGCAGTGCCTGGCTGGATTGCTACTGGTACAAGCCCGGCGATAATACCCCTGCGCTTAAACAAACTTATGTACGCAAAGTGGTTCATAACGGTGAAATTTACATAGTAGGTTCCGGACTCTACAAAGAAGAAGAACCGGCCATTATTATAAAGCCGGCTGAGATTAAGAAAATTGCCTGGCAAACTTTTAAAGAAGAGAAATTAAATGATAAGCTGGTACGCCAGGCAGTGTATGGAGAAAAAGCTACACTTTCAAGGTTTACTGCTAAAGAAGGGGCCTATGCGGCCCGCCATTCGCATGAGAGTGAAGAATATTCATGGGTTGTTTCCGGCAGGATGAAATATGTTTTTGATAACCGTGAAGTGGTGGTTAATGCCGGCGAAGTGCTTGTTATTCCATCAAACATTCCACATTCCATTACTGTATTGGAAGATACCGTGTACATCTGTTTCTTTGCACCGATGCGGGAAGACTGGCTGCGGGGGGATGATCAGTATCTACGTAAGTAAATAATAACGTTTTGAGTTATTGAACACATAGTTACCTACAGGTTTCAATAAAAGATGAACGAAGAGAAGAAGAAAAAGAGCGTGTTCCCGAATTTCAGAGGCGCTCTTTTTCGTCTGTCTCCTGTCTGCCGACAGACAGGTTCTCTTATTGAGCACCATCAGTTTTAAAACTTTGGTTATTAAACGGGGGTGTTTCTGGTATTTTTACAATATTAAATTCGAAATCAACGGCATGATGGCAGTTGTTGCAGGTGTTGGTTAGATTAATATAACTGCTTTTGAATGCTGAATAATTCTTTTGCTGAATGGCAGTATTAACGCTGTCTAAAGCCGGGTTAAGCATATCAATTTTTTGTGATTCTTTTCTTTCAGTCTGGTATCTTTTAATGTTGCTCAATGCCTCCATGATCTCATGTATTTCAAAATCGGCCAATTTCCAGTTTTGATTAATGCCTGCAAACCAGAGTTTGGAATGATGAACCTGGATAGAACTCATAAACTCGCCCAAACCCGGTTTATAGGTATTTGAAAGGTTTGCCTCTAAAGTGGCTATCCGGTTTTGAAGCGCCAGATTGTTATCGGGTTGTTTACAGGATAAAAATCCGATGCATACAGCCGGGAAGATGACCCAATATTTCATAACCTCAGATTTGGTGAAAATAAACAAGAAAATATTTTACCGTGGGTAGCTATCTTTCTTTTATGGCAACAACTCTAAGCCTTTTATAATCAGCATACCAATTGCCATTTTTGTAATTGGTTGGCTTTACCTGTTCTTCCACTGTTGTTAAAATATCGTCAACCAGCTTACTGTCCAGGCCATCCAGGTAGGAGCGTCCAAACATCTGGATCCAGTTTTTAACGCCGTTGGTATCCTTCAATAATGTTTCCCTGTCAAAATGTGCTGCAAATGTTACCCTGAATCCTTTTTGTTCGAGTAAGGAAGTATACTCTGACAATGAAGGAAAATACCAGATGGTTTTATTGGCAATATCAGGAAGTCCTTTCTTTCGTAAAGCATCCTGCAAGGCTGTAACAATATTAGCAACATTGCCTTTGCCTCCAAATTCTGCAACAAATCTCCCGTTTGGTTTCAGGCATTCATAAATACAGAAAATTGCCTGTTCTTTTTCCAATATCCAATGCAGCGTTGCATTAGAAAATACCGCATCAAATTTTTCATCGTAACTAAAATTATCAGCAGATTTTAAATCGAATGCGATAAAAGGGTATTTAGCTTTTGCAGTTTCAATCATTTCAGGCGAGCTGTCGAGGCCGGTGATATTGGCGCCTCTTGCTCTGATCAGTTCTGCCAGGTCGCCGGTTCCACAGCCAAGATCTAAAATATTTTCGCCATTCTGCGGATCAAGTAATTCAATTACATCTGCTCCGTACTTAGATACAAAATCATGTTTTTGATCATAAAGAACCGAATTCCATTTCATTATTCTGTCAATTATGTATGGTTGTTGATTATCCCTGCTGTTTTTATCTAAGGATTGATTGAATAAAACTCCAAAGTAACAGATATTGTTTTTGTGAATGATGCTGCAGATTCTTTTTTCTCAATTACGATCAGCTCTTTCCCTTCTTTTCCTACATCATCTTTTAAACAGAATGCCACACGTGAACCATTTTTAAAACTGCCTGCTGCATAGTCTTTTCCTAATGATGCAGCAATCAGGGCGCTTACGCTCTCAATTGTTCTTGTGGCATTATCCTGCGATAAATTGCCGGCTACCTGCACCTGGAAAGTGGGTTGTTTGTGAAATACATTTACGGGAAAAATGCGACAGTTGTTTAAGCCTGTTAAGCAAAAATTACTATTGTAGAATTCAATGTATCCGTTGTTGGTCAATTCTCCCCTGATTCCTTCAAATTTTGTTTTAGATGCTTCAACAACTTTGCGTACCTCCTTACACTGTTGCTGCGATTGATCCGGCTCATTGGTTAAATAAATATATTCCCGAAGCAGGTCGTTTTTATACATGGTAAAACTTACTTCAAAGAGGTTGTCAACTTTTCTTTTATCAAGATAGGCATTGTAATACCTGATTCCCGCATTGTGTTTATTGACCAGGTAATAATGATACTGATTAATCTGCCTGTCTTTTGCAATAACAAATTCAAAGCCGGGTTTGCATTTTACAAATTCGGCCTGCAGGTCTTTCATAAATTTCGAAGCTTCTTCATTGGTTGCAAACCTGCCAAAATCTGCATGAAAACTGTAATAATCTAAAAAACCATTGATGGTGGATGATTTTGCATCCTTGATCTGTATAGTAGAATAAAATTCCTTGCCATCAGCATTGCCGGTTTTTGCCCCCCTTAAATTTGAAAAATCAGAGGCGGCAGATTGAACCAGGAGGTCAAAAGAATTACATAAAGGAAAGGCTTGCTTAGCGGTAGTTGCTTCTTGTGAAAATCCGGTTTGGCATAATAAAACAACCATGCAGAAAAGAAGTTTGGGGGTTTTCATACAGAAAACTTTAAAAGTGGAGAAATAGTACGCTTAAAGTTATAAAATTTGCCCTGATTTTTTGTAGACTTTATTGGTTTTGGTAAGCAGTGTTATAATCTGTAAATAAGGCTTGATAAAATTTTAAAATGATGTTTATTTATCCCCCAACTGAAACACCTATTAATTTGCCGATTCCAAAAGTTACAGCCGCGGCGGCTAAACCAAACAGTACCTGCCTGAAGCCGGAAAACCATACATTTCTGCCGGTAAATAAAGTAATGGCTGATCCGATTAAAAACAAACCAACAGCACTTAACGAAACACTGATAACAATGGCCTGCATACCGTTTGTAAACATAAAAGGTATCACAGGTATTACAGCGCCAATAGCAAACAGGATAAAAGAATATACAGCAGCCTCAATGGCAGACCCTTTTAATTCTTCTGCATTAATGCCCAGTTCTTCTTTTACTAATATTTCGTGTGCGTGTGTTGTATTGTTCATTATCTCAGCAGCCATTTCATAAGCCTGTTTTTCCGGAATGCCTTTGGCAATATAGATCAATGCCAGTTCTTTCATTTCGCCTTCGGGATTGGTTTCTAACTCTTCCAATTCTATCTGCATCTGGTTTTCGTATAATTCCTGCGAGCTTTTTACCGAGATCCATTCGCCCAAAGCCATTGATAAGGCGCCGGCCAATAAGCCCGCCAGTCCCGCCAGTAAAACCCCTTCCTGCCCGGATGTTGCACCGGCTATACCCATGATCAAACTGAAATTAGAAACTAAGCCATCATTGCCGCCCAATACCGCCGCCCTAATGGCATTGCCGCCAACAGAACGGTGCCTGCTTTCAAATTTAGACAGTTGTGTGCCTGTTACTTTCTCTTCTTTTTCAAGTATGGAGCGGAGAATTTTTACATGGGTTGTTTCTGTGCCTGTTATTTCCTGTTTGTTCTTTTGTTTGGTGTTTATTACAGCAGATGAAATACTTTTTTCCGTATCCATTAACGCCCCCAGTACATAATCGTACCCGAATATTTTGCCGATGGTGTTTAATGTTTTCGCTCTCCATGATGGCTGCATTAAGTTGTCAAAACTGATATTTTCTTTTTTGGCAAAAGCTTCTGCATGGCTTTTTTCAATCCCGCTCATTTGTCTGAAAACATTGGCAATGGTTGGGTCTTCCTCATGCTCGGCAAGTTGCTGATACAGGAAGCTGGCATCAATTTCAGTTTGAACAGTTTTGCTTTTCATCAGGGGCATTTTTAAAATGATGCATAACGGCAAAAAGCAGGAAACAGCAGGAGAGAGGCGCCGTTATGTTATGGAAATAGCCACTGGCTAAAGTTACGAAAGATGTGGGTATTTTATGCAGGAGAGAGAAGTTGTTAATTGTAACCTTAATATGTTGTGCTATTAAAATCTAAATGTACAGACGTGCTATACTTTTAATAGTATTTAATAATCTGATTATCCTTACTTCAAATCACTTTTTAAACACATAGCTACATAGGAAAACAAAAGAAAAGTATATTTTTTGAATTATATGCCCTGTTTCCTGACCTATGTAACTATGTGTTTCATAGCATAACACATTAATCTTTATTTATGCCAAGATGTTATTCAGGGTTTCAAACAATTTGTTTTTTTCCTTAATTGCTTCAAGAAAATAGGGGTTCTTTATGGCTTTTTCTTCAAGCAGATCAACTTTGCGGTTTAAGATGTGTTCGAGTGAAAACTTCAGATCATAATAGTTATCAGCATAATCTTTAGAATCTATTGGAAGAAAGTCTACAATAAAATCAATATCGCTCCTGGTGTTATACTGATCTGTGAGAATGGAACCAAATGCATATAGGTGCTTTACGCCATACGCAGAGCACAGTTTGCTGATATCCTTTATATACGCAGATAGCCGATCCATGTCCCAAAAGTACAACTTGTTTTTTATTTGAGTTTTGAGAACCTATGCTCCAGGTTTAGCAGCCATTTTTTTCTTTTTTGTTCTGAAACAAACTTCACCATATTCAGGCTGATCCATTTCCTGTTCTTAACACCAATTTTCCAGAAAGTGCCGGTGAGGATAGCTTTTTTAATAGCGTTGCCAAATACGATCCGGTAAACAATAGATGGTGAATTCATAGTGGTGATAACGGTGAGCCCTTTCAGGTTTTTCAGCCTGCAAACCATCTTTATTTCCTTTTTATAATCGTAGGTAACACCCGGAAATACAACTTTGTCGATAAAACCCTTTGTTAATGCAGGCATCAGCTCCCACCAGATCGGGAAAATGAAAATTAAATGATTCGCATTTTCAAGCCGCAGTTTGTAATTAAGCACCATAGGGTCCAGCGCCTGCAGGGTATTTCTCTTTTCAAATTTTGCTTTGGCAAATGCCTCAAGATCTTTGGCACGCATTACAGGGTCAAAATTGTCTTTGTCAAGATGGATCAGGTCAATTTCATGACCGCCTTTGGCAAGTCCTGCCGCTACTGCCTGTAAAACGGCATTGCAATAACTGCCATCATACGGATGGTTAAAAACGATGACTACTTTCATAGCTGTGCTGTTTTAATTTTTACAACACAAAACTGGAAAGATTACAATGGGCAAACGATAACAATTGTTAAGAAATGATCACCGCCTGTTACGGATACGGCTTAATGAAACAGGCGTAATGCCAAGGTAAGAAGCGATATAATGTTGCGGCACCCGCTGCAGAATTTTTGGGTAATGTTTTAGCAGCTCCTCATACCTTTTTTGTGGGTTGTCTTTAATGTGCGACAGGAACAGTTTTTGATAAAAAAACATCCGTTGAAAGATTTGTTCTTCTACCTGTTGTTTAATGGCAGGAGAGCTATTAAGAATAGTTTGAAAATCTTTTTTGGAGATGGAATGAATAATGCAGGGCTCAATACTTTCAATAGTGAACAGGCTTGGCTGGTTTGTTCTGAAGCTTTCAGCAGAAGAAACACCTTCGCTTTCAAAAAAGAACTGGAAGGTGATGTCTTTGCCATTGTTGTTAAAGAATAACCTGATGCAGCCCTGTTCAATATAAAATGCTTTTTTAGAAACCTGACCTTCCCGCAACAGGACTGTCTTTGCGGGTATTTCCTGCCGTTTAAACAGGTGCACGAACCTGTTCCATTCTGCGGTGTTTGTTTGAAAGCGGTTGTTCATGAATTTTCTGGTGATGATTATAGGTTTTACCAAAGTTTCCCGCCATTCTAAATGTGATGCTTTCAGTATCTGAAAGCATCACATTTAGAATGGCGGGTTATGTACTACTAAATCGCCGCTAAAATCTCCATCGCAGTTTTTTCTTTTTCTGATATTGTTTTTAAAATAGCTGATGCCAACTGAATATACTTAAAGTCTTTTGTTTGGCTTACTTTTTCAAATAAGCCTGAAACAGAAGTCCAGAGTTTTGCAATTTCCACAAAGTCTTCGCTACAGGCTTTTATCTTGTCCAATTTAAGCAAATCATAACTTTCTTTTAAAAAATCCCTGTATAAGTTTCTGAACAAAGCCCTGCCTGTTCCGGCTTTTTCCATAAGCATGGCCGTTGTTTTGAAATCAGTTTCTATACTTTTACTTGTCTTGAACCATTTGATTATTTCGGAACTTGCTTTTAAAATTCCTTTGTAACCAATATTTGAAATAGGTGGATTCAAATAGTCAGTTGCATTATTTCTGATTGCTGTAACAATTGCTTTTTTCAAATCAAATTTCCTGCCTGTTTTTTGAATCGTGTAATACAGATTTTTTGATGACATTGGCCCTTTTTCAGCTCTGGCCAATGCCAAACTTTTCAAAGAAGTTTTTACTTTGCCGCCCTGTGGTTTGGTGTCCACTAAGAAAGCATCATTTTTATCGTAGCCGTAAAGTGCAGCATAGTGTCCTGCAAAATGGAAAGGTTTCGAAAAATAGTCAAGATGAAAGCAGTCTAATTTTAAACCTACAACCTGCCCGTTGTCTATCAGCTCCTTAACATTGTTCCATGCTTTTTGCTGCGAGGCGGTTTCTTTAACAGTCAATTCGAGGGATAGATTTTTTGCAATATTTTTGGTTAATTCATCTGGCTTTACCCTGCCGCCGATAAAAGGGAAATCCATTGTTTTCATATTCCAGAAAATAAACCCAAGCCCTTCGCCTAAGCCAAATAACATGGGCTCCGAAAGTTCGATGCTAAGTTGACGTAATAAAGTTCCAGTTGCTGTAGTTTCGCAATGCTGGCCCTCAAATGGTTTTATATTTTCCAGGATCATTCTGCTTTTTTATCAAAATTAAATTGTTCTACTGTCAACCCTATGTCAGTTTGGATCGTTTTGTAAAATAATTCATAACAACAAAGCCTGAAACGGCAGAAGGAAGGGGGGGATCGAAAATGCCACTACCCAAAGCTGCAAAAGATGGGGATATACATTGCGATAGAGCCGGGATGATCTCATTTTGGAATGAGATTCGTCATTATCCCCGGCTATTTTTTTGATGTACTCAAATATTGAGCATATTGCTCTTTTGTCCAGTTAATCTTTCTAACTCTTAAAAAAGCAGACCCATTGTTACTTAGAACTTCAGCGAGTAAATGTTTTGAGTATTTCGATAAAAAGGTCTCCGGATTTATTTTTACCCAGTTGTATGATTTGTCTTTAACTGCCTTAGCAAAATAGCCAGTAATGCATGAATCACAGGCTTCACTTACCTCCGAAATACATTTGTCTTCCTGGTTGAAATAAAAAGTGAATTCAGCAGGCTTAAATTTAGGGTCACGCACAAGCATTCGTACTGTTGAATCGGTTTCCTGAAGCGTTGCTTGCATCTGACTTTTTAAAATGTGTTTATTCAAACCGGATACTATTCTTTTTCTGCCCTTGTCAATAAAATTTTGAGAGAAACAGGTCAATGAGGAACAGAGTGATATTTAAAATGCTAATCGCTTAGTCATGGTATTCGATATTAGATAGATGAAGCATACAATCCGGTACTTAAAAATACATTATTCTTACTGAGTAGTTATGGTTTTCAATCAGGAAAGGTGCTATCAAAAAAGCCTTAACCAACGGTTAAAGCTTTTCAAAATAAGATATTGCAATCCACTATAAATCAAACACAATGCCTTGTGCCAAAGGCAGTTTGTCGCTCCAGTTAATGGTATTGGTTTGCCTGCGCATATAAGCTTTCCATGCATCGCTGCCACTTTCTCGGCCACCACCTGTTTCTTTTTCCCCGCCAAAAGCGCCGCCAATTTCGGCACCGCTGGTACCTATGTTAACATTGGCTATACCGCAATCGCTGCCGGCATGCGAAAGAAATAATTCTGCTTCGCGCATGTTAACGGTCATAATTGCCGAAGAGAGTCCCTGTGGTACATCGTTCTGTAATGCAATGGCTTCTTCCAGTGTTTTGTATTTTATCAAATATAAAATGGGTGCAAAGGTTTCGTGCTGCACAATGGCCATCTCGTTTTTTACTTCGGCTATGCATGGTTTTACATAACAGCCGCTTTCATATCCCTTGCCATTTAATACACCGTCTTCAACAATAAAATTCCCGCCCTGTTGTTTGCATTGCTCAATAGCGTGGAGGTACATCTTTACCGCATCGGCATCAATCAATGGCCCTACATGGTTGTGCGTATCCAACGGGTCGCCAATGCGTAACTGGCTGTAGGCTTTTACTAATTTCTCTTTAAACGCATCGTACACACTTTCATGAATGATGAGTCTGCGGGTAGTGGTGCAACGTTGCCCGGCTGTACCCACGGCCCCAAACACAGCACCGATCAATGCCATATCCAGGTCGGCCTCTTTAGAAACAATGATGGCATTATTACCACCCAGTTCCAGGATGCTTTTACCCAAACGCGCCGCAACGGCTGCGCTCAAAGCTTTACCCATGCGGGTAGAGCCTGTGGCAGATACCAGTGGAATTCTGGTATCGTTACTCAACCATTCGCCCACTTCTCTGCCGCCCTGTACCAGTCCGTTCACGCCTTCGGGTACATTATTTTTGGCAAATACTTCAGCAACTATTTTTTGTACGGCAATACCGCATAAAGGTGTTTTTTCGCTCGGCTTCCAGATGGTAACATTTCCGCAAACCCATGCCAATGCACTGTTCCAGCTCCATACCGCCACCGGAAAATTAAATGCAGAAATAATGCCCACAATACCCAATGGGTGCCATTGTTCGTACATGCGGTGTGCAGGTCTTTCGCTGTGCATGGTTAACCCATATAACTGGCGGGAGAGGCCCACTGCAAAATCGCAGATATCAATCATCTCCTGTACTTCACCGTAGCCTTCCTGCAGGCTCTTGCCCATTTCGTAACTAACTAATTTGCCTAATGGTTCTTTATTGGCGCGTAGGGCATCGCCTACCTGGCGTACAATTTCTCCGCGTTTGGGTGCGGGCCACATGCGCCATGTTTTAAATGCTTCCTGCGCTTTGGCTATCGCAGATTCGTACGATTGCTTATCGGCGGTTGCTACCGAGCCGATTTTTTTACCATCAACAGGAGAGAAGGAGTCAATGACAGCGCCATTACTGTTGATCCATTCTATACCGGTTGACACACCATGATTCTTATCAGCTATACCCAGTTGTTTGAGAAATTCCATTCGGAAAATGTTTTTGCGAAGGTAGTTCGTAACATAGTAAATAGGGGAATAAATTTACCTATCCCCCCGGCCCCCTGAAGGGGGAGTTAGATGTGTAGTATAGTTTTAGTGAGCTTTGTTATCAGTAAAAAACAGAGCCCCGCCGGGGCTCATTCCAACTCCCCCTTCAGGGGGCCGGGGGGTAAAAAGGTATTACCCATGCTGAGAACAGCAGATAATACCTTTTTTCAAAACCTTGCATGAAACATTTATGAAAAATGATCCGTGTAAAATTATCTACTGTGCTGATGTTGAATGGAACAGATAGGTGAGTAGCCCGCTGCAATCGGGGAAATTACTTTGTTTTTGAAACAGCCAGTAACTGATCGTACACACCACTGTAACTGCTGCCTATCGGAATTTCTTTTCCGGCGATCCACAGTTTGGTTTTGCTGAATTTTTCGATGCGGCTCAATGGCACAATAAAAGAACGGTGTACCCGCACAAAATCGCGGACCGGTAATTTTTCCTGTATGCTTTTAAGTGTCATTAAAGTGAGTACAGGATTGGGTTTGATGTATATTTTGATATAATCGTCCAGCGCCTCAATCAACTCAATGTCTTTGAGGTTGATCTTCATAATCTCGTAATTCACTTTTACAAAGATGGAATTGAGCTGCAACTCCTGCGAGCTTAAAAACTCAAGGTATTCTTTGGCTTTGTAACAGCCTTTCAAAAAACGGTCGTATTCAAAAGGTTTCAGCAGGTAGTCAACAGCGTCTACATTAAAACCTTCTGCGGCAAAATCTTTATAGGCTGTAGTAAAGATCACCGGTGGCTTTTCAACCAGGCTTTTATAAAACTGCATACCGTTGATATCGGGCATCTGTATATCGAGGAAAAGCAGGTCTACTTTATTATCCTGCAGATAAGCTTTGGCCTCATCTGTATTGGTGAATGTTTTCTCCAGTTTCAGAAAAGAGATCTTGCCGCAATATTCTTTAATTAATTGCAGGGCAAGTGGTTCGTCGTCTATTGCAATACAGCGGATCATCAGGTTTCAATTTCCAGGTGAACAGTATAATAATTGTCTTTCTGTGCGGTACTCAGTTGGTGTTTGCCTGGATACATCAGTTCCAGGCGGCGTTTTACGTTGTTGATCCCAATACCTGTGTTTTCCATCAGGTTGTTCTCTGACGGCACAATATAATTTGTGGCAGTAAATACAACTGTATTGGCAACCGTTTTTATTTCTATATTAATGTTCGATGCTTCTTTGGTGCTTACACCGTATTTGAATGCATTCTCAACAAAAGGAATAAAAAGCAGCGGAGCAATCAGCAGGTCGCTTATACTGCCTTCCGTAGTAAAATTCAGTGACACTTTATCAGTCAGTCTTACTTTCTGCAGATCTATAAAGTTGTGGATGAATTCCACTTCGTTTGAAAGTGGAACTAAATCGTGCTGCGTTTCAGTAAGGATGTACCGCATAATGGCGGATAGCTTCATCACTGCAGGCGCTGTTTGCTCGCTGCGCACAACGGCCAGCGAATAAATATTGTTCAACGTATTAAAAAAGAAATGTGGGTTAACCTGCGATTTCAGAAATGATAATTCTGTATTCAGCTTCTCGTTTTCCATTTCTTTTCTTGTTTGCTCGGTGCGCAACCAGCGTTGTATCACCGATATGCTGGTGCCCATGGTGAATACCAGCAGGAATAATACGGTGCTATAGGGATCTGCCCCGGGCCGGTTACCCCTCATCATCATTCCGTGAAAATGTTTTTTACCTGTATAGGCAGGGTTGCGGATGAATTCCCTGTTCTGCGGGTTAAATCCTTCCGGCTCTGCAATCAGTGTAGCAATCTCTTTGGGTGTATATAAAAAGATGAGCAGGCATGCTACGATAGACAGCACATACCATAACCATTTTTCTTTGGCAAGGAATTTTGGTATCAGTACAATGGTGTTGAGATAATAAAAAATAACCAGGAATATATTATTGCAGATAATAGAAGCCAGTTGATGATTACTCATGCTGAAATCACGCAGCCTCGGAAAAAAAACCAGGTAGGGTAGTGTGAAAAAACAGATCCATGCCGCAGTATGGGCGATGAATGTGACGATCTTCTTGTTATTCTTATTACGCAAGTAAAATGGTTTGATAATTGAATTTAAAAACTAATTATGTATTTGGTCCAGATACTTTGTTCCTGAAACCGGCTGTCTGATAAGTTTGGTCCGAAGGTTACTTTGGCAACACTGCTGCCAGAACCTGCAACACGGCCACCACCTCCTCTTCCCCCACCTCCGCCAAAGCCATTACCGGCCTGCCCAAAAGAGGATGCTCCGGTAGAAGCACCGGATGGTGGTGCGCTAATACCATTGATTTTCCAGCCTATTCCCAGGGTTTTACCATTTAAGGCAGCCTGTGGTCCTATAAATTTAAGCGGCACCTGGTATTCGATGTACATGTTATTTGCTGTATCCCAGTCGAACGCAATATTCACTCCGGTTTCTGAAGCTATCAATTGTGTTTTATCATCCTGGTCTTCAAACCCGAATGATCTCAGCAATATCATAGTAGCCGCCAACCGCTCCCTTATTTCTTTTGGATCAGGTTGTTTTCCTTCTCTTCCTTCAAACCCACTACCTTCATTCTTAACAGGGAACTCAATACCCGTGCCTTCTCTTTTTCTCCCTTTTTTATCAATGTATAAGTTCATGCCATGTGTCATCAATTTTAGCTGCGTACGCTGGTCGTTTATCTTCATGGCCAGGTACAGGTTGTTCATGTCGTGGTCTATGCAGTAAAGAATATGTGTGTCTTTATCCGTTTCAAATTTTTCAATCCTCCATTCATTGATATTACCATCCTGCACATGATTGATCTTTGCAGATGTATCATTGACAGCCACCGGATTGGCGATACTCTTTTCAGTGAAAATGCCTGCCATCAATAAAACAGCAATCAATAAAAGCGTTTTCATGGGGGGAGTTTGAATCAAAACTATCCTTCCCCAATATACCTGTAAAAGAATATGGGTGAATAAGGACTTGCCATCGGTGAAAAACCGTGTATGCAGGAGAGTGCGGAGTTGGGAAAACTAAAACCGTGCTTTTGTGCCTTTGCGCGAGTTTTTTTGCACACCAAGGCACCAAGGCACGGTTTTAACTGTTATCAGGCGGTGATGGCATTCTTGGCCAGTAACTCATAATACAGGTGCTGTACTAATCCATCGGCCAATCCAATTTTAGGCACATAAATTTCATCGGTATCAGACCAGCGCATTACGTTGATGTACACCTGCAGGGCAGGCACAATTACATCGGCCCTGTCCTGGCGCAGTTTGTAAATATTGATACGGTCCTCAACAGAAAAATTAGAGATCTCTTTATAATAATCTTTTAAGAGCTGAAGGCTTAAGGGCTTGCCATCTTTTTTCTTACTTAATGAGAACACTTTATTAATATTACCGCCGGTACCGATGGCCACTATTTTTTTATAGCCTTTGGTTTTGCTTCTAATGGTATCCTTCATCTCGTTCCATTTGGCATCGTCTACCATATCTTTTAATAAACGGATGGTGCCTATGTTGAACGACTGTTTGAATACTAATTTACCGTCTGCAAAAAAAGTAAGTTCGGTACTGCCGCCACCTACATCAATGTACATGTAGCTGTGGTCGGTGTCCATGTTTTCGGCAATATGGTTCTCGTAAATAATAGACGCTTCCAGTTCACCGCTGATGATCTCGATATCAAGCCCTGTTTCCAGTTTTATTTTTCTGATCAGGTCGGCGCTGTTCCTGGCATCGCGCATGGCGCTGGTGGCGCAGGCAATCACATTCTTTACGCCATAGGCATTTAACAGGTGCCCATAGGCTTTCATGGTTTGCAGTACCATGCCCCTTTTCTCTTTGGATATCTCGCCTTTCTCAAATACATCAAAGCCCAACCGCAACGGAACCCTCACCAGGTTCAGTTTATTAAACTGTGGTTTCCCATCCCTGCTTTGCGTTACTTCGGCAATTAATAATCTTGCTGCGTTACTCCCGATATCAATGGCGGCTAACCTCACTATTCACAATATTTTTCTTGTACAGGTAATGATACGTCTCAATCTGCGACCGTATCCGTTTTTTACCTGCGGAAGGTACATAGTTGTTCTTTAATTCATGGTCGAGTATCCGTGCTTTTACGTTATCTCTTAATTGAATGTGGATAATATCCTTTAATTCGGCACAGATCGCGGGATCGGTTACAGGAACGGCTGCCTCTACACGGTGGTCGAGGTTTCGCACCATCCAGTCGGCGCTTGATATATACATTTTTTCTTTACCCTGGTTATGGAAGATCAATACACGGGCATGTTCCAGGTATTCGTCAACAATACTTACTGCAGAAACTTTATTATTGTTTTTTTTGATATCAAACCTGGCGCAGAATATTCCCCTCACAACCATATGTATTTCCACGCCTGCTTTCACAGCTTCGTTTAGTTTGTAGATCAGTTCCGCATCGCTTAAAGAATTTACTTTAAGGGTGATCCTGGCTTCTTTACCGGCTTTGGCATGTTTGATCTCACGTTCAATTAATGCGAGCATTGCCCGACGCATATTGGTTGGACAAACGATCAGCGTTTTGCAAGCGTTTAAATGATGAATACCTGTTTTCCAGTTTTCGAGGTAACGAAAAATGCGGTTAATATCTGCCATCACATTTCTGTTGCCGGTAAGCAGGCAATGGTCTCCATAAATAGTAGCTGTTTTCTCGTTCAGGTTACCCGTACTTACAAATCCATACTGAATGGTCTTATTGCCTTTTCTTTTTTTAATGATACATAGTTTGGCGTGGATCTTTGTTTTGGGTACACCCAATAAAACCGTAACGCCTTCTTCTTCCAGTATTTTTTTCCATTCAAGATTAGCTTCTTCATCAAACCTTGCTTTCAGTTCCAGCATCACTACCACTTCTTTGCCGTTCCGGGCAGCGTTGATCAATGCATTGATCACTTTCGAATTGGAGGCAAGACGATAGGCTGTTATTTTGATGGAAGTTACATCAGGGTCCATCGCCGCTTCACGCAACAGGTCAATCACCGCATTAAAAGAATGATACGGGAAATGCAGCATCACATCTTTCTTAACAATCACATCGGTAACGCGCATAGATGTTTGCAGGGCGGCATGTGTAAACGGAGCGCGGCGTGTGTTTTTGGCGTTGAACACATCCGGGAAATCCATGAAATGCCTGAAATTATGGATACGGCCACCGGGTATGATATTGCTTTTCCTGTTTAAGCTTAATCTGCGGATCAGGTATTCCAGCAAACCTGCATCCATTTCTTTGTCATACACAAACCTTACCGGTTTACCCTTGCGCCTGTTCTTTAATCCCTTCTCGATCTTTTCTACAAAAGTGGTACTTACATCATTATCAATATCCAGTTCAGCATCTTTGGTTACTTTAAAAATATGCGAGTCAAAATGATCATAATCGAAATAAGAGAAAATGTTAGGCAGGTTAAAACGAATCACATCTTCCAGCAGAATGATCAGTTTCTCATTGGCTTTTGACGGCAGCAAAATAAACCTGCCCACCGCTTTTGCCGGAACTTCTATCAAAGCATATTTCTGCTGGTAGGCTGTTTTTTTCTTGCGCATTACCACACCCAGGTAAATACTTTTATCGCGCAGGTAGGGGAGTTGCGGTAAACTCTCAATCATCAATGGAATAATGTTGGAGCGTACCTCTTCTTCAAAATATTTTTTTACAAATGCCTGTTGTTCTCTGTTCAGGTGTTTTTCGTCCACCAGGTGGATATTCTGTTTCTTTAACTCACCTAAAATACCTCTCCATATCCTGTTAAATTCATTCTGTTGCTGCAGCACAATAGTCTGTATCTGGTCGAGGATGGTTTGCGGCGCATCCTCCATATGCATATTCAGTTTTTTTCTTTTCTCAGCAAACTCAAGCATCCGTTTTAACGTAGCCACGCGAACCCGGAAGAATTCATCTGAATTATTTGAGAAAATACCCAGAAAACGGATCCTTTCTTTTAATGGAACGGTAGGGTCATTGGCTTCCTGAAGAACCCTTGCATTAAAACTGAGCCAGCTAATATCACGTTGGATTAATAATTTTTTTGGCATGCGGTAATTGGGAAATTTTGTAATTGGGAAATTTTGAAATTGCCCAATTCTGCTTTCAAAAATCTAAAAACCAAATATAAACAGGCAGATATTTTATCAATGTTAAGTTTCAGAAGCCTCTAAAAAATCAATTTCCCAATTTCCCAATTCCAAAATTCCAAAATTGAAAGATTTCCCAATTCCAAAATTTCAAAATTGAAAGATTTTAAGAAAATGAAGCCTTGATCTGCCCAATAATCCCCGTTGTAGAAAAACCTTCCATAATCGGATTGATCACTACACGCCCACCATTAGCTATCACTTCTTTTGCACCTGCAATCTGATCGATGGTATAATCGCCTCCTTTAACCAATACATCCGGCTGAACGGCTGTGATAAGTTCCAGTGGTGTGTCTTCTTCAAAAATTACTACCGCATCTACAATTACCAGACTGGCTAATAACAAAGCACGGCTGTGTTCGTGGTTAATAGGTCTCTCCGGACCTTTTAATCTTTTTGTACTGGCATCACTGTTAACGCCAACAATTAAATAGTCAGCTTCCTGTGCAGCCTGCGAAAGCGAAAAAATATGTCCCTCGTGCAGTATATCAAAACAACCGTTGGTAAAAGCAATTGTTTTGTCGGCTATCCGCCAGGCGGCTATTTGCGCCAGTATTTGCGGCAGGGTGTATATTTTTTTTTCTATGGCACTAATTACTTTCATGTAGTTTTCTTTTGTTGTAAAAAGGCAGAAGTCCCATACACACAGATCCTACCAGTACCACAATAATAAATTGAGCAAACCATTGCAGGGTACCATTGGCAAAACCTATCTCAAAAGGGATATCATTTTTTTCAAGCACTTTAGCCAGGAAATACGCATAGGCGCCAATACCTCCGGGTGTTACAATCATGCCAATACTTGCAAAGGCAAGTCCCGATACAGCCTGCGCCAATCCCAGGTGCGAAGTGCCCTGAGTAGCAAGTAAACCAACCCATGTGCCGGTAATGTACAGGGCCCATATTCCAACCGTGTAAAAAAGAAACAATCCTTTGCGTTTCAGGTTACGGATGCTGCTGAGGCCTTCCCATATGCCCCACAGAATTTTCTTGGCCAGTATAACAATTTTCAGATGTGCAAATTGATTGAACCAATGTTTGATCACAAAGATGATCAGGATAACAGAACACAGAACCACACCTGTTTTTACATAAGAAAAATGGCCCGACTTATTTTCAAATAACTGCCTGAATAGCTGCATGCCAAATTCGCCAACCACATCAAACTGACTGATAAGGGCCAGTAAAAAAACAATGCCGAGAGAGATCACATCCACCGCTCTTTCTGCTACAATGGTGCCCACTAATTTTTCGGCGGGTACTTTTTCGTATTTGGCAAGGATGGTACATTTTAATACTTCTCCCAAACGCGGTACGGCAAGGTTGGCAAGATAGCCGATCATAACAGCAAAAAAAGTATTCAGAAAGGATGGGGTGTAACCCATTGGCAGCATTAATATCCGCCAGCGCAATGAGCGTAGGATATGGCTCAGGGAAAGAATAAAAAAAACAGGCAACAGCAGCCAGAAATTGGCCGTTTCCAGCGAGTGTTTGAATTCACCCCATTTTTCATCAGGTATCTGGTGCAGACTCCACCACACAAGGAACACACCTAAGCCAAGAAAAAACAAATATTGTAATACCGATACTATCCTCTTATTCATATAAGCAACATTCACCGGCAAGTTAAGCAAGCCATTTTATATACCCGCATTTTACATCACAACGTTAATCTCTTTGGGTATGAGTTAAGGACGTCTGAAAGAAATATAGCCGCAGGTTCACAGATTTTTTTCCATGAGCCGGTTTTTGACGGGAGAGAGGTTAATGCAAAAACTCAATCATAAAACCTGTTCCATCTTCGAAGTATCAGATGTTACGTCCCGGCTTTTTGATAATCCGGTTAACAGATGTTAGCAAAATTTTCAGTGTGGGATACCTCTCAAACTATCCCAAGCGCCTGCTGCCTGTTTTTCTACCTCCTGGTTTTGGGAACATCAACCTACATAACTTATAGAATATTGCCACCTGCATAGGCGTTCCTCCCTTAAGTATTGATTATTAGTTATTTAGATGCTGTGCAGGGTCTTATAAAGCAGGAGATAATATAGATGGATTGCGGTGGAAGCCCTATAAGCAATTGCATTTCACGGTAATTTTCGTACCTTCGCACACTGATTTTTTCCTGCGTCGAGCTAAAATTCGCAAACTAATGTCTATAAAGAAGAGAATATTGTTCATTTCCACCGAGATGTCCCCCTACCTGGAACTGACCGAATTCGCCGAGGTGATTAATAAACTGGCGATCAAGAGCAATGATACCGGACTCGAAGTGAGATGTATCATGCCGAGGTTTGGTGTGATTAATGAAAGACGTCACCGTTTACATGAGGTGGTTAGGCTTTCAGGGATCAATGTATCGGTTGATAATGATGATTATCCTTTACAGATCAAGGTTGCGTCGCTGCCCAACGCCCGTTTACAGGTTTATTTTCTTGAAAATGAAGACTTTTTTAAGCGGAAGCAGGTTTTTCATGATGAGGAAGAAAATTGGTTTGATGATAATATGCTTCGTACCGTATTCTTTTGTAAAGGCGCACTGGAAACCGTTAAGAAATTCGGATGGCCTCCGGATATCATCCATTGCAGTGGCTGGATGACAGCTCTGATACCTGCTTACATTAAGACTGCCTATAAAAAAGAACCGGTTTTTGGGAATAGTAAGGTAGTGTTTACTATCGGACAGAATACCTTCAAAGAAAAACTGGGTGCCGATTTTATGCAGAAAGCGCTTATTAACGCTAATATCAAAGAAAAAGACCTGGATTCTTTCAAAGATGCCAATAATACCGCCATGTTCAAGGGCGGTGCCAGTTTTGCGGATGCCATTACTTTTGGGGCCGACAAAATTGAAAAAAAGCTGTCAGACGAATTCGCCAAAGTAAAAGGAAAGAAGGTTGTTCCTTTTAAAGGATGGGATTCTGATTTAACAGAGTATTTAGAATTGTACAACGACCTTGCGGGCAAGTAATCACCAACACATGTATTCAATTTTTACGCTGCGTAGAATATTCATTTCCTGTATTATTTTGGCCGCTTTTTTATCAGGATGTACACGTATATCATCAACTGATATAGGTGGCGGACTGATACCGGCTATTGATGGAGTTGTTACCAGGGATACACTATTAGATGTGATCACAGACAGTTTTGAAGATACTGACTCAACCCGGATATATAAAGGGGATAATCACGTTTTTGGTACTATTACCAATGATCCTCTTTTTGGTAAAACAAGAGCTTCTATGTTTTTTGAATTGAAGCCTAATGCCTTCCCGTATTATATTCCCGGAAACAAAGACAGTGTTGTTGTTGACTCAGCTGTATTGATACTTAGTTACCGTGGTTTTTATGGTGATTCTACCCAACCACTGCGTTTAAATGTTTTTGAGATAGATAATACAACACCGATTGATCCATACAGGGCTTATCCGGCTAATTACCCGTCTGCTGCTCCTGTAAATATTGGTCAGTCGTTGGGATCATCTGTCAATGTAGACATCAGGCGCCTGGGCGATTCAGTAAAGAACCGCTATGAAGATGCAAAGAACCAGATACGTATCCCATTAAGAGGAGATGTAGCCAAAAGATTTCTGAAAAATTACGACTCTACCAACGCTTATCTTTCCGATTCTGCTTTCAGAACTTATTTTGCAGGATTTGCCTTAACGGCCGATGCATCCTCACCTGCCAATGCTTTATTAAAGTTTAATCTGTCTGATACAAACACGAAGTTTGCTCTTTATTATAGTTCCAGTTCAACAGGAGCTACCCAGAGAGATACTTCTGTTGTTTATTTTAGATTCAGTACTGCTAATGGTGGCGATATCAACCTTCTTACCCGCGACAGGTCAGGATCTGATGCCGCAAAGCATCTGACCACCACGTCTAAGCCGGATTCACTTGTTTATGTGCAAACCAGTCCCGGTACTTATGTCAGGATAAAAATACCCGGTCTACAGGGACTGAGCAACCGGATTATTCACCGGGCAGAACTGATTGCAGAGCAAGTACCAGACGATCCGAACTTATTCACAACAGAAACCCAGATGTTACCTCCCCGATATTTATTATTGAGCAGGTATGATTCGGCTACAAATAGCTTACGCAATATTCCTAACGATTATATCCTGGGTACCTCAGGTGCTAATATCTCATCATTCGGGGGATATCTTACCTATAAAACAGTGCCGGGCTACGATAAAATTGCGGCTTATACATTTGATGTAAGCCGGTATGTACAGGGCATTGTAACAAGAAAGGACAGCTCATTTACCCTTCGGTTATCTGCACCCAGCAACGATTCGCTGCATTATACGGCTCCATATCCAAGTTCAGGCCTTACCCAGGCTTATTACATCAGCCCGTCTGGAGCAAACGATGTGGGTGATGGCCGTGTGAGACTGGGTGGCGGAACCCATTCACGTTTCAGAATGCGGTTGAGAATTATTTACTCACGTATCTAAGTATGAATAGCTGATTATTCTATATTTGCATCCATTAAATTTATAATTATATGCCTTATTTGTTTACTTCTGAGAGTGTATCTGAAGGACATCCGGATAAACTGGCCGATCAGATTTCCGACGCCCTCATAGATAATTTTCTTGCATTTGATCCTCAATCAAAAGTGGCTTGTGAAACTTTAGTAACTACCGGACAGGTTGTACTGGCTGGTGAAGTAAAATCAAAAGCTTATTTAGATGTTCAGGAAATTGCCCGTGGTGTGATCCGTAAAATCGGTTATACCAAGAGTGAATACATGTTTGAAGCAAACAGTTGCGGTATATTATCTGCTATTCATGAGCAGTCTGCAGATATTAACCAGGGTGTAGACAGAAAGAAAAAAGAAGAACAGGGTGCAGGCGACCAGGGAATGATGTTTGGCTATGCTACCAACGAAACAGAAGATTATATGCCATTGGCGCTTGACCTGGCACATAAGATCCTGATCGAACTGGCTGCGCTGAGAAGAGAGAACAAACAGATCAAATACCTCCGCCCTGATGCAAAAAGCCAGGTAACATTGGAGTATGATGATAATAACAAACCCGTTCGTATTGATGCGATCGTGGTTTCTACACAGCACGATGACTTCGACTCAGAAGCAAAAATGCTGGCTAAGATCAAAGAAGATATCATTAATATCCTTATCCCAAGGGTAAAGGCCAAGTATAAAAAATATGCAAAGCTGTTTAATGACAAGATCAAATACCATATTAACCCAACCGGTAAGTTTGTAATTGGCGGACCACATGGTGATACCGGCTTAACAGGCCGCAAGATCATCGTTGATACCTACGGTGGTAAAGGGGCACACGGCGGTGGTGCATTCAGCGGAAAAGACCCAAGTAAAGTAGACCGCTCTGCTGCTTATGCTACACGTCATATCGCCAAAAACCTTGTTGCTGCAGGTGTAGCCGATGAGGTGTTGGTTCAGGTTTCTTATGCTATTGGTGTGGCTCAGCCTACTTCAATCAATGTGAATACTTACGGAACTGCTAAAGTAAAACTCACCGATGGACAAATTGGTAAGCTTGTTGAGAGTGTTTTTGATATGCGCCCTTATTTTATTGAGCAGCGCTTAAAATTAAGAACACCCATGTATAGTGAAACTGCGGCTTACGGACATATGGGCCGTAAAAACGAAGTGGTAACCAAAGAATTCACTTTACCTAACGGGAAAGTGAAAAAAGTAAAAGTGGAACTCTTTACATGGGAGAAACTTGATTACGTAAGTAAAGTAAAAAAAGCTTTCGGTCTTAAGTAACCAAAGCTTTTAAAGAAATAATCACAACCTCTGCTCTTTTGGGCAGAGGTTGTTTATTTTTAGGGTATCAATTGCAACGGCATACTGAATAATTGCATTGTATACGATTGCTAACTCTAAACGGATGAGCATGAAAAAAAAGTTATCTGTAACAGCGATTGCTACTTTGCTGATGATTGTAGCAATGCGTTGGCAGGGGGGCAGCCTGCAAACACCAGCCAGCCCAAAAGGAATTGTCAATCTCGAATTTGCCGACACTCCTCAAAAACTACATGAATTACTGATTGGTTGGGATATAGCTGTAGTTAAGATGAATGTATGGCTTGATTTTCTGTTCATTGTTGCCTATGTGGCTTTTTTATCGGTAGCATCGGAATATTGTGCCATCAAATGGGCAAAAGGTTTTGGACAAAAACTGGGACTATGGCTGGCAAGATTGGCTTTTGTTGCGGGAACACTTGATATTGCAGAGAACCTGTTAATGCTGCAAAGCGTGGCAGGTAATTATAATACAGCTTCGTTGCAACTTACTTTTTACTGTGCCGCTTTTAAATTTGCTTTGGTGGGACTGATTGTTTTGTACTTGCTTATCTCTTTGCCGGTAGCCATTCGTAAAACCAAAAACTGACCATGCATAAAAACCCATGGACAATTACTGCCGAAAAAATGATTTATGAAAATCCGTGGATCAGCTTAACGGAATATGATGTGATCAATCCCGGCGGTGGTAAAGGCATTTATGGAAAAGTACATTTTAAAAACCTGGCAGTAGGCGTTATTGTATTGGATGATGAAGCAAACACTTACCTGGTGGGCCAATATCGTTTCACGTTGAATAAATATAGCTGGGAAATACCCGAAGGCGGTTCACCGGAAGGCACCAATCCGTTGGAAAATGTACAACGGGAATTAAAAGAAGAAACCGGATTGCAGGCCGCCAACTGGCAGGTATTATTGCAGATGCATTTATCTAATTCTGTAAGTGATGAACTGGCCATCATTTATCTCGCTACCGGCTTAACCCAGTTGGAAGCAGAACCGGAAGAGACTGAACAAATAGTCATAAAAAAAATAACATTCGAAAATGCATACCGGATGGTTGAGAATGGTGAGATCACCGATTCGATGAGCGTTGCCGCTATTTTAAAATTAAAACTACTGATGGTAGAAGGGAAACTGAAATAATATATTTGCCAATGTCTGTTAAACAAAACTCACTCATAATAGGTCGCCAGCCACTGGTAGAAGCACTCCAGTCGGGCAAGTCAATTGATAAAATTCTGCTGCAGAAAAATACGGTTGGAGATGTGATCAATACAATCCGGCAATTGGCACGGGAGAAAAATATTCCCATACAGGTAGTTCCTGTTGAGAAACTGAATGGGATGACGAAAGCCAATCACCAGGGTGTACTCGCATTTGTAGCAAGGGTAGCTTATATGGATCTGCAACAGGTAATCGACCATGTTGTTTCCAATGGTGAATTGCCATTATTTCTGATGCTTGATGGGGTTACCGATGTGCGCAATATCGGCGCAATCGCCAGGAGTGCCGTGTGTTGCGGCGCTCATGCTTTGATCATCCCCGATAAAGGTGTTGGGGCTTTAAATGAAGAAGCCATGAAGAGCAGTGCAGGCGCTTTGGAACTGATACATATCTGTCGCGTAAACAGTTTATTAAAAGCAGTTGATACTTTGCACCTGAACGGCATAAAAGTGTTTACCAGCGAAATGAGAGCCACTGAGAATGTGTTTGATCTTCCTTTTGAAGATCCCTGCTGCATTATTATGGGCGATGAAGGCAAGGGTGTACAGCCTTATCTTGCCAAAGCTGCCGATCATTTTTTTAAAATACCCATGGCCGGTACATTTGATTCTTTCAATGTATCAGTAGCATCAGGTATCATTTTATATGAAGCGATGAAACACCGTATGGTTAAATAAAGGATCTTTTTTTAGAACAGTACGTAAACAAATCAAACCCTGCCTTTGTGAGAATATTTATTTTCACACTAAGGCACAAAGGCACGGTTAAAACAGGTTTAATAAATAATGCGCCAGGTTTTAATTAGTAATGAATAATACATCACTCACCACTCACCACTCACCACTCACTCTCGTTGAGTGCCCCCGCGATGCTATGCAGGGCTGGCCGCATTTTATCCCAATAGCACAAAAAATAAAATACCTGAATACTTTATTAAAAGTTGGGTTTGATACACTCGATTTTGGAAGTTTTGTTTCGCCCAAAGCCATTCCGCAGATGGCCGATACAAAAGAGGTGATCCCTCATCTTCAACTTTCGGGCAGCCATACCAAACTGCTCGCCATTGTAGCCAATGCGCGCGGGGCAGAAGAGGCTGTGGTGTTTGATGAGATCAGTTACCTGGGGTTCCCGTTTTCTGTTTCACCGGTTTTCCAATTGCGCAACACCAACAGCACGATGGAAGAAAGTGTGCAAAGGGTAGAAACTATCCAGGAACTGTGTATTAAAAATAATAAGCAACTGGTTGTATACCTGAGTATGGGGTTTGGAAATCCTTACGGAGATAATTACAACGAAGAAATATTATTGCATTGGGCAGATGAAATGGTAAGAAGAGATATTCGTATCCTGTCGCTGGCCGATACAGTTGGATTAGCTACACCGGAGCAGGTTTCCTTCGCACTAAAAACATTGATTCCGCAATACCCCGAAGTATTAATTGGTGTGCATTTGCATTCAACTGCTGCCAACTGGCAATTAAAATTAGAAGCCGCCATAACCGCAGGCTGCCAAAGATTTGATGGTGCGTTAAAAGGAATTGGCGGATGCCCCATGGCACAGGATGAGCTGGTAGGAAATATGGATACTGCTTTGATGATCCCTTACCTGGAAGAGAAAGGATTGCTACAGGGATTAAATAAAGAAGCATTAATTGCAGGCTTGCGGATGGCTGATGAAATATTTCATTAATTTTCTACTCTGGAATAAACGAAACAATACCCTGGTATCAGATATGTGCGCGTATGAAATTTCATTTTGAATTTGATATTAAGAAATTACCATTCCCCATTCATCATCAATATAGTTTGCTGTTGATGGGGTCCTGCTTTACAGAAAACATTGGTGAGAAATTAAGAAGGCATAAGTTTCGTGTGTTGGAAAATCCCAATGGCATCCTCTTCAATCCCGTAAGTGTTGCAGAAGCTATTGCGATGTACATTGAGGATAAGCAGATCTCTGGATCTGATATCTTTCAATACAATGAAACATGGCATAGCTGGAAACACCATAGCCGCTTTTCCGGTATCACTGCCGAAGAAAGTGTTACAAAAATCAATCAATCAACCACACAGGCGCATAACTGGTTAAAGAATACAGATTACCTGATGATCACGCTGGGTTCTGCATGGGTATATACATTAACAGAACAGGCAGCCAATGCGCAGGTGGGTACTGTGGCGGCCAACAATCATAAAGGACCGGCCGGTTGGTTTGCCAAACGTTTATTAAGTGCTGCTGAAACAACAGAGATACTGCAGGATATGCTGCACCGCCTGTTTCACTTTAATCCGGGCCTGCGTATTATTTTTACCATCAGTCCTGTGCGGCATCTGCGTGAAGGTGTGATTGAAAATAACCGGAGCAAAGCAGTGTTGATCCAGTCGGTACATGAATTAGCAGAGCAGTTTGAATCGATATATTATTTCCCCGCCTATGAATTGGTGATCGATGATCTGCGTGATTATCGTTTTTATGCAGAAGACCTGGTGCATCCCAATTACCAGGCCACGCAATATGTTTGGGAGAAATTTACAGAAGCCTGTATGAACGATGAAACAAGGGTGTTGATGAAAGAGATTGCCGAGATCAACCTGGCATATCAGCATAAACCTTTTAATCCTTCAACAGAGCAACATAAAAAATTTCTGTCTTCCTGTCTGGTGAAAACAAAAATACTCCAGGAGAAACATCCATACCTTGATATGAAAAAGGAGATTGGTTTTTTTGCTGAGAAACAATAACTATGGTTGGGCCCAACCAATTAAAACTGCGCCCTTGCGTCTTTGCGTGAAAAATTGCTCGCAAAGGCGCAAGGGCGCAGTTAAGCATTTAATGTATCCGGTCGCCCCTTATTTCCATTTCATCCATCACGGTTTTTTCATACACCAGCCATTCCTTCCATCTTTTCCTTACCGTTTTTTTATCAAGATAAGTCTCTGCCAGTTCAATAAACAAAGTATAATGCCCTGCCTCACTTTCCATAAAGCGGCGGTAAAAATTGCACAGGTATTTATCTTTCAATCCCTCACTTAATCTTTTAAAACGCTCGCAGCTTCTGGCTTCAATAAGGGCCATCGTTAGCAGATGATCCAGCAGCCTGTCTTCCGGACTACCCCCTTTTTTCTGAAACTCAATCAGCTTATTTACATATTCATCTTTTCGTTGTTTGCCCAGTTTCAGTTTTCTTTTCTTCAGCTCATTTAATACCAATCTGAAATGCCCCCATTCTTCTGCAACAATGGGCGCCAGCTCATACACTAATTTTTCTTTATCAGAATAGCGCTGAATCAAAGTAATACAGGTAGTGGCCGCTTTCTGTTCGCAATAAGCATGATCCGTTAGAATGGCTTCAAGTGAAATGCTTGTAAGGTCAACCCAACGCGGGTCGGTGGGTAAATGCAGTCCTAATATGTTTTTAGTATGTTCAGATAGTTCCATCATACGTTTGCTTTTGTTTCTGTAAAGCGATGCCAAAATTACAATTAAATTCAAAGAGGCAGTGACAGGGGGTAGTGATCAGGGGTTGCAGGCAGTGATCTTTCCCAAAATACCATTCCGAAAAAAATAATTGTAAAAATATTTGCGAAACTGAACGGTTGCGTATATATTCGCAACTGAATAGTTGCAAATAAAACAGACGAAAAATGAGAAGAGACGTATTCCAGGCCATTGCAGACCCTACCAGGCGCGAAATCATTAACCTGATCGCTTATCAAACATTAACGCCAAATGCTGTGGCAGACAGTTTTGATGTTAGCCGGCAGGCAATATCAAAACATATAAAAATCCTCACCGAATGCGGCATCATCGTTATCAACCAGAAAGGGAGAGAACGGTTTTGCTATATACAACCCGATAAGCTGGAAGAAGTAACAGTTTGGCTGGACGGTTTCAGAAAAATATGGGAACAGCGTTTTGATAGATTAGACCATCTGTTGCACAAAATGAAATCAACAACTAAAACCAAACCAAAATAGCAATGAAAAACAAAACCATCATCACCGCCGAACCAGGCAAACAGGAATTTTTTATTATGAGAGAATTTGAAGCCCCAAGGGAACTGGTATTCAGGGCCTTTAACGATCCGGAACTGCTGGTACAATGGCTGGGTCCACGCGACCTGACCATGAAAATTGAAAAAATGGACAACAGAACCGGCGGGTCATACAGATTTATTCATTGCAATGCAAGCGGCAATGAGTTTGGCTTTAATGGAGTTATCCATGAAGTGGCAGAACCTGTAAGGATTATCCGGACATTTGAATTTGAGGGGCTGCCGGAAAGGGGGCATGTTTCTTTGGAAACTGCCACATTCGAATCGCTTGATGGCGGGAGAACAAAAGTAATTATTCACGCAGTATTTAAATCTGTTGCAGACCGCGATGGAATGGTGATGTCGGGTATGGAAAGAGGTGTTGTAGACTCTCATGATCGATTAGATGAACTTTTTGAAAAAACACTGGTAAAATAATACCGACAATTATGAAAAACAAAACCATCATCACCGCCGAACCCGGCAAGCAGGAAATTTTTATTACAAGAGAATTTGAAGCGCCAAGGGAAATCGTATTCAAGGCATTTGCTGATCCTGCATTACTCTCTCAATGGATGCTGCCCGCCGAACACAAAATGCGGGTTGATTATATGGATTATAAAACCGGTGGGTCCTATCGGTTTATTATGCCTGATGCAAATGGTAAAGAAGTTGGCTTATTTGGATTTGTACACGAAGTGCTGGCACCTGAAAGGATCAGTAAAACGTTTGAATATGAAGGACTGCCTGAAAAAGGACATGTTGCGCTGCAGAAATTTTTATTCGAAGCATTGCCCGGTGAAAGAACAAAAATTACCATTCAGTATATATGCGAATCGGTTTCGTACCGGGATGGATTGGTCAAGTCGGGAATGGAACAATATTCGGCAAGCTGTCATAATAGTTTAGACCAATTACTGGCAAAAGGTATTTAACAGCAATGATAGTAGAAGTCTTTAAAACAAATGTTCAGCAAAAGAAAGAAGCACAAATGCTTCTGCAGTTGCTTGCACAACATTTTCCTGCACATAAAATAAATTTCGACCTGTCTGATTGCGACCGGGTTTTACGGGTGGAAGGAGAGCAGGTGGTGCCTCATAGAATAATAGCTTTGCTGAATGCAAATCATTACCAATGTATTGTTTTGGAATGATGATCTAAAACTGTGCCCTTGTGCCTTTGTGTGGGATTTAATTTGCACACAAACACACAAAGGCACGGTTCAGGAGTGCTGGCACAGAAGCTGTCCGCAAAACATATAGGAGTGGTAAAGTGCTGCTCTGCTGCAAACAGGCGTGATGAATGCGGTGATAGCGCAAATCCCACTGAGGAAGGTTACCTTTGCAGATGCATTCGAATAAAAATAACAGTCAAATACTTTCTAATTTCTCCATCAATTCCCTGAACCCGATGCAGGAAGCAGCCTCGGCGGCTATACTTGCAGATAAAGACATCCTGTTACTATCACCAACAGGTTCCGGTAAAACACTGGCCTTTTTATTACCCGTTTTGCAATTGCTTAAGAAAAGTGTTAAAGGCGTTCAGTGTATGGTATTGGTGCCTTCGCGCGAACTGGCTATTCAAACAGAACATGTTTGGAGAAAGATGGCCACTGGTTATAAAGTAAGCTGCTGTTATGGCGGGCACGATATGCAAACCGAGATCCAGAACCTTGCCGAACCTCCTGCCTTGCTTGTTGGAACACCGGGCCGTATCGCCGATCATATCAAACGCGCAACTTTTTTGCGTGAGGGGGTTACAACTTTGATACTTGATGAGTTTGATAAATCGCTGGCACTGGGTTTTGAAGAGGATATGTCTTACATATTCGGCTCCTTACAACACCTCAACAAAAAAGTATTTGTATCTGCCACCGCCAGTGTAGCCATCCCCGAATTTGCAGGCGTGGCCGATGATCTGACTGCATTGGATTATATCAACGAACAGCCTTTGGGCGAGGCACTAACACTCAAACTGGTTATCTCTGAAGAAAAAGATAAAGTGAGCCGTTTGATTGAGTTATTGAGCTTTATCCAGTCAGAACCCGCATTGATTTTCTGTAATCACAGGGACGCCGTTGAACGGACAGCCTCGCTCCTGAAAGAAAAAGGCATTGAATGCGCCGCTTTTCATGGCGGTATGGAACAGATGCAGCGTGAGCAGACATTGATACAGTTCCGTAATGGCAGCGTTCGCTTTCTTGTTGCCACAGACCTTGCAGCAAGAGGATTGGATATTCCAGAGATCAAACACGTAATACATTATCACCTGCCTTCTACAGAAGCAGAGTTCACACACCGCAATGGCCGCACGGCAAGAATGGAAGCAACAGGTACTGCATATTTGTTAATGCACAGCGATGAGCCACTGCCTTACTACATCAGGCAGAAACCGGAATTGCTCAACATTCCAACAGGCCTGAAATTACCCAAACCTGCTGAGTGGATAACCATCTACATCAATGGTGGTAAAAAAGACAAGCTCAATAAAGTAGACATCGTAGGGTTCTTATCTCAAAAAGGAAAGCTTGAAAAAGCAGACCTCGGCCTCATCATCGTAAAAGACCATAATGCATTTGTTGCAGTTAAAAAGCATAAAATAAAAACCTTACTTCCTCTCGTTCAAAACGAAAAGATCAAAGGCACCAAATACAAGATCGTTGTAGCCCGTTAACATACTCAGGCACTGCATTAAGCAATGCAACCTCTACCTCCCAACTCCTCAACCGTGCCTTTGTGTGCAAAATAAATTTCCTCACTAAGGCACAAAGGCACGGCTGGGTGGAGAAGGTTTCTTACATTAGTCTTATCAAGATTGCCATGCCCTACCACCGTAATTTTACTTACTGGATAGACAAGCGTGTCTGGAAATATTATTTCCTGATGCTGTCACTGCAACTGTCAAAGTTGTGAATGGTGAATGGTGAATGGGCAATGGTGAGTGGTGAGTAGTGAATGCCAAACCCCAAACTCCAAACCCCAAACCCCAAACTCCAAACTCCAAACTCCAAACTCCATGCCTCATTATCATACTTTGGGAACCATTCCCCATAAACGCCATACACAATTCCGCAAGCCGGATGGTACATTATATTCGGAACAATTATTTTCTACTGAAGGTTTCAGTAATGATTATTCATTGTTATACCATACCTGGCCGCCAACACAGATCATTCACACTGATGAACCGGTGAATGTGATGCCCCGGGTGGCCGAAGAAAAAATGTTAAAACATCGCAGCTTTGAAGGCTTTCATATTAAACCGGAGCCTGATTTTCTGCAAAGCCGTAAACCGGTATTGGTTAACAACGACTGCCATATTGTGCTGGCTGCACCACAACAAAGCATGACCAATTATTTCTACAAAAATGCTGATGCAGATGAAATGATCTTTGTGCATGAAGGCAGTGGTAAACTCTGCACACAATATGGTGAGTTATTATTTGGTTATGGCGATTACCTGGTTATTCCGAGGGGTACCATTTACCAGATCCAATTCGCCGATGAGAAGAACCGATTGTTTATTGTAGAAAGTTTTAGTCCTATCCGCTACCCCAAAAGATACCAGAGTAAATACGGGCAACTGCTGGAGCATGCACCATTTTGTGAAAGAGATATCCGCAAGCCGCAGAACCTGATAGCCATTGATAAAGAAGGCGACTTTCTCATCAAAACAAAAAAGAAAGGTGTTTTATACGGGTTGCATTATGCACATCATCCTTTTGATGTAGTAGGCTGGGATGGATGTTGCTATCCTTTTGCATTCAGCATTCATGATTTTGAACCCATCACCGGCAGGGTACATCAGCCACCACCCGTGCACCAGACTTTTGAGGCAAATAATTTTGTGGTATGTAGTTTTTGTCCGCGTTTATACGATTATCACCCCGATGCTATCCCCGCACCCTATAATCACAGCAATATTGATAGTGATGAAGTACTCTATTATGTTGCCGGCGATTTTATGAGCCGAAAAAATGTAACAAGGGGGATGATCACTTTGCATCCGGCCGGTATCCCGCATGGGCCGCATCCGGGTGCAGTTGAAAAAAGCATCGGCAAAAAAGAAACACAGGAGCTGGCGGTAATGGTAGATACCTTTCATCCATTACAACTTACCGAAGAGGCTCTTGCAATTGAGAACCCGGGGTATACGATGAGTTGGGCGGAATAGGAGGTAGGCTGTGGTCTGTGGTCTGTAGTCTGTGGTTGTGGTTTTTTTTCTTCCGGGAAATATTCTTAACTTATCATCCTAAAACCATTGCCATATGATTAAGTACAGCGACATCAGGATCGGCGACTATCTGAAGGCGGAGTATGAAGGAAAAGCATGGGAAGGAGAAGTTGTCAACCTAAACGGAGACGAAAAACAGGTTTGCGTAGAAACAGACGTACAGGAATTCTGGTTTGAACCGGAACACCTGTATCCTCTCGAATTAAGCGAAGAGGCTTTGTTAAAACTGAATTTTAAAAAACAGGTAAACGACGATGGATCGGTAAAGTACCTGAAAGGTTCATTCAGGATCGTTACCCCCGTTGCGGGCGATTTTTCTAAAATGGAGATCTGGTACCGCGAAGACAGAAGGCACAATCCGAATGTTCATTATGTACATCAACTGCAAAATCAGTACCTGGATATGACCAAGGTTCATCTCACCAGTGAGCCTGCATAAACTAAATTTGCCTCCCATTTATAAACCGTGCCTTAGGCCTTTGTGTGAGAAATAATTTGCACACAAAGACACGCCCGCTCCCCAAAGCTTAGCGGGCGAGAAGGCACGGTTTTTTATGGGTATCTTGAAATCAAATTCTTTAGCACCAACATGAATCGCAGTATATTTTTTGCCTTTTGCCTTTTTACTTTTCACTTCTCTTCCGCCCAGCAGTTTGGCGGCAACCCTTCCTCCGTTCACTGGCAGCAGATCAATACAGATACGGTACGCGTTATCTTCCCCAAAGGACAGGATGCTAAAGCCCAGCGCATTGCATCCGTTGTACATCATCTGCAAAAACAGTACGCCCATTCTATTGGCGATGCGATCAATAAAGTCAATATTGTTCTGCAAAACCAAACTTTGATTTCTAATGCTTATGTAGGCCTTGCGCCATACAGGAGCGAGTTCTATCTTACCCCTCCTCAAAATGCATTTGGGTTTGGAGCCGTTAACTGGGTAGATAACCTGGCAGTGCACGAGTTCAGGCATGTACAGCAATACAGCAATTTTAATAAAGGACTTTCCAGGCTGGCTTCATTTGTACTGGGTGAGCAGGGACGGGCGCTTGCCAATGCAGTGGCTATTCCCGACTGGTTCTTTGAGGGTGATGCGGTATTTAATGAAACCAAATTAACCACCCAGGGCAGGGGAACGCAGCCTTTGTTTTTCAGTGGCTATCAGTCATTGTATCAGTCCGGCAAAAACTATCACTATATGCAGATGCGCAATGGTTCGTTGCGTAATTATATGCCCAATCATTACAATCTGGGCTACCTGCTGGTGGCTTATGGAAGAAAAAAATATGGGGATGATATCTGGCGAAATATAACCAGCGATGCAGCCGCATTCAAACCGCTTTTTTATCCTTTCCAGGGATCAGTTAAAAAATATACAGGTATATCTTTTAACCAATTTGTGAATGATGCCATGCAGTTTTACAGGGATCAATGGAAATCATCTCCTGCTGAAAAAATGGATTGGATTACAGCCACTGAAAAAAATAATGTGGTCAATTACCAATATCCATACCAATCAAATGATGGTTCTTTGGTTGTATTAAAAACATCCAACCGTTCACTGCCTGCATTCTATAAAATTCATGCAGATAAATCAGAAGAGAAACTGACAACAAAAAATATTTCCGACGATGATTATTTCTCTTACAACAATGGCAGGATAGTGTACGCGGCTTTTGAACCGGATCCCCGCTGGGGCAACAGGGATTATCATTCGATACAATGGCTGGATGTGCAGACAGGAGAGGAAAAGAAACTGTTATCACGCACAAAATATTTTTCGCCCGATATTTCGCATGATGGAACACTACTGGCTGCTGTGATGAACGAAAATGATTCGGCCCATTTGCTTTTACTGAATATAGCGGATGGTAAAACTGTTCGTGCTGTTTTGGAAGCAGGGGCAGTGTATGCTTATCCCAAATTTTCTGCCAACGACCAGGCTGTTTATTGGGTTGCACGAAATGTGCAGGGTGAAATGACGATTAATAAACAGGCAACAGCCGGCGGGCCGATAACAAAACTGATGCCCTATACTAACCGCATCATAGGCTTCCCGAATGTGCAGGGCGATACAATATTATTCTCAACAACCTGCCAGGGTCGGGATGAAATATGGGCATTGATTGATGGAGATGAAACAAAAGGCCCCTTTCGCCTCGCATCTTATTCAACCGGACTTTACCAGGGTACACTGCAGTTGGATGGAACATTAGTGGGTTCAGCTTTCACCGCAGATGGCTATCGTCTGGGTTCTTTCCAGCCAAAATGGGAGAGGGTGGAAATAAAAACTGCTTTAAAAGATCTGTATGTGGGAGATGTTTTTCGGCAAGCAGACCACACTACCTTAAATGGATTAACCCGGCAGCAATACCCGGTAAGCAAATACCCAAAATCATTTCACCCGCTCAACATTCATAGTTTCCGCCCTTATTATGAGCAACCGGAATATTCGCTCACTTTATACGGACAAAATATTCTGAACACCCTGCAATCACAGATTGCATATACCTATAATGAAAATGAAGGAAGCCATAAACTGGGCTATAACGGCATATTTGGCGGCAGTTATCTTGAACCGGTGTTCGGTATCAGTCAAAACTGGCAAAGAAGCGGGATACTGCTCAGAGATACAACAGTAAACTGGAATGAGCTTATTGCTTATGCAGGCTTGCAATTACCGCTTAACCTATCAGGAGGGAAGCAATACCGGTACCTCACAATATCTTCCACCTTTAATACGGAACGGATAAGCTGGACCGGTTTTGCCGAAAAACTATTCGCCAACAGGAGTCTCTCTTACCTCAATAGCCGGATAGCCTACTCGCAACAGGTACAAAAAACGGTTCAGCAGATCTATCCGCAGTGGGCACAAAGTATTTTACTGCAGCAGAAAGGCGCTGTTAACCATTATTCGGCTCATCAATGGCTGTTAAGCGGGCAGTTCTACCTTCCCGGTTTAGCCACTAATCATAGTTTGGTAGTTACAGCAGCTTATCAAAGCAGGGATACCATGCAGCAATACCTGTTTTCTAATAATTTCCCTTTTTCCCGTGGGTATCATGCGGTAGATTTTCCGCGGATGTGGAAAATAGGCATCAATTACCATTTTCCCCTGGCTTACCCCGATTGGGGCTTTGCTAACCTGGTTTATTTCCTCCGGATCCGCTCCAACCTGTTTTTCGACTATACCCAGGGTAAAAGTTTACGTACCGGACTGACTTATCCGTTCAAAACAGCAGGTGCAGAGCTGTTTTTCGATACCCGCTGGTGGAACCAGCAGCCGGTAACCTTTGGCATACGGTATAGCAGGTTGATGGATAATGAGTTCCGGGGGAGTACCCAACCCAATGTTTGGGAGTTGGTTTTGCCGGTTAACCTGTTCAATTAAGCCCGTTTTGGCTATATTTGCCCCGGTTTGCCGTTTTTTTTTAAGGCTTTTCCACATTTTCGAGATTTTTTTCCACTAATTTTTCATATTCCGGTTGCGATTTTATATCTTTGCAGCCCCAAAAATTGTATGTCGAAACAACCACTGATTAAACAAGATGGCGTAATTCTGGAAGCCTTGAGCAATGCAATGTTCAGGGTGAAGTTAGAAAACGGTCATGAAATACTGGCCACCATCTCAGGTAAAATGAGGATGCACTACATCCGGATATTGCCAGGTGATAAAGTAGGAGTTGAAATGAGTCCATACGATTTGAGCAGGGGAAGGATCATTTTCAGGTATAAATAATTTTAACGCTGAACGCCGAAAGCAGAAAGCTGAACGCAATAAGCAGGAACTGATAAAAAACCAAGCAATGAAAGTTAGAGCTTCCATTAAAAAACGCAGCGTTGATTGCAAGATCGTGAAGAGGAAGGGAAAGTTATTTGTGATCAACAAAAAGAATCCCCGCTTTAAGCAGCGTCAGGGGTAAGAACAATTTGAAAATGTGGCAATTTGAAAATTTGAAAATGATTTTCAAATTGTTTAAAGAAACATTTTCAAATTTTCAAATTTTCAAATTTTCAAATTAAACAAAAAATATGGCTCGTATTGCCGGTATTGACTTACCAAAAAATAAAAGAGGAGAAATTGGTCTGACCTATATTTTTGGTATTGGCCGTTCAACCGCCCAGTATATCCTTACCAAAGCTGGTATTGACTTTGATAAAAAAGTGAATCAGTGGAACGATGAGGAGCAGGGTGCTATCCGTAATATCATCAACGCCGAATTTAAGGTGGAAGGTGCTTTGCGTAGTGAGGTTTCAATGAGTATCAAACGCTTATTGGATATCGCCTGCTACCGTGGCCTCCGTCACCGTAAAGGGTTGCCTGTTCGCGGTCAGCGTACCAAAACCAACAGCCGTACAAGGAAAGGTAAGCGTAAGACAGTTGCGGGTAAGAAGAAAGTAGCTAAGAAATAATTGAATTGGGAAATTTTGGAATTGGGAAATTGGGAAATTGCAATTTCAAAATTTCCCAATTTCAAAATTCCAAAATAAAATCCGATGCAGCTTGGATCTTTTCGGTAAGACGAAAAAGGAGAGCGCCCGGTTCCCGGTTAACGGGATTTTTTAATGTTAAAGATTACCTCAAAAAAGAATTATGGCAAAACCACAAAAGGCGCAGAACAGTGCAAAAGCTGTTGCCAAAAAAAGGATCGTAAAAGTTGATGCGGCTGGTGAAGTTCGCATCTCTGCAACTTTCAACAACATCATCATCAGTTTTACTAACAAATCAGGCCAGGTTATCAGTTGGAGCAGTGCCGGTAAAATGGGCTTCAAAGGTTCTAAAAAGAACACTCCGTATGCCGCCCAGATGGCCGCTGCAGATGCCGCTAAAGTTGCTTCTGAAGCAGGTGTTAAGCGTGTAGATGTATTTGTAAAAGGACCAGGTTCAGGACGTGAAAGTTCTATCCGTTCTATCGCTCAGTCTGGTATTGAAGTTACTTCTATCAAAGACGTAACCCCTTTACCACACAATGGTTGCCGTCCTCCAAAACAACGTAGAGTTTAATTAAATTGGGAAATTTTGGAATTGGGAAATTGGGAAATTGCAATTTCAAAATTTCCCAATTTCCCAATTCCAAAATCAAATAGGGTGTTTTATCGATTTTAGATTTTTATGATAAAACGCCGTCATTAAAAAATCGCAAAACAAAACAAATGGCACGTTACACCGGTCCAAAGACCAAAATTTCAAGAATCTTCGGCGAGCCCATTCTGGGTAATGGCAAATGGTTGGGTAAGAACAGCAACCCTCCCGGCCAGCACGGAGCAGCACGTAAGCGTAAAACCCTTGGTGAATACGCTTTACAGTTAAGAGAAAAACAAAAAGCAAAGTATACTTACGGTGTACTTGAGCGCCAGTTCCGCAAAACCTTTGAAGAAGCCCAGCGTCTGAAAGGTGTTACCGGTGAAAACCTGATCAAATTGCTCGAAGCCCGTTTGGATAATACTGTTTACCGTTTAGGGTTAACAGCCAGCCGCCCTGAAGCAAGACAGTTGGTTAACCACAAACACATCACTGTAAATGGTGAAGTGATGAATATCCCTTCTTACCAGTGTAAAGCAGGTGATGTAATCGCTTACAGGCCAAAAAGCGCGGATAACTCTTCTTTAACAAGCAAGAGCCGTGGCAAAAACCCTAAGTTCAGCTGGCTAGATTGGAATGAAACCGAGAAGAAAGGTACTTTCATTACCTACCCAGAGCGTGAAAGTGTTCCTGAGAACATCAAGGAGCAACTGATCGTAGAATTGTACTCTAAATAACGTGAATCGTGAGACGTCAGTCGTGAGTTTTTTCTCATGTCTGACGATTCACGACTGACGTTCCACATATTTTCCTTCTGCCTCATGTGGGTGAGAAGACAAACAAAAAAAACAAGTTTTAATATGGCCATATTAAGCTTTCAGAAACCTGACAAGATCGTTTTACAAAAAGCAAATGACTTTGAAGGTCAATTTGAATTTCGTCCGTTAGAGCCAGGCTTCGGTCTGACCATTGGTAATGCTTTACGCAGAGTATTATTGAGCTCATTAGAAGGATTTGCTATCGTAGGTATCAAGATCGAAGGTGTAGACCACGAGTTTGCTACCATGAAAGGTGTAACAGAAGATGTTACCGAAATCATCCTGAACTTAAAGCAGGTTCGCTTCAAGAAGCACGTAGAGCATGATGTTGCCAACGAAAAAATCACTTTATCCATTAAAGGCCGTACCGAGTTCAACGCCGGTATGATCGGTGAATTATCACAGAACTTCCAGGTAATGAACCCTGAACTGGTAATCTGCACCATGGATACCACTTCTAAAATGGATATTGAACTCACCATCGCCAAAGGCCGTGGTTATATCCCTGCAGAAGAGAACAAGATCAAAGATTCCGTATTCGGTTATATCGCTATCGATTCTATCCACACACCGATCAAAAACGTGAAATACGCTATTGAAAACTATCGTGTGGAACAAAGAACCGACTACGAGAAACTGATCCTCGATGTGGCTACTGATGGAACAATCCATCCTGAAGATGCTGTTAAGCAGGCTTCACGTATCCTGATCCAGCACCTGATGATCATCACCGATGAGAACATCACTTTCGATAATAAAGAAGACAAGAAAGAAGATGTGGTTGACGAACATGTTTTACAATTACGTAAAGTATTGAAAACACCGTTAGAAGACCTCGATCTTTCTGTACGTGCCTTTAACTGCCTGAAAGCTGCCAAGATCAACAGCTTAAGCGAACTGGTACAATACGAACAGGAAGACCTGATGAAGTTCAGAAACTTCGGTCAGAAATCACTCTCAGAAATTGAGCAGGTGTTAACTGAAAGAGG
>DAIOVU010000013.1:0-74803 GCA_036758845.1 Sediminibacterium sp.
AATTAAAAAAAATAATTAAAACCCTTGGTTTTTAACACAGAATCTATGTGTTTAATAGCAGAACACGTATACCAGCACTCACACCTGTTTGCGGGCGTAGAATCTCCCGTCAAATGCTATTCTATTTTTCTTTCCCGGTGGGTTGCCCTTTACCTGTAGCGATCAGGCCAAACAAACTTTGCTGAATATATTGACCCCATGCATTTGAACAGGAATCGTAACATTCAATATCAGGCGCTAAACCGATATGAGTAAAATTGATTTGCGTTTTGTTGCCATGGGCAACTATTTCGAAACTGATTTTTGTGCCTGTCCATTCCTGCTTGTCTTTCAGAAAACTAAGTTTGCTATCAGTAACAAGCCACACAACTTTTTTGTCGGGAATCACTTCCACTAATTTTTGCTTAGAATAATGAACGTCGCCAAAACGAACTATAAACTCATCATTCAGTTTTTGCGAACCGCCTTCCATGTTTTCAGTCCACCATTTTGTAACACTGTTAATACTTTTGAATGTATCCTGTGCCGTAGCATCAACAACAATGCTTGTATGATAATCCTGATCGTTTATTTCATTATTTTGCTGGCCTTTGTCAGTAGTATATTCATCAAGCAGTTCCTGGTTGAAGCCGCCTTCTTTAGGGTTTGGCTGGCCTTTGCCTGTGATGATCAGGCTGCGCAAACTATTGTTTATATAATTGCTCCATGCATCTCTGCAGATATTGTAACATTCGTATTCCGGAACCAACCCCAGATGGGTAAACCGGATTTGCGTTTTGCTGTCTTTTTCGGAGATCTCAAAACTGATCCTGGTGCCCTTCCATTCACTCTTGTCTTTCGTAAAATTAAAATGATTGTCCTTTATCAGCCAAACCACTTTTTTGCCGGGAATGCTTTCTATTAATTTCATTTTGCAAATATGGACGTCTTTGTAATGATAGGTAAACTCATCATTGAATTTCTCTGTACGGCCTTCAATTTCTTCCGACCACCATCCGCGAACATTATTGATGGCATTGAATACTTCATTCGGTGTTTGATCTACCACCAGGGTAGTTGTAAAATCTGATGTTGTCATTGGTATTTTTTCTTTATGATTTTCTTTTGTTTGAGCATTGGAATTACAGGAACTGATTATTAGAACTATAAATAGTAAACAGACAAATGGGGTTCTCATACTGGTTTGCTTTTGGAAATCTTATTGAACAAAATTATTGTCTAAATACTACTTTTCAGGGGTGCAAAATGGACATTTTAATGGGTTGATTTGGACGAAACAAATTTTTATCTTCGTTAAAACAAAACCAATGAAGCATCTTACTATAATAGTCCCCAACGGGGAAAACAACCTAAGCAGCATAGTAGGTTCTTACAAAATATTTACAAGAGCCAATGAGTACTGGAAAGGGCTTGGCCAAAAGGAATTGTTTACAATCCAATTAGCAGGCATTTCAAAAGAAGTAGAATTCTATGAGGGGCTGTTCGCTGTGAAGCCACACACCCACATCGCAGCCATCACCAAAACCAATCTCATTATCATTCCTTCATTGAATCATAATTACCAAAAAGCTATCAAGGGAAACCAATTACTGATAGACTGGATTGAGCAACAATATAAAAACGGCGCTGAAATAGCCAGTATATGCACCGGGGCGTTCATGCTTGCATCATCTGGTGTGCTGGATGGTAAAACCTGCTCTACCCATTGGGCCGCTGCCGACACTTTCAGAACTATGTTTCCCAAAGTGAATTTGCAGGCTGATAAACTGATCACTGATGAACATGGAATTTATACCAACGGTGGCGCCTATTCTTTTCTGAACCTGATGCTTTATTTGGTAGAGAAATACTATGACAGGCAAACAGCCATCTTTTGTTCCAAAGTATTCCAGATAGAAATAGACAGGCAAAGCCAGTCGGCATTCACCATATTTACCGGACAGAAGTTGCACGGAGATGAGATGGTGAAAGAGGCTCAGGCGTATATTGAAAGTAACCTGGATGAGAAAATATCCGTTGAACATTTGTCGTCCAGGTTTGCTGTGGGGAGACGAAATTTTGACAGAAGGTTTATCAAAGCAACCGGGAACACACCTGTGGAATATTCGCAAAGAGTAAAAATCGAATCGGCCAAAAAAGCATTTGAAACCAGTTGCAAAACAATTAATGAAGTGATGTACGAAGTTGGTTATTCAGATATAAAAGCGTTTCGTGAAGTATTCAGAAAAATTACAGGAATGTCGCCATTGGAATACAGGGGGAGGTATAATAAGGAGGCGGTGGTTTAATTATTTTTTGATCCATTATCAATCCAGCACAGAATCGCAGATTTATCGGCTGGCGACAATGTGGAATTTTTTGGCATTATTCCGCGGAAAACAGCATCTCTTATTTGTATGGAAGCATCTTTGGCTACATTATAATCTGACAATGATGGCAGATTAACCCCATCGTGGCAACCAGAGGAAGTACAGTTTGTTACAAAAACCGATTTTACCCGGTTACTATAGCTGATCAGTGGATCGCACAAAGCAGTTGGTTGCGGGGCATCCGTTTTTTTGCAACCGATGAAAATGATCAGCAACAAAATAATTTTTTTCATCCGCAAATTTGAGGATGAAACAGGACAACCCTGTATTAAGGATTTGTTACCAGTTTTTGAGTTCTAATACGTTGAATGAATGAGTATTTTTCCTTGTGCAAGCCCCCTATGGAATTACTACGGATAAATGAAAAGGTAAACTAACATTCTCCTTTGGGCTGTTCCTTGTTTTTTACTTTTTACTGATTTTTACCATTACAACCCCCTCTGCCGGAACCCGGGCTTTATATTTTTGTTTGTAACTACCCACGAACTTCTGGTGCCACAAATCACGAACACCATGTTTCCCGGATATTTTCAATTCACCCCAATCAACTTCCACTTCTGCAACATCTTTTCCTCTGTTAAATAACCCAACAGCTTTAGAGCCATCAGCCAGATTTTTAACCATTAAAAAACATTTTTCAGGTTTTTCAATAACGAATCCGCATTCGCCTAAAATATCCTGGTCAACTTCAATCACTTCAGGGTTACATAAAACATTTAGCGTGAACTTATCAAGCTTCGACATATCACCACTGTATATCAGCGGGGATGCTATCAGGCTCCAAAGCGACATATAAGCATATTGTAATGATGCCGGCATCTTCGTAAGTTCCGGAGCCCCCATTTTATGGGCATTGCCAATCCATCCAATCTGAATATAATCAGGATCATTCCATTCGCCTGGTTTTGAGTACTGTCTATATTTGGTATTCTTAATGGCAATATCGAAAATACGGTTCAATTCGAACCCAAGATCGTCACCTGTACGCCAGCTATTGCCACCTACTTCGCCACCCCATTTCCACACATCCCCCATTCCGTATTGGCACAGATTAAAAACAATATCCCGGTCTAACGATTTCAGGATATCGCCCATTTTCCGATAGGGATACTTGTATGCTTCAAGTGTAGGTTTTTTATTCCCCCATGACAGTACGTCTTTGTCGTCAGCATTTCCTCCACCTGCAATATGCCCGTAGCTGCACCAGTCGTACTTAAGAAAATCAAAACCCCATGTTGCAAACTGCCTGGCATCCTGTTCTTCATGATCATACGATCCGGTAAAGACCGTACAGGTTAACGGCCCGGGTGAACTATAAATACCTGCTTTAAGCCCCTTAGAATGTATATAAGCGGTAAGTCCCGCCATATCAGGAAAATGGCGGTTGTTAAGTATATTCCCTTTTGCATCCCTGAGAGTACCAACACGCAGCGAGTCGTTATTCCTTGGAGAATTCGCCCAGCAATCGTCGATGTTAATATACTGATAGCCCGCATCAGCCATTCCACTGCTGATCATGAAATCGGCAGCTTCGCGTACCATTGCATCTGTAATCCTGTCGTAATGTGCATACCAGTGATTCCAACCCATTGGAGGTGTAAGAGCCAGTTTGTTACCCGACACTATTTTCATTTTTCGCTGATCTCTGCCTTTTGAATTGACAGCTTTAATCTCTATACTATATTCCCCTTTGGGTGGAGCATTCCCTGTTATGATTCCTGTTGAAGGGTTAAGTGACAGCCCGAATGGCAAACCTTTCACGGAGAACTGTATCGGTCTTTCGCCCTGACAGGGAATTCTGTATAAAAATTCATGACCCGGACGACAACCATATACCAACGGACCATTGATACGTGGTTTAGGTTGTGGCGCGGGTGTATAAATTTCCTGGTCAATTGTATTGCTTACTGCTGCATTCTGTGCAAAAACTCCACCTATAGTGGTTGCCAAAATCAATGCAAGTGTGACATTTTTTTTAATCATTTTTTTTGGGGGGGATGGCTATTTTGCAAAACAAAAATCTAACTACTCGTGTCGGTTATAATAAGGTGTCGGTTTCCATTACAATTTTATATTGACCGCCAATGGTCAGGATTTTAAGTATTTCAGTATGGCTATCCGTCACGTATAGTACCCGCACGCTGAAGTAAGATACAAAATTGATAAGATATTTCGGTCGCCCCGGACTTTATAAATTCTCTTCAGGGCCAACCGCGATAGATTGATAGATTACATGGAGATGATAATTACCGGCAATGGTATGCCTCGCATAAGCGCGTATCGTTGTATGCCCAGAATCCTAATCCTCTATCAGGAAACTATGGATTTCTATGATTGAGGCTTTTTTTTACAAATAGCTCAACCACCATTTTTCCTTGTGTGTTTGTTTATACCTGTCAAACATTTTGCAAACAGGGTATAACAGAATAATAATCCCAATCCAAACAGCGTATACGGTCCAAAGACTAAAGCCATACCCTTTCATGTTTGGTTCAAAAGATATGAAAGAGGAAAGCATCATTTTTTGCCAGCCAAAGCCCGAAAGCTGTGCAAACAGCAACGCAATTATGTGCAGCAGGTAAAGATGCAGCACATAATAAAAGAACGGCACCCTTCCGAAAGTGCAAAAGAAATTCACCAGTTTCCCTTTCTGTTTTTCTGTGTTTGCCAAAAAAAGGAAAGCACCACCTATAGTCATCAATAAATACAATAATGATGGCGGATACTTAACAGGATTAAAAAAAGAAATAAGGTCTTTAGACAAACTATTATAATGTATAAAAGGTTTGGGGTCGCCATACAGATTGGTGAGTCTTAAAATAAAAAATAATACAATGGCTGCAATTCCAATGCAATTGAAGATTTTTTTTCTTGTATTGTCATCGGTTGATTGATCATAAAATGAACCAAAATAATACCCTATCGACATTACTGCGATCCAGGGAACAATGGGGTAAACAACCATCAACTGCAAATGATCTGATACTTTAAAAAAATGTAGCTCATGGATAAGCGCCCAAAATATATTTCCCGAAAAATGAATTTTATCAAGAAGGTTATGGCCGAAAATAAGCAGCAGACTGAAGATGAGAATATAGTTTCGGGGCAAGTGAATAAGCGCTGCCAAAACGATCATGCTGATTCCCAATGCCCATATTGTGGCCAGAAAAGGCGCCCTGAAATGGATGTCAAATGTCCAGGCAAAACCTACAATTGTTAACTCAACAAACACCAGCCAAAGCCCCCGCTTTACTAAAAATCCTGACAATTCATTTCTTGCTTTTCTTTTACCCACCATATAAGCAGATATGCCGGCAAGGAAACTAAAAACAGGTGCACAAAAATGCGTTATCCATCTGGTAAAAAAGATCGGCAACGTACTTTTTGCAGGATCGGCCGGATCAAACATAAAAGCATCGTAATGAAAATACACTCTCACATGGTCAAGCGCCATTACAACCATCACTAACCCTTTTAACATATCAATGGATTCTATCCTGGTTTTCGCGCCTGTTGCCATAATTAAAATTTGTTGAAATTATTTGTTTGCTGCTAACTATCTGTTAACGCAGGCTCTCACAAATTTGCCTGAAACACTTACAGTATACTCCCTTTAATGCTTACACTAATTCAGAAAAATTCAGAATCGGCTGTTTTCAATAATCACACATTGTGTTTGGGGGGCTAACTATATCTCTGTTAAAAGAATTAGCCACCCTGAATGCGAAAGGGATTACGGCTAAATTTTAATACGTATACTGTGGAAACGGGGCTGTAAGAAACGCTTTATACATTTAAACCATAACCGTTACCCTTAAAAAGGTTGCTGTTATATAAGTAGCATTTTTATCGGCGCTTTTATTTTGGCTGTTAAACAAGGCTTCCAACTCATGCTGAAGTTCCAAAGTCTTGCCATTTTTTTCTGCAGCCTCAAACGCATTCATGGTGGGGCCATAGTAGTTTTTAAATAGGTTCACCAATTCTGCAGGCGAATAAGGAGCATTAAATATAAACGTATCCTTAAGGAAAGATATATTCCCTTTTGTCACTCCCGCTTTTACAAAACGTTCTGTAACATGATCCTCCACACCCCATAACATCGGACTTATAAAACCTTCAGGAGGCGGTAGTGTATACGCAGAACTGATCTTTAATATTTGCGCCACCAATGTGGGGTCTCCCGGGATCCAGTTGCCCATCACTATTCTTCCACCAGGTTTGGTAACACGTACCATTTCCTTAGCTACTTCAAATGGGTTGGGTGCAAACATGGCACCAAAAACAGTAACAACAAGATCAAAACTTTTATCCCTGAGTTCCCGAAGCGCTGTTGCATCACCCTCCTGGAAACTGCAATTGGTAAGCCCTTCAGCTTTCGCCCGCCTGCTTCCTGCTTCAACAAGATTTCTTGCTATGTCTACTCCCAACACACTGGCTCCCAGTTTTGCTTCAGGTATTGCTGTAGTACCATCGCCACAGCCAAGGTCAAGAACAGTAAGATCTTTGGTGATGCCCAGGCTGGCCACAAATGCTTCTCCGCTCTCCCGCATTGTTTGAGCAATTTTTGTAAAATCTCCTTTTTCCCACAGTGCTTTATTTGGATTCATGTCTTTTATTTTAATAATTGACGCAAAACAAAAGCACTTATGACAGAATTGTCTTACTGTAGAGCCCAAAGACTTGACTAATCAGCTCAAAATATTTGCTTCTTTTTTTATTGATGAGGGAGAAACGCCGAAATGCCTGCTAAAGGCCCGGCTAAAATGAGAGCTGCTTTCAAAGCCACTTTCGAAAGCTGCATCACCCACGGTTTTACCTGTCATGGCAAGCAGGTGTTTAGCATGGGCTAATCTTTTCTCCATTAACCATTTACCGGGAGAAGTTTGATACAGTTGCACAAAATCTCTTTTAAACGCGGATAAACTGCGATAGCTTAATCTGGCAAAATCTTCCATTTTTAAGTTAAAGCAGAAATTATCTTCCATCACAGCCTGTAATGAAACGGTTTTGGGAGCATGCAACAGGTAGCAGAAATAGCACAATAATTCTTTGTTTGCTTTATTATCTGCCAGTGTAAGTATCAGTTCAGTGAATTTTAACTGCAGTAAAGATTGATCAGGGGCATCTGTGGCATTGAAATACGGCAGCATAGATTTAAAAAAGGAATGCACGGCCTCGCTGCTTTCGATGGGGATGACTGGCTCATATTTTTTTTCAGACTTATGAAGTGGCGTTGATTTTGTTTTCAATACTTCACAAATAAATTTGTCGGAAACAAAAAACAGGTAAAAGCAAAAATGCGTATCAAAAAATTGTTCAACAATACTGGCTCCCCGTCTGATAAAAACACAACTCCCGGGTTGCAGATCATAGGACCCCTGGGAGGTATGCCATATCTTTCTTCCCTCTGCTACGTATATGATGTAATTATTGTGGCTCCATAGATCAGCCAGTTTATTTTCAATCCTGCAATCATATACAGTAAAAAGGGCATCACCACAGCTAAGTCTGTGACAGCGGCTGGGGGTATCAACGATATATTGGTTAAGGTTATACAAAATTGAAAAAACTAACTGTCATATTTTATTAACTACTTCTAAATTATTTGTGATTGTTGGCTCTGCAAAAATAAACCCAGGGGCCAGGGCTTTTAGCGGTTAGGGGAATGTTCCGCTCAGAACTAACAAGCAATAAAAATACAAAAGTTTATAATATGGGCAAATGAATTAACATAATCCGATATTATGGACTGGCACTTAATTTTTAAGCGAAAAGTCTTTTCAGCCTTCTCCCGTAGGCTCCACGAAAAAAGAAAATCAATGTTCAGACCCGTATTCCATAAATATTCTGTCTCCGGAACCTTTTTTTATTACTGCCGTCAATCCGGTTGTTTAAAAATATCTTATTAGTTGTGGTGCATTTCATAGTCAAAATAGGGAAGAATGTATTTTATCAAAATGTCAAACGGCAACTTTGATTTCGAAGAATTATAACTGTTCCCTGTAAAAGAGATAACCAAATTCAGTTTATTGACTACCATAATATATTGTCCGCCATTACCTGAAGCAAATAAAATGTTATACTTAAATTTATTCGTCTGTATTTCTTCATTATACCATGTATATCCATAATATGTTGGCTGTGGTATTGCCGTTGTATTTTTTGAAATTCTTACGTTTGAAAAATTTTCAATTTTAGTAATACGGCTGGTGGCCTCATTTATCCATTTCTCTGAAATAATTCTTTTCCCTTTAAATGAACCATTATTCCGCATTAATTCCCCGATTTTAATCATGTCACCTGGGAGTATATAAAAAGAACCTGAAGTCATTTCATGCCCCATAGGATCTTTAGACCAGCGATAGTTGACGATGCCTAAAGGCTTAAAAAGAAATTTGTCTGCAAATTCTGAAACTGTCATTTTTGATGCATGAGCAATTATTCCACCGAGAATCATTGTATTTATAGAGCTATACGCCCAAACTGAACCTGGTGCATCTTTCAATGGCAAATCAAGGCAAAATTTTATCCAATCACCGGAATTAGACATTTCGGCTTCGCAATCGATTGTCCCATTCCACTCCTCACAATTGTAGCCTGATTTCATTTCCAAAAGATTTTTAATAGTCATGCTGTCTTTTCCAGTATCCTTATTGCTATAATTTTTATACTCAGGAAAAAAAGAATACACTTTTTGATAAATATTTTTAATGTACCCTTTATCAATGGCTATGCCGATCAGAATCCCGGTTATTGATTTAAAAGAAGAGCGGCTGTCATGCAGGCTGTCTTTGTTAAACCCGTTTAGGTATTTTTCATAACGAATTTTCCCGTTTCTGGAAATCGCTATGGCGTCAATGTTTGGATATGTCCCATTCCCAAGAGTTATTGAGAGGCTGTCTAAAAAATCATTACTGTGTTTATTCTCGCTATTCTGACAAAAACATTGAGTTAAGGAAAAAGACAAAACAAGTAAACAAATATATTTTTTCATTACAAATATCATCTTAAACATTTTATTACTTAAGAAATTCCCAAAGTACATTAACTATTTTCCAGTCATTCCCAAATTTTCCTAAATGCAAATAATCCATAAACTTAAATTTGTTGGTAGTAACCTTCACTGTAGCTACATTATTATAAATGTCAAAAATTACAACCTCCGCTTCAAATTTTTTATCGGCATGTAAAATATTACTATTCCTGTTTCTCTTTGTATTGTAAATAAGTTGAGATGACCCCATATTTTGAAGCATAATATTACCAATACTATCTTTCACAATTATCCTTTTTGCCAGTTCCGGATGTATGGCTTTTGCCATTCGCTGATAGTCAGAGTTATAAAACCCTTCTATATAATTTAGAACTGTTTTTCGTATCTCTACTGTATCCGATTTTGTTTGTCCAAAAGAACAAATCGAAACAAAAAATAAAACAACTAACAAATTTTTTTTCATACTCTTTTTTTTTGAAAATAAAAGATTTTTAACAGGGCTATTTCACCGCAGGGTTGCCAGTGTAAATGAAGTTGAGAAACACAAATTAGCCGATCTTTTCAACTGTAGCTGAATAAAGTAAATTTTACAAAGCAGTTTGTTTGATAATTTAATTTTCCGCTTTCATTTATTGGGTATGTGCAGTGCCAAATATCCCAAACAAATCATACGGATTTTCTTTAAACTTATCATTAAACAAAAAAATGACAAGGAAAATGTATGCAATAAAAAGAAAAATAATCAGCAACTGAGCCCAGGATGTTTTTTGAATAGCCTGTTTTGCATTCCTATCGCATATTTCGCCGGGGCAATACTGTGCCTTTTCTTTGTAAAACAGGTTGTATACTTTACAGCCTATGCAAATGCCAAACGCTGATTCAAAAAACAGGAATATTAAACAAATAAGGCAAATAATACCGGTTATAGGGCTATAGGCATTTACAATTATAAAAAAAACAAACATCGTACCTGATAAGATCACACCAATTATCCAGGCAAACTTTTTTTGTTTGGCTCCTACATACTCCGGGTTCTGGTTTCTTACAATGAGGCGGCCCAGTATTAATGTAGGAGAAAATTTTGGGTTAATAAACACACGTATGATAAAATCAGTAAAAAAAACCGTTATCACATACTTGATCGGCAAAAAATTGTTCTTAAATATGATTAACATCAAAGAGAAAAATGTTGCTAAAAACAGGATACCTGCCGATGCTCTTATTTCCCTTTCATTTAAAACAGGAATACTATACCCCTCCACATCTTCTCCAAATTTTATTATCTTATTCATTGTTTTAGGTTTAGACAATATGTGTTTAATGAAATGCCATTGTATCAATAAATGCAAGGTAAGTATAATTGATTTCACTGCTCCATGGGGTATCCGACAGGTTTTGCAGCGCTCTGTTTTAGTTGGCTTATTTTCTTTTAAGGCACCAACTTATTGCAGGATTATGCAGTGATGCACAATGATTTAGGTATCGCCGGGGCAGGCATTCCGGTATCTCCATTTTAGTTAATACTATGTTATGGTGTGGTTACTTTGCAGGTCATTATGTATTTTATCAAATCGGTTAATCTTCCAAACCTTGCCCTTTAAGAATTTTAGCTACATACTTTTCAATTCTTGATTCACGGGTTTTGGGTTGTTTGGCTGAAGAAAAATACAGTAAGTAGCCTCTTTGCCGCCCCGGCGTAAGGGCATAGAAAGCTTTTTTTAATTCAGGCATGTCTTCTAATACATTGTGAAACTCTTCGGGCATTTTAAATTCTGAGGTCTCTTTCATTTCCACTTTTACCCCTGCTTTTTCCAATGCAATGGCTTCTTTGATATAAGCTTTCAAAATTTTCTTTAGCCTGTTGATTTCATCAACACCGGTAAAGCGGATTTGCCGTGCTGCCTGAACATTTTCTGTCTGTTGTATTAAAATACCTTTTTCGTCTTTCAGCAAAGCGCCTTTGTGAAATAAAAATGCACAGTATTTTTTAAACCCATGTATTAAAACAATATTACTGTTCTGTAAGGTGTAACAGGGAACGCCCCATTTCAATTCTTCAGTGAGCCCGCAATCAAGGGCAATCGTTCTTAATGCCGCATATTCTTCCTGCCATTTGGTGGGTTTATTAAAAAAACAATCAACTTTTGGGTTCATACGGTTCATTTATTGATTAACTGAAATTAGTTTTCTATCCGCAGGCCTGAAATACCAGGATGCCACAGTTAGAACGAGCAATAATGCCGGTCCAAACAATTCTTTGGCATGATCAGCAATAGCCAGATGAGAAATAATGGCTCCCGACATGGCAAAGAAAAAACCAGCATAGGTCCATTCCTTAAGTAAGGGGATTTTTGGTAAAAGCACGGCTATTACTCCCAAAATTTTCCATACCCCAATTATGGTCAGAAAATAAAGTGGATAACCCAAACGCGTCATCAGATCGACCTCATCTTTCGTTTTGAGCACCTGAACTATCCCGGTTGAAAGCATTCCCAGTGAAAGCCAAATGGTGGCAATCCAATAAATGATTTTATTTCTCTTTGTCACGGTATGTTATTTTAATTTATTAAAGATGTCTTGTAACCGGTTATGTGCCATATTAATACCCTGTGCAAAAGGCAGTTTCAGCATATTGTCTCTATCGGTTATAGATTTATAAATAATATGCATAGTGAGTTTGCTTGTGTTGTCTGTTATTTTTTCAAATGCCAAATATTCAAGTTGAACCGGAAAAGGCGTATTTTCCATTTCAAATGTTCTGGTGATTTTCTGATTGGGCACAAATTCATGGATCGTTCCATTAAAACCGTGCTGATTGCCTTTGGGATCAGTTGTTACAAATTGGTAACTGCCGTGTTTTTTACAATCCAGTTTCAACACCTTAGTACCCATCCATTGTTCAACAATTTCGGGTTCTATGTATGCTGTAAAAAGCAACTCCACAGGTAAATCAAATTCTCTTGTAATTACAATTTCCTGTTTGTTATCTTCAGCAAGAATTTTTGTTTTAAGTTCCATCGTATTTTATTTTTTGGATTTATACGTCTTCATTACACTTTCTAATTTATTAAATCTATCATCCCATATTTTGCTGAAAGGCTCTATAAAGTCGGCTACTTCTTTCATCTTTTTAGCATTGATATGATAATAAATTTCCCTGCCGTTTTGCTCCTGCTGAAGCAATTTACATTCAGTTAGTATTTGCAGGTGTTTTGACACGGTTGGCCTTGCGGTGTCAAAGTTTGAAGCAATTGCACCGGCTGTCATAGATTGTGAAGCAACCAACAGAAGTATGGCCCTCCTGGTTGGGTCTGCGATGGCCTGAAATACATCCCGTCTTAAATTCATTATGAAGTTATTTGACTACAAATATATGCGTAGCTATATAACTACACAATTTTTTTTCATTCTTTTAGCCTCTGCCTGGGTTAACTGTTTTTATTACAACTCTTATTTCTCAGTGAAAACTCTGCCTCTCCCGGTTTCCTACTTCAAAATGGTAACCGACCCACTCACGACAGAGCGGCCTGTTTTAAACTGTATCAGGTAATAATAAGTAGCAACGGGTAATGGCGAGCCATTCAGGGTTCCATCCCATGGTTTGTTGTAGCCCTGCGATTGGTATACTTTCTGGCCTGAACGGTTAAATACCTGTACCACACAATCAGGATAATCGCCAAGGTATTTGATGATCCAGGTATCATTAATATTATCGCCATTAGGTGTAAAGGCGTTGGGCACCTGTGGCGCAAAAAGTACTTTTACAAAAACACTGTCGGTATTACTGCAGGTATGTATATCGGTTGCAGTAAGATAATACATGGTATCTGCATGCGGTGTTAGCTTGGGCGAGAGTGAGGTGACACTGTCGATATAAATTGCAGGCGACCATAGATAAGTTGATGGATTGCCAATAACCGTTGCCTGTATCTGCGTTGAGGATCCATCAAGTATAAAAATATTCGGTCCTGCATCTACCAGTGGCGCCGGCCATACGGTAATAGTTCGTGAGGCAGAATCTTTACAACCATTGCCTGCATTAAACGTTGCGCGCACAACAAATGTTCCTGCACCTATAATTGCCGGGTAAAAAATGCCCGAAGGAGTAACCCCTGTGCCACTATACGAAAATGCACCACTCATATTCTGCACAAGCGATGCCTGTGTGATCTGGAACGGTACTGTGTTGTTACATACCCCCGGTATAGTATCAAAAAGTATTTCAGGGCTGGCCAGTAATGTGGCAGTAGTATCAAAAGACTGGAGACAGGTAATACCCGAGTAAGCAATATACCTTACCTGAAATTGTTTGCTGCCCGGCTGCGAAAACCGGTTGTACAGGTTAGTGTATTTCTTTCCTCCATAAGGTTTATCATCTGTAAACTTTGCGGCAGGCGCATTTACAAGATCCCAGTAAATTTCAATTTTAGTTACCAAGCCAAAATCTACAGAAGAGTTATCTATAATAGTAACGGAATCATTACTGCAAAGTACAGTGGCCGCAGGCATTACAAACTGCGCTTTGGGAACAGAACCATTTACCGTAAATATTTTCGTCAAACTATCCGAACAACCATGAGCAGATGTTGCCACAAGCTGCACTTTGTAATTAGCTGCCCTGCTGTATTTATGACTCGGATGCTGCAAAACAGATGTATTTGGGTTAACAGTTGTTGCATTGGCCGCATCATCAAATGTCCATACATATTGAAACGGGTAACTGCCTGCATCTTTTGATGAGGTACTGTCTGTAAACTGCGCCGTGGCATCACTCAAACAAATAGCCGGTGTGCCAAAAGCTATTTTAGGATGGGGATATACTGTTACAGTTACACTGTCTTTTGAATAACAGCCGGGGTTACTGGTAAAAGCTGTTTGCACGTAATATTTCAGGGTGCGTATTGAGTCGGTTATATTATCTGCCTGTAAAACAGGATCAGCAATCGTTGCATTATTCAATCCTTCAGTTGGCGACCATGTATAGGTATAACCCGTATTAGCTGTTGCACCAAGTTGTGTGGCTGTATTGGGACAGAAAGCAGGAGCCACACCTGAGCTGTTGGCCACAGATGGCGGCATTTCTGTATAAATAACTACGTTTTTGATGGAATGATTATCATTAAACCCGCCGGTACTTGCAGTAAAACCAAGATAGCCCGAAAAAGTAAATTGCTGGTTGCCGGTAAGTAATATTTTACCATTTACGCTTACAGTAATAGTGCCTTTATCATATTCGATTTTGGCATGATTGTAATTATAAGAGCGTATAGAATCCAGACCGCCATTGGTGTTAAATAGTTCGGGCATACCTGTATTGCACTCGTTGTAACCCGCACCCCACCTGAGTTCTACCTTGGGCATGTCTTTATGGTAATTGTTTGGATCGCAGTTGTTCCATGTATCAAAACATACTTTTAAGCCATTGGCCGCCGCGGGTATGCCCAGTCCTGAGCCGGTAACAAAGCCCACAGGTGGTACATCCAGAAAACAAAAGGCAATACCATCAGCACCTGTTCCATCAAACATTCTGAAATCAAATTCTGCCTTCCATTTACTGCAGATCGAAAGGTTGATGGGCTGATTAAAAAAGATGGCGCCGCTTTTATTATTTGTTCTGTCGCACAGCAATATTTCGCTGTTATTGGTGTTGATGATATTCTTAACAGTAGCTGCACCCTGCAGGTTCCAGCCGGATGTGTTAACGGGTGAACCTGTTAATTGTGCAAAAATATAATTCTGTGCTTCAGCCGCATTCTGAATATCCAGGAGCAACACAAACAATACAATCTTTAATAACAGTGGTCGGCTCATTGTGTAGAGATAATTTCCGGGGTGCTGCAGGGGTATAGCCAAAGTTAGTCTCTTTCAATGAGAAATAATTTAGCCGCAGATTTGCAGATTAGTTAAAAAATCTGCGAATCTGCAGCTTACATTTCTTCACCACTAATACTCATCTCCAAGTGAGAACACAGGTTTCTCATACATCCACTGTCCGCCGGTAAAATCAGGAAATTCAACTGTCTGGTTACCGAGATCGATGGACCTTTCACTTAATGGGGTGATGGCACTCCAGGTGGCGGCATCGTATACATTCATTGGTGTGGCTGTTTTTCGTTTGATGGATTCTACAAACGCATGTATCACAAAGAAGTCCATCCCTCCATGCCCCGCTCCTTCTGTATCCTTACTCCAGCGTTTCCATAATGGATGATCATATTTATCAAGCCATGCTTTTGCATCGTCCCACTGGTGCGGTTTGTCAGATTTTTCCTGTATGTAAATACCTTTGTTCACATCCATCCATAAACCTTCTGTGCCCTGCACCCTGAACCCTAATGAATATGGGCGCGGCAGGTTGGTATCGTGCTGCAATAAAATAGTTTCGCCATTGGCACATTGAATATTGGTGGTTACTACATCGCCCAGTTTAAAATTCACTTTGGCATTGGGATGATTCACTCCTCCCTGTTTTACAATATGATTATGCAGCCCCCTTGCTTTTGATGAGAAAGAGCAAAGCGACAGGAAACGATTACCCCTGTTAATATTTACATAATGTGCAATGGGACCAACACCATGCGTAGGATACAGGTCGCCATTACGGTGCACAGAATGTTCCGTTCTCCAATGCGCTTCTGAAAAGCCTTTCTCTCCAAACTCAACGCCATGGCCATAAGGATTAATTCCGTCGTTAAATTTCACTTCGCGCAGGTCGTGCTGGTAGCCGCCCTGTAAATGGATGAGTTCACCAAACAATCCCTGTCGCACCATATGCAGCACAGCCATCACATCACGGCGATAGCAAACATTTTCGAGCATCATTACATGTGCTTTATGTTTTTCGGCTGCTCTAACCACCTCCCAGTGATCTTCCAGTGTAATACCGATGATCACTTCTGAACCAATATATTTTACGCCCGCTTCCAATGAGCCAATGATCATGGGTTTATGCCATTCCCATGGTGTGGCGATCACTACCCCATCGAGTTGCTTTTTTTCCAACATTTGTTTCCAGGCATACGCATTGCCGGTAAATATTTCAGGCATTTTTTTTCCGCTCTTGCTGATGATCTCTTTTGCTGCATTCAGCATTCTGTCGCTCACATCGCAAATAGCCACCAGTTCTACATCCTGCCTGCGCAGGAGCAGTTCAAGATGATTTTGCCCGCGCAGTCCCACACCAATAATACCGATCTTAACTTTTTCTTCAGTGGTGCCGGCAAATAATTTTGAAGTTGGGGTAAATGCAAGTGTTGCTGCAGCAAGGCTGGTGTTTTTGAGGAAGCTACGTCTTTGCATGGCTGTGTTTTTATTGTTTAGGTTTGAGGTATTACCGGATACTATTTTTCCGTTTCCGTCGGATAGCCGATTAAAGATTTAAGGTAATATAGATTTCAATAACAAAGAAGGAATCGTGTATAAAATACAAGTAAGTAATGCATCGTTATGCGCCAAATACAAACCGCGCCTTTGCACCTTCGCGAGCATTTTGTTCTCGCAAAGGTGCAAAGGCGCGGTTGTTTGGACGATAGCCGGGCTTAACTAAAATACTACTCCACTCTTATTATCTTAACCTTTCTAAATAAACAACATATGTGTACCTATACCAGAACCCTGTTTGTAAAAATCGCCCACTGTTAATACACCATCAAGGTCTTCATACATATCTTCTTTGGTGTAGTGAAACATTTCCATGGCTAATTTGCAGGCCCAGAGTCTTACACCGGATGCTTTCAATATATCGAGAAATTCACGAACGCCGGGCATGTCTAATTTCTCCATTTCTTTTTTCATCATAGTAGTTGCCAGCGCTTCCATACCGGGCAGCCCGCCAATCAGGGTAGGCAGGTGCATAGCAGGGTTACCAACGGTTGCAACGTGCAGGTGCTCCAGTTTTTTATTATGCAGGGCCTCCAGGCCGAAGAAAGTAAAAAACATTTCCGCTTCAATACCTTCCATCCTGGCACCGTTGGCCAAAACAAATGCTGCGTATACATTTTCTAAAGAGGCTTTAGAAAGAATGATCATCATCTTTCTGATCTCGCCGTTATATTCACTCATTTTTTTAGTTTTTAAAATGGATAATTAAATGCAACTGGCTGGCTTGGGTACTCCGGCAATTTTGGTTGCTGTTTTCAATGGCCCTACGGGGAACAAGGCATAAAACTCTTTAATATCTACCACCCCGCTTTTGCCAATTTTGCGGATACTGAGCGGCGAATCTTTTTTAAATTCATCCTGAATGTAATTGATCACTTCCCAGTGTTTTGGGGTAAGGCTGATATTATTTTCTTTGGCAATTTCTTCTCCTACTGCTTTGTCCCATTGTGCAAAGTTGGTGAGGTAACCCTCTTCATTTACGAGGATGTTTTTTTGTGCGATCATCTTTTCCATAAAATGGTATTTTTCGGTTAATCAAATTTTTTACCTGCGATACTCATGTTTGTTGATACAAATGGAATGGCTATTCCTTTCAGCAGCATATGCCAGTAGATCCATCTGAAAGCCAGTTTACCCCAGTGGTTCATCCGGCTTTCTTTTAATAACTGCAACGGCCCAACGCCTGCAAACGGGAACGTCCCTTCAACCGGCTCATGGTTGTAATTAAAGTCTATCAATAATGCTTTATTGTTGCCTGTTTCAATAAAGCAGTTGGCGTGCCCGTCGAAGCTGGCTGATAAAGGTTCGTTGTTTACATAATGAAGGATGTTTTCGGTAAGGATCTCTGCCTCAAAGTGTGCCACGGAACCTGCTTTTGATGCGGGGATATTAGTAGCATCACCAATTACAAAAACATTTGCATAATCTTTCGATTGAAGTGTTTCTTTATTAGTGGAAACATAATTCAGCTCATCTCCCATTCCTGATCTTTCCATCAGCTCATCACCTTTATTGGTTGGCACGGTTACCAGCAGATCAAATGGAATTTCTTTGCCACCATAGTCAACAATGGTTTTCTTTTCATTGTTTACTTCGGCAATAGCAAAATCGCTTTCGATTGAAATATTTTTTTCGCTGAGCAGGTGTTCCAGTGCCGCGGTAGATTTGGGTTTGGTAAAAGCGCCGCTTAATGGTGTAACATATGTGATGCTCACTTTTTCCCGCATTTTTCTGTTTTTAAAATAAGAATCTGCCAGGAATGAAAATTCCAATGGAGCTACCGGGCATTTTATTGGCAGCTCGGTAATATGTACCACCAGTTTGCCACCATCCCATAAACGAAGTTTATTGCGCAGGGCCAGCGCTCCTTCAAAAGTGTAAAAATCGAATACAGATTTATGCCATTCTTTTCCCATCATGCCTTCTGTTTCTTCAGGAGCAATTTTGGTGCCGGTAGCAATGATCAGCAGGTCATAGTTCAGTTGCTGGCCATCGGCCATCTGAACAAAGTTCTCCTTTGGTACAATGCGTTCTATTTTTTTAGTAATGAGGTTTACATCTTTTGGTATAAATTCCTTAACGGATTTGATTATATCTTCCGGCTGGTAAATATCAAAAGGCAGGAATAAATAACCGGGCTGGTAGTAGTGGTCGGTTCGTTCATCAATAATATCAATCTTCCATTCTTCCCTGTTTAGTTTGTGATGCAGGTGGTTGGCCATCATGGTACCGGCTGTACCCGCTCCCAGAATTACAAGTCGTTTCATATATGCGTTAGTTTTATTACAGCACAAAGGTCTGCCCATACCAACCGGATAGTGTGTAACGTTGGTTACATTCAAATATGATTTTTATCAGGAAATGAAGGGTTTATAAAAAAAGAGGGGCTTACACTTTAACATGTTGTGCTCTTAAACGCATAGTTACATAGGTGAGAAAACAGGGTATATAGTTTAAAAGCTATGTTTCTTTTTTGTTTTTACTATGCACCTATGTGTTAAAAACAATGGTTTGAAGCGAAGAATACCGAATTATTAAACACTTGGAAAAAATAAAACCCACAGGTATATATAGATCTCAATAGTGCAATACGTTACCCTTTAATCTGCAGTAGTTCGGCAATAAATAAAGACACATATTGATAATTGAAAAAGCGAAACCCAGCCGGGAACGGATGGGTTTCTTTGCTTATAACCGAAAAACTGCCAGTATGAACGCTGGCATAAATTTTAGTCGCTTTTCTTTTCACGCTTAAACAAGCCAAACAATAAAGCGCCCATGAGAGCCCCATACAAACTGCTGTTTAAAGGTTTTGAGGTAATAAGGCATGTACCGGATGAACAGCCTACCAATTTCCAATATAAAAAACCGCCGATCCCGCCTGCAATTGTACCGGCTACATACAGCCAGTTTCTGCTAAACCATTGTTGTACCATATATATTATTTACCGGAGATTGTTCCGGTTTGAACCGATCAAAAAAGTGGATATTGGATTCAACTTACAAAAAGGAACTATCAGAATAGTTTTTCGATAGTACAGGTTACAAATGATTTTGCTTTACTGATTAAGCTATTATGTCCTTTTTCATTATAGCCGAGTATATTCAGTTTATCAACCAGATCCTTTCGTTCTACCGCGATACCCGTTACACTTACTTTACCATCTTTCAGAAAAACATCTACATCAATCACACCTTTCATCTTCAATAGATTTTCCCTGATCTTATTTACGCAGCCCATACACTTGATATTTTCTGCATATATCTGATGCGTTCCCATTGGATTTGTTTGGCATCAAAATTACGACAGCCTGTTTTGCTGCCATGTAACAATTGTTACACACAGCCAAAAGCAGGAAAGTTTTAAGTAACAATTGTTACCGTACGGGCTTTTGCGCGAAACTAATTTTGCAGCAAATAAAAAATTAATGATCAGGAAAAAACATTTTACACCATGGGCAGTTGTTGGAATTATCCTGTTAACCGCGGGCATATCAACTGTTTCAGCCCAAAATACCAGCCGGAAATTAAGTCTGGACGAGGCTATTTCGGCAACACTCACCAATAACAAAACCATCCGGCTGGCCGGCATGGATGAGTTGATCGCTTCGGCTAATTATAAACAGACTGAAGCCATTTATCTTCCGCAGGTTGGATTATCCTACACGGGCATGAGCACCAATAACCCGCTCAATGCTTTTGGGTTTAAGATGCAGCAAAAATCAATTACCCCAACCGATTTTAACCCCGATCTGTTAAATCACCCCGCAGGCACTCCCGACTTTACAACCAAACTGGAAGTGCAGCAACCTTTGATCAATATGGATATGTTGTATATGAGAAAAGGCGCAGAAAAACAGGTAGAGATCTACCAATACAAAAAACAAAGAACCAAAGAGTACATCGTATTTGAAGTACAGAAAGCGTACCTGCAGTTGCAACTGGCCTATAACGCTGTAACTACGCTGGAAGAAGCTTTAGCCACTATTAAAGCAGTATACAAATTTACGGATGATCATTACAAACAGGGATTAGTACAAAAATCTGATGTACTAAATGTGCAGGTGCAGGTATCGTCTGTTGAGAACAGTCTTGCCAAAGCCAATAGCAATATCAGCAACGCATCAGACTACCTGAGTTTATTGATGGATGCACCCAAAGGCACTATTTATACAACCGATGTTGTAGCTGAAGCGGCTATTAATACAACTGATACCATAACAAGCGTATCGCCCACCCGCTCTGATTTTGTGGCCATGAAAAAAGCTATTGAAGCCAGCGACCTGATGATACAATCCAATAAAATGAGTTACCTGCCTAAACTGAATGCGTTTGGCTCTTACCAGTTGAATGACAGTCGCATGCTGGGTTTTGGCGCAGGCGCTTACCTGGCAGGGGTGCGTTTATCGTGGGATATTTTCAAGGGTAATACAACAAAGAATAAGATTGCAACCCAAACACTGGAGCGCAATAAATTATCTGTTCAACTGGAACAGCAAAAAGAGCAGAGCAATACGGAGCTTGATAAAACAAAAAGGGATATTGCCGATATCCGGTTTGAAATAGCACAACATACCAAAGCCATTGAACAGGCTTCAGAAGCATTGCGCATTCTGCAAAACCGTTACGAACAGGGTCTTGTTAATACAACTGATGTAATGATGGCCACTACGCAGCTCTCTCAGCAGAAGCTGGCACTGGCACAGGCTGTCTTCAGTAAAAACCTGACCAAAGCGTACCTGCAGTTTTTAACCACCTCAAACAATTAATAACTTTTACAAATAAGACTATGTATATCCAAAAACAAAAAACAACAGTATTAGCAGCAGCATTGGGCTTCGTACTCTTGGCAGCCTGCTCATCTGAAAAAAAGGAAGGAAAATTAACCACTACTGATTCTGCTATTGCAGTGGCTGTTGCAACTCCTTTTGCAAGCCAGGGTGGCAGCATCAGTATCAGCGGCCAGGTAGAAGCATCTCAAACAGCCAATATCAGCACAAGGGTGATGGGATATATTACCAGGCTGACTGTAAAAGTGGGTGATCATGTGAGGGCAGGCCAGGTGATTGCCAATATCAGTAATAACGATATAGTGGCCAAACGCTCTCAAACAGACGCTATGATTGCAGAAGCTGAAGCCGCTTTAAAAAGCGCGCAGAAAGATTACGACAGGTTTACTGTTTTATACAAACAACAAAGCGCCTCTGCCAAAGAACTGGATAATGTTACACTGCAATACAATGCCACGAAAGCTAAAGTAGAAGCAGCCAAACAAATGCGCAACGAAGTAAATGCCATGCTGGCCTACACTACTTTAACAGCGCCTTTTTCAGGCATTGTTACACAAAAGCTGGCAGATGCCGGTAACATGGCTAATCCGGGCATGCCTATTGTTACCATTGAACAAAGCGGCACCTACCAGGTAGCTGCGGCTGTTCCTGAAACAGATATCAAACAAGTTAAATTGGGAGATGCCGTAACGGTTACCATCAAATCAATCAATAAAACTTTTAAAGGAACTATTTCACAAGTCAATGAGTCCTCACAGTTTACCGGCGGGCAATACATGATCAAAATAGCTATTCCGGAAAATGAAAGGAAGGATCTATATGCCGGCATGTATGCCAATGTGTCTATTCCTTCACTGAAGAAAACGGCAACTGCGGTTACATCTGATGCAGTATTGGTGCCCGTTTCAGTGATCATTAACAAAGACCAGTTAACCGGTTTATATACCATCAGTACAAACAATACTGCCTTGTTGCGCTGGGTTAGACTTGGAAAAACTTATGGCGACAAAGCAGAAGTGATCAGTGGCCTGGCAAACAATGAACCTTATATTATTAGTGCCGAAGGAAAACTATACAATGGTGTTCCTGTAAAAGTGAAGAAACAATAAACAGTGAGTGATACTGAACAGACATTAAAATATCATTTTAAATAAACTTATGCAACAAGGATTTTCGGGTAAAATAGCCAATGCCTTCATCAGGTCTAAACTGACCATTCTATTAATGATCGCATTTTTATTGATTGGCGGGTACAGTACCTTCCTGATCCCGCGTGAGGAAGAGCCACAGATAGAAGTGCCTATTGCCGATATCATGGTAGGCTTCCCCGGCGCACAGCCCAAAGAAGTTGAGAGTAAAGTAACCGCGCCATTAGAGAAGATCGTATCCAACATTAAAGGTGTGGAATACGTGTACTCAACCACGATGAAGGGCCAGGCCATGCTGATCGTTCAGTTTTATGTGGGGCAGGATGTAGAACGTTCGTTGGTGAAACTGTATAATGAGATCCTGAAGAATATGGATAAGATGCCACAGGGCGTAACACTGCCTTTGGTAAAAACAAGGGCCATTGATGATGTGCCTGTTTTGGGACTTACATTATGGAGTGAAAAATATGACGACTACGCTTTGAAACAATTGGGCGAATCGGTAACCAATGAAATTAAAAAGATCCCGGATGTAGCCGCTGTAAATATTATTGGCGGACGGAGCCGTGAGGTAAAAGTGATCCTTGATAAAGATAAGATGGCGCAAAATCATTTAGACTTTCTCAGCATCAGCAAACAGATGCAGGGAAGTAATGCGCAATTAGTATCAGGTACGTTGCTGAAACAGGACACTGCTTTCTCTGTACAAACAGGTAATTTTTTAACCAGTGCAGATGATGTTGCCAACCTGGTAGTAGGTTCTAACCAGATGCAGCCTGTATATTTAAAACAGATTGCCAAAGTAGTGGATGGGCCGGAAACACCTAATCAATACAGTTATTTTGGCTATGGCAGGGCAGATACGTCAAAATCAAATCATTTCAAATCAGAATATCCGTCAGTAACCATTTCTATTGCCAAAAAGAAAGGCGCCGATGCAATGCAGATCTCAGGAAAGATCATGGCTAAAGTAAACAGCCTGAAAAAAGACCTCATCCCTTCTGATGTAAATGTTACCAACACACGTAACTACGGCGAAACAGCATCAGATAAAGTGTCTGAATTACTGTTTCACTTATTCATTGCTATTGTAGTGGTTACCTTGTTTGTAATGCTGGCCATGGGCTGGAGAGGCGGACTGGTGGTATTCTTATCAGTGCCGGTAACATTTGCGCTCACACTGTTCTCGTATTACTTCATGGATTATACATTAAACCGTATTACGCTGTTTGCCCTTGTATTTATTACGGGTATTGTGGTAGATGATTCTATCATCATCGCTGAAAACATGCACAGGCATTTTAAGATGAAGCGGCTACCGTTTTTACAGGCTGCCATCTATGCCATTAATGAAGTAGGTAACCCCACCATTCTGGCCACCTTTACAGTGATCGCTGCTGTACTACCTATGGCATTTGTATCAGGGTTGATGGGGCCATACATGAGTCCTATGCCAATTGGCGCCTCCATCGCCATGATGTTATCATTGATAGTAGCGTTAACACTTACACCATACCTCGGTTATATCTTCCTCAGGGAAAAAGAAAAACCGGGTAAAGATAAACCGCCTGTGCAGTTAGAGAAAACAGGTATCTATAAAATTTATAAATCAGCCATCGAGCCAATGCTTGAAACACGCTGGAAACGCTGGACCTTTATAGTAGGTATTGTGGTGATATTGCTTGGTTCCATGTTGATGTTCTATACCAAAACAGTAGCTGTTAAAATGCTGCCATTTGATAACAAGAATGAGTTCCAGGTAGTGATTGATATGCCGGAAGGAACCACGCTTGAAAAAACAGCGGTGGTTACCAAAGAAATTTCAGAATACATTTCGCATGAACCTTTAGTGGTTAATTACCAGGGGTATATAGGTACTGCCGGACCGATCAGTTTTAACGGATTGGTAAGACATTATGATATGCGCCGTGGCGATAATATTGCCGACATACAGGTAAACCTTGTTAGCAAAGAAGAACGCAAACTACAGAGTCATGCCATTGCAAAATCAATGAGAGCGGGTATCCAAACCATCGCAAAAAAATATAATGCCAATGTAAAACTGGTAGAAGTGCCACCGGGGCCACCCGTATTGTCTACCCTTGTTGCAGAAGTGTATGGACCCGATCATGACCAGCAGGTGAAACTGGCGCAACAGGTAAAACATCTCTTTGAAACAACAGAAGATGTGGTGGATGTTGACTGGAGAGTAGAACGCGATCAACCTGAATTGAGCGTGGAAGTGGATAAAGAAAAAGCGATGCGCTATGGCGTTGCCCCCGCACAGGTGGTAGCAACAGTGAATGCAGCTTTATCCGGACAAAACGTAGGTACTTTACACAGCAGCAGTTCATTTAGTACCATAAACATCAACCTGCAATTAAACGATGCAGATAAATCGGCTATTGACGATATTAAAAACCTGAATCTGATCAGCCAGCAGGGCAATGCGGTTCCTATTGGCGACCTGGTAACAATTCACAAAGGCATCAAAGAAAAAAGCATTTACCGGAAAAATCAGAAACGTGTTGTTTACGTAACAGCAGATATGGCAGGGAAATTAGAAAGCCCATCCTATGCCATGAGCAAAATCTCCGACAGATTAAAAGAAGTACAACTGCCGGCTGGTTATACCCTTGCAGAAGAATACACCAAACAACCCGACCAGGAAGATAATTTTACCCTGAAATGGGATGGCGAATGGCAGATCACCTATGAAGTGTTCCGAGATCTCGGTATTGCATTCCTGGTAGTGATCATCATTATTTATATGTTAATTGTGGGATGGTTCCAGAATTTTACGGTGCCAATTATTATGCTGGCGGCCATTCCGCTTTCACTGGTAGGTATCATCATTGGTCACTGGATGATGGGAGCATTTTTTACAGCAACATCCATGATCGGTTTTATTGCGCTTGCCGGTGTGATGGTTCGAAACTCGGTACTGTTAATCGACTTTATTAATATCAGGTTGAAAGAAGGTATCCCCTTAAAACAATCCATCATAGAAGCAGGTGCCGTTCGTACCACTCCTATCCTGCTCACTGCCGGTGCGGTAGCTTTGGGTGCGATTGTAATCTTATCGGATCCTATTTTCCAGGGCCTGGCTATTTCACTGATTGGTGGAACAATTACGTCAACTTTTCTTACATTATTGGTAGTACCTTTATTGTACTATAAAATGATGCGTAAAAAATATCCCACCAATCAAAAATAATCAACTATGAAAATGCTTGTAATTACCAGTGTAAAAGAAGACCTGCAGGAAGTAACTGATATCTTCGAAAAAGCAGAAATACCCGTGTTCAGTGTATCAAATACGATCGGCCATAAAGCTGCTCACCATGATTATCTGTTAACCAACTGGTTTGGCCGCGATAATGATCAAACCGATGCCTTATTCTTCTTCAGTTTTACTGATGATGAAAAAGCGTACAAAACATTAGATCTGATCAAAATACACAATGAATTGGAAGAAAGCCTTTTTCCCGTAAGGGGATTTATATTACCGGTTGAATCATCCGGATTTTAAAAATTAAAAAAACATTCAGATTATGCGTGAAAGAATTGTAAGAGCTGTTGCAGGAACCTTTGTATTAACAAGTGTTGCACTCACTTATTTTGTAAATATTAATTGGCTATGGCTCGGCGTATTTGTTGGCGCCAACCTGTTGCAGTCATCGTTTACTAAATTTTGTCCTTTGGAGAAAATATTGGATGCAGTGGGTGTTGAGTAAGCTGTAAGTGATAAGTAGTAAGTATTAAGTGTTATTGGGCCGCAGATTCGCAGATTTTAAAATCTGCGAATCTGCGGCTATTTTTTGTCTGCATCCATTCATATAATCATCATCCAACAATAATCAGAAAACACTAAATTGGGATTCATTATGGTCAGCATCAATAGTTTCAGGCAGATGTCGCTTTCTTTTCCGGAAGCAACAGAAGAGCCGCATTTTGAAAAAATTTCTTTCAGGGTGGCTAAAAAAATATTTGCAACACTTGATATTACAAATAAACAGGCATGTATTAAACTATCTGAAACTGACCAGGATGTTTTTTCTGCATTTGATAAGGCCATCATTTTTCCGGTACCTAACAAATGGGGCAAACAGGGCTGGACATATATCAATCTTTCAAAGGTTCCAAAAACTATGTGCGCGGATGCACTAAAAACAGCCTATTGCGAAGTAGCTCCTAAAAGGCTTTTTTCAATACTTAATATTGACTAAAAAATCTGTTCTCTAATCGCGCCTTTGCGAGAAAATAGTTTGCACGCCAAGGCGCAAAGGCGCAGTTTATCAGAGGAAACTATCTGCCTCTCTGTAAGCTTTTATCAATGCCAGCTCCCCCTCTTTCCCTGTTTTTGATTTACCATGTTCCATCCCTAAAATACCCTTATAGCCTTTATCGTAAATATGTTTGAAGATGTTTTTATAATTCATCTCACCAGTGCCGGGTTCATTCCTGCCTGGGTTATCGCCTATCTGCAAATAACCGATCTCGTCCCATGCCTTATCAATATTGGCAATGATATTCCCTTCATTGCGCTGCATGTGATACATGTCGAATAAGATCTTACATGAGGGACTGTTAACAGCCTTGCAGATTGCATAGGTTTGATCTGAATGACGAAGAAACAGATCCGGCGTATCGCTGAGCGGTTCCATTACCATTACCAATCCATGCGGTTCCAGTATTTCGGCACCACGGCGCATGGCATCAATTACATTGGAGGTTTGATAGGCTTCTGACAGACTTTTCTCATAATTGCCCGGCACCACCGTCATCCATTTGGCATTGCATCGTTTAGCCACCTCTACCGCATCTTTACAATATTGAATAAATTTGTCCCGCCATTCTTTTTTATTTCCTGTTAACGAAGTTGATAAAGGCCATTTATCAAACTCTATCACAAATACCCCCATCCGCATTCCCAGTTTTGCCATCAGGTTACCGATTTTTTTCTGTTCATCGGGTGTGCGGCTCATCATGCCATTGTCTTCCATAGCCCTGAAACCCATACTGTATGCAAATTGTATCTGGCTGGCAAAATCATTGCCCGCAAGATTATTAAACATGCCATCGTGTATGGCATACGGCAGATGAAGGGGCTGGTTATCGTCCGGCATATCTTTGGTACCGGTTTTTGCAAAAGCGCCGGAAGCGGTAACAAGGGCTCCACCGGCCAGTAAACTTTGCTGCATAAATTTTCTTCTTTGCATGCGGTTGTTTTTTGTTGCTTAAATTTACTGATAAGACTCAATAAAGCAGAAATTTTGTACAGATACCGTGTTTTACTTTTTATTGTACTGCTGGCAGGCGTAAATGTAAATGCCCAATGGACGAAATACCACTTTTCGGCACTTAAAATGGGTTCTCCTTTTAATATCATCCTTGTATCGGATGATTCGTTGAAAGCTGCTGATCTGGCGAAAGCCTCTTTTGCATTGGTAGATTCTCTGAACCTTCTCTTCAGTGATTATGACAGCACCAGTGAGCTGAGCAGGCTAAATGCCCATGCAGGAAAAGGCCCGCAAACAGTTTCTCCCGCGTTGTGGCATATTTTAGTTGATTCAAAAAAAGCCTGGCAAAAAAGTAATGGCGCATTTGATATTACAGTTGGCCCGCTAAGCCGTTTGTGGCGCAAGGCAAGAAAAGAAAAAAAGTTTCCCGACAGTAATATGGTTAATGCTAAAAAAAAACTGGTCGGATTTCAACATATCATAATGGACCCGGTAGAAAAAACCATCACCCTGCCCTTTGCCGGTATGCAACTCGATCTTGGCGGCATAGCCAAAGGATATGCCGCACAAAAGGTGATAGAATTATTGCATAGCAAAGGTGTAACACAGGCACTGGCAGATGCGGGTGGTGATATGGTGATGAGTAAAGCGCCTGAAGGATCAGCCGGCTGGCTGGTTGGGGTAAATGTGCCTGAAACAACTGATGAACTGTTACCTGCCAAACTGGTATTGCAAAATATGGCTGTTGCCACCTCCGGTGATGCCTATCAGTTTATAGAACATAAGGGGAAAAAATATTCTCATATTGTTGATCCTCGAACAGGATATGGTATTTCTTCTCAACGTAATGTAACAGTGATTGCACCCAACGGAACCGATGCCGACTGGCTGGCAACGGCCTGCAGCATCCTACCTATTGCCGAAGCCAAAAAACTGGTTATAAAAATGAGAGGCGAACTTTTGATTACTGTTCTGAAAAATGGGAGAATCCGGTATTACAGTACCAAAGGATTTACGCGTTACTGGAAGCAGTAGATTATGCACGCAAAGGCGCTAAGGCGCAAATTTAAACCATGCCCCTGCGTGCATATTTTGTACTATAAACATCCTTCACTCCCCCCCATTCATGTTGATTAATTTCTTACCTTGACCTACCCAAACAACGAACGTGAAACCAATTGTATTCCTTGCTTTTTCACTCCTTTTATTTTGTAGCAGTAACGCTCAATCGCCCAATGATTCTTTCAAAATATACGAGCAAAAAATACCTGGCAGTTCTATCAGTTTTAAAATGATCCCGGTTAAAAGCGGTGATTTTTTCATGGGCAGTTCTGCAGCCGAAAAAAACAGGGATGCAGATGAAGGTCCACAACAAAAAATTCATCTTTCTGCATTCTGGATGGGTGCATTTGAAGTAACACGTGATGAGTTTGACGTTTTTTATAAAGATGAAAACACCAGTGAGAACGTAGATGTAGACGCCATTACAAGACCCAGTCCGCAATATGTTGACCTGAGTTGGGGAATGGGTAAGAAAGGCGGATATCCGGTAAACAGCATGTCGCAGTTTGCGGCATTGATGTATTGCAGGTGGCTCTATCAAAAAACAGGCATCTTTTACAGGCTGCCTACCGAAGCAGAATGGGAATACGCCTGCAGGGCAGGAACAACCACTGCCTATTTTTTTGGTGATGATATTTCGCAGTTAGATAAATATGCATGGTATGCCGATAACAGCGAAGAGAAGTTTCATAAAACAGGGCAGAAATTGCCAAACCCATGGGGACTTTATGATATGCTGGGCAATGTGATGGAGTGGACATTGGATCATTACAATGCAAATGGTTATGCCAACCTAACCAACTCAACAGATCCCGTGGCAACACCCAATCCGGTGCGGTATCCAAAAGCTTTACGGGGAGGAGGTTTTAATGAACCGGCAACAGAATTAAGAAGTGCCAACCGTTTTAAATCAGATCCTGTGTGGAACCGCAGAGACCCGCAGATTCCAAAAAGTAAATGGTGGCTCACAGAAGCCAGTTGGGTAGGTTTTCGGTTAGTGCGGCCCTTATTGCAACCGGATGCAGCGGAAGTAAATAATTTCTTTAAAAAATATCTTGGTAAATAACCTTTTAAAACATGTTTTATGAACAACGATGCTTCCAAAAACAATTCACGAAGAGATTTTGTAAAACAAACCTCTTTGCTTGCCGGCGGATTGATTGCAGCTCCTTTTTTTTCGCGTGCCAATTATTTTTCCGGCGCTGATGATGTGATCAAAGTCGCATTGATCGGTTGTGGTGGCCGCGGAACAGGTGCGGCTATGCAGGCGCTCTTAAGCAAACAAAATGTAAAGCTGGTTGCGATGGCAGATGCTTTTCGCGATAACCTTGATAGTTGTTACCAATCACTTACTACTGATGATGGCTCTGATCCATCCATGGCCGAAGTAAAGAAACGGATAGATGTTCCTGAAGAAAGAAAATTTACCGGCTTTGATGGATATATGAAAGCCATCCCGCTTGCCGATGTTGTGATACTAACCACTCCTCCCGGCTTCAGGCCCATTCATTTTGAAGAAGCCATCAAACAGAATAAACATGTGTTCATGGAAAAACCGGTAGCCACTGATCCCGCCGGTATACAAAAAGTATTGGCCACTGCTGCCATTGCCAAACAAAAGAAACTGAATGTGGTAGTAGGCTTGCAAAGACATTACCAGACCTCTTATCGTGAACTTTTCAAAAGAAAAGATTTGATCGGTGATATTACTTCTGCACAGGCATGGTGGAACAATGACGGCGTATGGGTCAGACCACGCAAATACAACCAGACAGAAATGGAATACCAGATGCGCAACTGGTATTATTTCAACTGGCTTTGCGGCGATCATATTACCGAGCAGCATATTCACAACATTGATGTGATCAACTGGTTTAAAGGAAGCTACCCGGTAAAAGCACAGGGTATGGGCGGGCGACAGGTTCGCAAGGGAAAAGACCATGGCGAAATATTCGATCATCACTATGTTGAATTTGAGTATGCAGACGGATCAATACTTAACAGTCAATGCCGCCACATACCCGGCACTATGAGCCGTGTGGATGAATTACTGGTGGGTACAAAAGGAAAAATACAATGCGGTAAAGCGAATATCCTGGATGCCTCCGGAAAGGTGATCTATCATTTTGACACTAAGGGAGAAGCCAATCCTTATCAAACAGAGCATGATGAATTATTTGCAGCCATCGCCAAAGGCGAATACAAATTTGCTGATACAGAGAACGGCGCTAAAAGCACCATGACATCTATCCTTGGCCGCATGGCCACTTATAGCGGACAGGTAATTGAATGGGATAAAGCGATCAACTCCGGGCTTGATATTCACCCTAAAGTATACGACTGGAATGCGATGCCACCGGTAGTGCCCAATGCAGATGGTTATTACCCTATAGCTGTACCGGGTGTTACAAAATATGTGTAGAAAAAACGCGCCTTTGCGCCTTTGCGAGAATATATTTTGCACGCCAAGACGCCAAGGCGCATTTAGAAAACCTTGTTTAGTATTTGAACACCTTACCACCTGCCATCACTTCCTGCGTCTTTTCATCAAATGTTACTTTCTGTCCGGTGCGGCAGGCAGCGTTGGTCATGATGGTTGCTATGGAGTGATTATATCCCGCCTCCACAGGTGCATTGGGTTGTTTGCGGCTGCGCACACATTCCATCCAGTTACGAACATGTGCCGTGGTTAATGCATCTCCGCCTGTATTGGCGCCAGCTTCTACTTTTACAACAAGGTCGGTCAGATTTAATTCGGGCAAGAGGTTGGGTTGCATTTTCATAGCGGCGGCAGCGTTGGCACGCAGGCCGCCTTTGGGTGAAACTTTATTGGTTACAAGATTTAACTCTCCTCCATTGCTGTAATAAATTTCAGCAGGGTTTTCATCACCATTATGCATGCGCGACATAAACACCACCTGGAAACCGGTAGTTGAGTCGTTCGACGGACCGTATTCAAAAACAGCAGTGGTGGTGTCCCAGTTCTTTCTTCCGTCTTTCCATTGATAGATGCCGCCATTGGCCGTTACACTGCGCGGATGCGCCAGGCCGGAGAACCAGTGCACTGTATCTATCTGGTGGCTCATCCATTGCCCCGGCATACCGGATGAATAAGGCCAGAACAAACGATATTCAAGATATTTTCTCGGATCAAACTGCTCGTAAGGACGGTTCATCAGGTAACGCTTCCAGTCGAGATCAGCTTCTTTACATTGTGCAACAAGGTCGGGCCTTCTCCAGCGGCCGGGTTGGTTTACATTCCATGTTAGTTCAACCATAGTGATGGGACCAAATTTTCCCTGCTGTATAAAATCGGCTGCCGCTTTATAATTAGCGCCGCTCCTGCGCTGCGAACCTATCTGCACAATACTTTTTGACGCTTTCACTGCTTTTAAAGCGGCACGATTATCTTCCATTGTTTCAGCAAAAGGCTTTTCGCAATACACATCAACACCCGCTTTCACTGCTTCAATCGTATGTAACGCATGCTGAAAATCTGCTGTGCTGATGAATACAGCATCTACTGTTTTGGAAGCATACAATTCTTCGTTATTCCGGTAAGCATTGATGTCATGCCCCATCTTGTCTTTCAGAAAAGCAGCACCTTCTTCCCTGCGTTTTTTCCAGATGTCTGAAACAGAAACGATATCAAAATTCATTTCCTTGTAAAATTTCATAAACGGAGGAATATGAGAACTGCGGTGGCGGTCGGAAAAACCTACCACGCCTACTCTAACCCTGTCGTTGGCGCCAATGATCCTCGCATAACTTTTTGCACTAAATCCCAACGACGCTATATATGTTCCTGCAACAGCCTGTGCAGATTGTTTGATAAATTTTCTTCTTGTATTTGACATTTTGGCAATCGTTATAAAGATGAATAATTATTTCAGCTCTTTTATTTTAATGCTGCGGTAAGAAACATTGGTTCCGTGTTCCTGCAGCAGGAGATGTCCTTTCTGAGCCATACCAAAATCCTGTATTTTGGCAAATTTGCTTCTTGCCACCAATGCATAAAAATACTGTGTTCCTCTTTGGTATTCCAATACCTTCCACCCATTAAGCCAATGCTCTACACGGCCATCAGGAAATACAATTACACGGCCCCTGTTCCATTCGCCAATCGGTAATTTTTCCCTTCCGGTTTTCTTTGCCGGGATGAGGTCGTATAAAGAAGCCAGTGTGCGGTTACCGATAGAACCCAGTTTTCCATCGGGGTGCTTATCATCATCCAATAACTGGTATTCCAAGCCTATTGCCGAGCCGGTTGTTTTTTCCTTTTCTGTAACAAAATATTTTACGCCCGAGTTAGCCGTATCAGATAATTTGAATTCAAACTGAAGGTCAAACGCGCTGAATTCTTCTTTGGTTACAATGTCTCCTCCGTTCTGCGATTCTGCACTGTTGCCCTTGCTAACATTCATGGTGCCATCTTTTACATACCATGTTCCGACAGGAAAATAATCTTTGCCTGCACCTCTCCAGCCATCGGTTGTTTTGCCATCAAACAATAAACGATAACCCATCCGTTTTTCATCATCTGAAATATTATTAACCAAGGTGTTTACCACAAAAACATTATCAGCAGGGGTTGGTTTCAGGTTCTTTGTCTGGATGCGTACATTTTTCCAGCGTATTTCTTCGCCGGCATGTTTGGCATCATTGATCGCATGCACCTGCAGGGCAATAAAACCTTTTGGTGTAGCGTCATCTACCAGGTGGGCGCAGGCAATACCATTTACCCATGTGCGGATATTGTTACCGATACATTCAATACGGTAATGATTCCACTGGTTGTTTTTAAAAGCATTTTTTGCGGCAGGATTATTTTCCATGGAATACAACCAGCCCCTTCTTGCCTCATCATAAATACCGCCACTCCATCCCCTGTCCGAAGGATCGATCTCCATTTGATAGCCATGCACCCTTTCCGGCGTTTTTTTATCGGTCACATTACATTGATCATTCGCATCTTTTATCTCACTCCTGAACTGAATGCCGGAGTTCATATTGTCATTCACTTTAAAATCCACTTCAAAAATAAAATCGCCGTATTCTTTTTCTGTGGCAAGGAAACTATTGGGTTCATTCACCACTGTAGTTCCTACAATCTCGCCGTGGTCTACCGTAAATCTGGCTTTGCCGTTTAATACTTTAAACCCTTTTAGGTCTTTACCGTTAAAAAGGGTTTCCCATTGTTCTGTTTTCTTTTGCGCATCAAGCACACAAAGGTTTCCCAGCAGCACGCAACCGAGTATAAAAACTTTTTTCATATAGAGGTGATTAGTCTGATTTAGATATTGAAATATTCTTTGGCATTGTAATAGGCAACGTCTTTTAAGATGCCACCCACCCATGCTTCGTCGTTTGGCAATAAGCCATTGTCCATTTCATCTCCAAAAAGATTACAGATAACCCTTCTGAAATATTCGTGCCGGGGAAAAGAAAGAAAACTTCTGCTGTCGGTGATCATGCCAATGAATGTGCTGACAAGGCCCATATTGGATAAGGCATTCACTTGTTTCTCTATCCCGTCTTTCTGATCAAGAAACCACCAACCGGAGCCAAACTGCATTTTACCTTTGATACTGCCATCATTAAAATTGCCAATCATACTGGCAAACACTTCATTATCGGCAGGATTAATATTATAGATAACTGTTTTGGCTAATTGGTCTGTTTGATCAAGATGATCGAGAAAATGCGACAACCGCAGTGCCTGCGGAAAATCACCGATGGAATCCAAACCGCTATCTGCGCCCAGTTTCTGCGTAAGTCTTGTATTGTTATTTCTTACAGGCCCCAGGTGAAATTGTTGTACCCAGTTTTTGGCATGGTACATCTTACATAATTCAGCCAGCACAAAACCCATAAAAGCATCGGGATCTGAATAGATGCCTTTTTTGTCAGCCACAAAAGAAATGAATTCAGCTTCCTGTTGTGCCGATAAACGGCATTTACCCGGCATCTGCAACAAGCCATGATCAGATACACGGCAGCCATTGGCATGAAAGAAATCTATGCGTTTTTGCAAGGCTTCCAACAGTGATGAAATATCTTTTATCCTTACACCACTTGATTCTTCCAATAAGGAAAGATGCGTAAAGAACACTTCCTTATTATCTATCATTAACACTTTATCAGGCCTGAATGACGGCGACACACGGATAGAAAAATCTTCTGCAATTAATTGTTGATGGTTAGCCAGGTTATCCCATGGTTCATCTGTAGTACCTATATATTCAATTTTAAAAGAATTAAGGATCGATCGTGTACGATAAGCGGGTGTTTGCAATAGTTCATTGCATTTGCTGTAAACAGTATCAGCACTTGTTTCGTCCAGGTAACCGGTTATGTCAAAAACATTTTTCAGTTCCATATGTGTCCAGTGAAACAGCGGATTGCGGATAATTTTCGGAACTATTTTAGCCCATGCAGCAAACTTTGCTTTATCAGACGCGCTGCCGGTAATCAGTTCTTCCGATACGCCCAGTGTGCGTAAGGCGCGCCATTTGTAATGATCACCGTATAACCAAAGCTGTGTCAGGTTTTCAAACTGCCGGTTGGCTGCAATTTCTGCCGGTGAAAGATGGCAATGGTAATCGATCACAGGCATTGCTTTCACATAATCATGGTAAAGCCTTTGGGCCGTTTTACCCTGCAATAAAAAATTGTCTGAAAAAATATAATTGCTCATCTTCTTATATTAACGCGTTGTGCTATTAAACACATAGTTATATAGGTCAGGAAAGAGGGCATATAGTTTGAAGCTATGTTTCCTTTTTGTTTTCCTATGCATCTATGTTTTTTTAAAGATTTGAAACAAAGAATAACTGCATTATTAAGTATTTAAAAATGCATCAGTATATAAATTTCAATGTCACAACGTGCTGATATAAATATTTACACGCCGCCATAAACAGTAAACCCGCCATCCACCCCAATCTGCATACCCGTTACAAATGAGGACGCATCACTTAAGAGGTAGATCAGTGCACCAACCAGTTCATCGGGTTTACCAAATCTTTTAAAAGGCGTTTGATTGATCACCAGTTTTCCTCTTTCGGTATAGCTTCCATCTGGATTAGTTAATAAGGCCCTGTTTTGTTCTGTTAAAAAAAATCCCGGTGTGATGGCATTTACGCGGATCGCATCGCCAAACCGGTTAGCTATTTCTACTGCGGCCCATTGGTTGTAGCAATCAACTGCCGCCTTACCCATACTATATCCCAATACCCTTGAAATGGCTGTTTTAGAAGTAACGGATGAAATATTTACAATACTTCCTTTACCTTTTTGTGCCATAACGGCCCCGAAAACCTGGGTAGGAATGATGGTACCCCACAGGTTGAGTTCCAGCGCTTTTTTCATGCCGGCAATATTCATAGAAAAAACATCGGCCCCGGGTTGCAATACGGCCTCTGGCACATTGCCACCTGCCCCGTTTACCAATCCATCAATGGTGCCAAATTTGTTGAGAATAAGATCGCGGGCTTTTACAAGAGAAATTTCATCAAGTACATCTGCCATTACAGCAAGGGCCTTGCCGCCATTATCATTGATCTCCTTAGCCCTTTGTTCGGCTACTGCGGCATTGCGGCCAAGAATGATAACAGTTCCGCCTGCGCTGGCAATACCTTTTACAAATGATCCGCCTAAAATACCGGTACCTCCCGTTACAACAATTACTTTATCTTTTAGTGAGAACAAATCATTGGATTGCATGGCAGGCAAAAATTTATTTGTGAAAGTGATGTTTTTTCGGAGTATAACTGACTTACAAACTATATTAATTTACGAAAACGATGTAGATGTTTTGAAAGAACTTGTTTTATATGATGGTCTCCGTTCCAACCATACCTTCGTTCCTTTGTGCGCAAAAAAATCTCACACATAGGCACGAAGGCACGGTTAGGGAATATTTCTACTACCAGATATAGGTGCCCACTGCCCTGCCGTTCAATTCTATCTTAGACAGTTTGCCTTTATACAGGATATTGAAAGCCTTTTTTGTTTTGGTTGTATTTAACACAATCAGCACTGTTCTTCCATCTGGTGTTCTGAAAGCAGTATTAGGGAGCTCTGAACTGGTATTGGATGCAACCCTCACAGAACCCGGCCTTGCAAATTTGGAGGCATGCGCAACAATATAATAAGCAGGGTTTCGTGTAATCGTACTATCCCCGATAGTTACAGCGCCAAGGCAATTAACACAACCACCGTTATCTGTATGGGGTCTGTATTGCGGGTCAGAAGCAAGGTTCCATTCGAGAACGGTTTTACACCAGTTACGGGTTCCGCCAATGATCAGGTTTTCAATATGCCAGGGAATATCTCCCGCAAAATCGCCCGGGGCGCCGATCCATTGTTCGGTAAAATAAAGTTGCTTATCAGGATGTGCATCATGCACCAGTGACAATGCATCTATTGTACCGGCATATAAATGAAATGCTGATCCATCAATATATTTTCTGGCGGCTGTATCATTTAAAATAGAAATCGGATAGTCTGGCCTGTCTGCATTATGATCGTACACAATAATTTTGGTATCGATGTGTGCCTTGCGGAAAGCAGGGCCGAGATAATTCTTTACAAATTCTGTTTGCTCAGGCGCCGTCATATACAAGCTGGGTGTATTGCCCGGATGCAATGGCTCATTTTGTACAGTAACCGCATCAATACGTATCCCGTACTTCCGCATGGCAAGGATATACTTCACAAAATATTTTGCGTAAACAGCGTAATACTGCGGTAAGAGCTTGCCTCCTCTTACGTTGTTGTTGTCTTTCATCCAAACCGGTGGCGACCAGGGCGAACCCATGATCTTTAATTTGGGATTGATCTTCAGAATTTCCTGCAATACAGGGATCACATCTTTCTTATCCGGACCAAGATCAAAATGCGTAAGTTCAGGATCTTTTTCTCCATTGGGCAAATCATCATAAGAGAACACATGATCATTCAGGTCGGAAGCGCCGATACTTACGCGCAGGTAACTGATCCCGATGTTTTTATTGTTGGTTGCAAACAATTCTTTCAGCAGGGCTGTTCTTTTTTTTGCAGGAAGTTTGATGATGTTCTGCGCACTGCCACCGGTAAAAGAAAAACCAAAACCATCAATGGTTTGATATCGTGGCGTATCATTTACACGGATGGTAAAAATACTGCCGGCATCTTTTTTAGTATCGAAGAATCGCGCCGGCTGTTCCTGGAAAAACACAGATTTTGCAGGATCTGTGAGCCATATATTGATTGATTTTTTTGACTGGGCATTTACTGTAAAAACAAACAATACAAATGCGAAAGCTAAGCTAAGCCTTTTACTCGTTAGAGACATATGCAGGATAATTGAAAACCGTTCAGTATTAATTGGTTTGCAAATATAACTACGCCCAGCTAAATGCATCACCTGAAGGGATATGAGTTATCCGGATATTTTTCAACTGTGGCTGCAGCCATTGTGCCAGCCATTCAAGTCCGGGCTCTTCACTGGCAATATGCCCCAATACCAGCAGTGATATTTTTGATCCACTTGAACGAAGGTCCCGAACATATTCGCTGGTTTCCCATTCGTCCAGCTCGCCAATTATCAGCAGGTCGGGTTTTTCGCTGGCAATAGCCCCTATCTGCATCCTGCCCCCTGCCGAGCCCGGTGCATAAACAATCCGACTGCAAAGCTGAGCGGTATCTCCAATATATCTTACATGCTCAATACCTAACTGTTTTTTTGCATGTGTTATGATGGCTTGAAGTGTTTCGGCCGGTATGTTGATGAGGTAAGGCTTTTTAGGATCGGCATATCTCTCCCAACCCAAAGCGGTAAGCACACCCGCTATCACACCATCAGGTTGATGCGCATGGATATAATCATGAAAACGCCAGACAACAATATTGTGTTTTTTAAGTAAGGCCGATTTATACTTATATACTTCATCATTTTCCAGCCATTTGGTATCATCGGCATGATTATAGAAAGTAGGTTCATGTGCTATAATGAAATTAGCACCGATAGCTGCTGCTTTTTTAATCACTTCCACGGTTGCAAACATGGTAGTTGCAATTCCGGTTACGCGCTGGCCGGCATCGCCGGATTTAATGGTATCCACCGTTTGTTTAAACGGTGCACCGGGAATACTTTTCAGTATCAGGTTGATTACCTGTTGAATGGTCATATCCCCTTCCTGCCCCGTCAAACTCTTTGCCATACCTGCTCCCGGCAGCATCATAAAAGCAGAACCACCTATAGCGGCAGCGATTGTTCCAACAAATTCTCTTCGTCCTGTTTTGCGCATATCCCTATTAGTCATATGATATTTTGTGTAGTAGAATTATCCAACCTTAAGCCTGTACAACCTGCATCTTATCCGAATCCCAATGAATGGCTTTATTCAATTCAACACTGGTGTTGCAGAGAATAGCCGGTCCCGCGGCACGCAAACCAAACGAAGCGTCTTCAAATGTCGATTTGCCTGTTCTAACAGATTCAAAGAAATTGATCATATGATCAAGGCGGCTGTCGTAGTTTTTGGGTGCATTAAAAATAATGGTATCGCCTGCCTTCATTTTCCTGTCTTCTGCACTATACTTTGCATTATACTCTGCCAGCAAAGATTCCTGCATGGCTTTAGGGAAGCTTTCCAGAGAATCGTATCCGCCAATTTCGGGCGCAACGGGCCTTTTAAAATGTTTGATTTTAATACTATTGTATCCTACCTCTATCACGCCTTCTGTTCCGATAAAACGATTGTTCTGTCCGCCACCGGCGCCATCAGCAAGGTTCACACGTGTAAAGAACTGGAACCCGTTGTGATCTGCTGTTTTAGGATAACGCATAATGCCTGAAACAATATCATACGCATCGCGCCCATCTTTCCAGTAATTTAAAGCACCGGCAGCATAAATAGTATCCGGCCCTTTTGATCCGGTTACCGTATGCAGTGCTGTAAAATTGTGTACAAACAGATCACCCGCCACACCGGTTCCATATGCTTTATAATTTCTCCAGTGAAAAAACCGAACAGGATCAAAAGGAACTTTGGGGGCATCACCAAGAAACATATCCCAGTCGATTGTTTTGGCGCTGGCATCCGAAGGAATGGTGTATTGCCATGCGCCGTTGGCAGAGTTTCTATCGGTATATGCTTCAGCGTAAGTAAGTTCGCCAATAACACCTTGGTTATAATATTTTTGCGCCTCCAGAAACAGTACGGAGCTTGCGTTCTGACTGCCTACCTGCAATACTTTACCACTCGCTTTTTGGGCGGCCACCACAGCAAGTCCTTCGTCTACATGGTGTACCATTGGTTTTTCGCAGTACACGTGTTTGCCGGCATTTAATGCATCAATAGTGATATGATCATGCCAGTGATCGCAGGTGCAAACCAGTACGGCATCAACATCTTTCCGGGCCAGTATTTCTTTATAGTTGCGTGTAACATATAAATGATCACCCCATTTTTCTTTGGCCCTGTCGAGCCTGCCCTGGTAAAGATCTGCCACAGCTACTAATTCAACACCGGGCACCTTCAGTGCGGTCTCCGTATCATAATGTCCAATAATGCCCGATCCAATCAGGGCTATTCTTACTTTATCATTGGCGCTTACTTTAACCTGTGATAAGAGTGAACGCACATTGGCGTTATCAGCAAATGCAGGCAACCCTGCTAATAGTAATGAACTGGAAGTGCCCAGTGTTTGCAAAAATTTTCTTCTGGTAGTAGCCATCGTTAGTGGTTTTTGGAAGAGAAATGTACAAAAAAATCAGACAGGAGTTTGCATTATTGGATGAGCTATCATTCCATTATTTTTTTCTATACACCCCTAAAAAAGTATAAAAAGCTTATTTTTATTAGCCCCGTTAAACACTAAACAAAATAATCATATGATTGCCCTTTACATTATCGGAGGCCTTATTGCCCTGGTTCTATTGGTTGCCGCAATAGTTGGCACAGGCTGGAGTTTTGAAAAATCAATTAATATCAGCGCTTCTCCCGACAGGGTTTGGGAATTCACCAATTCGTTGGCGGCAATGAATAAATGGAACCCATGGATGGCGAAAGATCCTAACATCAAAATCCAAACCAGTGGTATTGATGGCACGCCAGGTGCCGGTTTTTCGTGGGTGAGCGATGTTAAGAATGTTGGGGAAGGCTCACAAACCATTACCGGCGTAAAAGAGAAGAAGGAAATGTTATCGCGTGTTGATTTTATTAAACCTTTTAAAGGTACCGGCCAGGGCGCTTTAATACTTAGTGAAGAAAACGGCGGCACTAAAGTTAGCTGGCGGATGGAGAGCTCCACACCTTATCCCATGAACATTATAAAACTGTTTGGGCTGATAGAAAAGAGTATGGATAAGGATTTTGGAGAAGGATTGAATAAACTGAAATCGCTTTGCGAGGGTTGATTTTTTAGCCGCAGATTCGCAGATTTTTTAATCCGAGGGAACTGCGGTTAAACTTCTTTTATTTTTTCAAAACAGGCTCTCCCGCTAAGAATATTTCCTTCCATATTTTTGAAGGCTTACCATTTTTACCTCCTCCTATCCTTCCCAAAGAGCCGCTGCCAATAGATAAACCCAATCCACCGCCACTGCCAAAAGAACCAAAGCCCAGCCCACCGCCAATAGATAATCCGCCACCGCCACCACGATTTGAGCCAGGTTGACCGGGTATATTTTCAATTACAAAACCAACAGCAATATTTTTTCTGCCAATATTGATCAGTTCATTCCTGTTCAGAAATGAACTGAGTGGTATCATAGCTTCATAAACCAATTCGTTTGCGGCATTTAAACCAATTCCCAGTTCAATCCCTTCCTGGTTTTTCTTACCGTAATCAAAATTGGCAGGTGTTTTTATTTGTTTGAAACCAAAAAGGGAATAATCAGCCACCGCATCAAGCGCCACATGTTTATTTTGTTGCAGCTCTGGTCTGTCGTTCAGGATCCTGCCATCTTTCTGCACCCTGTTGCCCGTTGGAAAACTGATACCGGCCGCGCCTGCTTCTTCTTTAACACCATGACTGTTAATTAAAACAATTAGTCCTCCCCTCAAAATTCGTTGGATAGTTGTTTCATTTTTACTGGCAGCCCTGATGTAGAGGTTCTCATTGTTGTTTGACACAGCATAAGAAACCTCTTGCTTTTCATCATAAAAAGGCAGCGCTGTTGTCCAGTCGCCATCATCACCATTAATGATCAGCGAATCTTTTTGAAAAGAGATGGTCTGGGCAAGATCTGTTTGCTGACTGTTTTTGGAAGAGCCGCAGGCAGACAGCCATGTGGCTGCGGTTAATGCAATGAATAAAATGGGTGAAATGCCTGTTTTCATAATCCACTATTTAGCTTTTACAACAAAATACAACAGATTGCAGGTCTGATGCTTTATACAAAGTTAAATGGACTTAGAAAAGAAAGAACCAAAGTTTAGTTAATCCTTCAGAGTAAAACAGATAAAACATTGCCACAGAAGACACAGATTTTCACAGAACTCATCTATGTTAGTCTGTGCCTTCTGTGGCAAAAATTATATTAAGCAAAGCAGCAATCATTTGCTGGCTTAGCCTGCTGGATTGGTTGTAATTATTACAGAACGCAGAAATGCAATTTCGTGAGACGTGAATCGGCGATCGTGAATATCGCTCTCACGTTTCACGACTGACGACTGACGGGGCGATCGCAGTTTACGCTTCTTCTACATGCAGCGGGTTCCTTCTGGAAGGGATAATGGTTTCTTCATCATCACTTAAATACACCCAAAAATCGTACAGAGCAAAAATATCACCGGGTACTTTAGGTCCGTTATTCTCACTGTTACGGTCGTACGAACCCAGTAATTCACCTGAATATTTAAGTTCCTTCAGTTTTTCTTCATGCGATAATCCCTTAAAACTTTCAATTGTCATAAACCGTATTGTTTTTAAAAATCAATCAAATCTGCTGCAAACTAAAACGAAAAATGCCAAACTAAAAAACGTTTCTACCCCCATTGTTTACCCATTTCCGGGCCTGGGGCATCAGTTAAACTGAGCTATCGCTTTTTGTACCGTTACGTCATTTATATTGGCTGCCTCAAAATAGCCTTCATTCCGCCAAATCTGCCTTGCCATCAGGGTTTGGATGCGCTGTAAAACCTCAGCCTTATCTTTTCCTGCTACTGCATTAAGCCGGATGGTATCTTTTTGCTGCGCAAATGCCATCAGGCGCAACCATTCTTTTTCTCCCGGAACAAATTTTTTCACCATGTCAGCAGGTGAGGTGATTCCGTTAAAGAAACTGCGGTTCTGAATATAATAATGATACACAAAACCGCTCAGTGTGGCCTTGTAATACATTTTAATTACGGCAGGATCTTTATGCGTGGTATCAAAAGGAACAAAAACATCCGGTGTAATACCACCACCTCCATAAACCGTTCTGCCACCTGGTGTTTTGTAAGCTTTGCCTGCGGGCTTTGAGGTATCGCCTTTCACCACTTCTCCGTTATGAAAACGTTCGGCAAGTTCTTCTTCATATTGCGCTTTGCCTTTAGTATATGGTTTCTGAATATTTCTGCCTAATGGAGAATAATAGCGGGCAATGGTTAAGCGCACGGCGCTTCCGTCAGTTAATTGAAACTGTTGCTGCACAAGGCCTTTGCCGAATGATCTCCGTCCAATAATAGTGGCCCTGTCCCAATCCTGTAACGCACCCGCCAACACTTCACTGGCAGATGCTGAACTTTCATCTATCAATACTTCCAGCTTACCTTTTTCAAAAATGCCGTCTCTTTTACATCGGTAATCGGTACGTGGCACATGCTCACCTTCTGTGTATACGATCAGTTTATCATCACTCAAAAATTCATCAGCAATATCTGTGGCTTCTTTCATCAGTCCGCCGCCATTGCCTCTCAGGTCGAGGATCAGTTGCTGCATGCCCTGTTTCTGCAGTTGTTCCATATGCTGCATAAACTCTTCATAGGTGCGTTCAGCAAATTTATTAATGCGCAGGTAGCCTGTTTGCGGGGTAATCATATATGCTGCATCAATGGGAGATACAGGTATCACGCCACGGGTAATTGTTATATCTTTCTTATCTGCACCCCGTACCAACTGCACTTTTACTTCCGTATTCATAGGGCCGCGTAACAGTTTGCGGATATCATCCGGCTTCAGTTTTTTACCGGCAATGGCAATACTGTCGTTCACTTTTATAAACCTGTCTCCTACCTGCAAACCGGCTTTTTCTGATGGACCGCCTTTTATTACATTCATCACATTCACCGTATCGTCTAATATCTGGAATTCAACCCCAATACCCTGAAAATTGCCTATCAGTTCTTCATTTACTTCTTTCAGATTATCAGCGGGAATAAAAAGGGAATGGGGATCGAGGTGCGATAACAGCTCATCAGCAGCCAACTGGTTAATACTGTCGGCAGAAACCCTATCCACATATTTGCCTTTTATCAACTCAACTACCTCCTGCAATGAGGTACGTTTAGTTAGAGCGAAAAAACGGTTGCCCAGGGTCTTGCCTTTTAACTGATAACCAATCATCATCCCCGATATCATTACCAGTGCGAAAAGTATCGGTAACCAAACCTGTAATTTTTTACTTCCCATAAATAACACTTCTTGTGAACTGTATGAACTGCTGCAAATATCATATTAATGTTTGAATGACCGTTTAAAGGTTTCTCATTTGGGATGAAAGGCCCAAACCGGGATAAACACTGCCGGAACTGCCGTATACAGGATGCAGGCTTATTGGGTTATTCCCCTACCTTCGTATTATATACATTAAAACCTCGTTTTTTACACTTAATAGCCGGGATATGTCCATTATGTTGATTGCAGACAGCGGTGCCACCAAATGCGAATGGAGGCTGGTTGATAACGGTAAAAGTAAAACCATCATTACACAGGGAATAAGCCCTTATTTCCTTAATTCAGCGCAGATCTCGGCCCTGCTTGGCAAAGAACTGATGCCCAGGCTGAAAAATGCCCAGGTAACCGATATTCATTTTTACGGTACCGGGTTAAGCAATAAGGATAATGCCGCTATCATTAAGAAAGTATTAAAAGGCCATTTTCCTAAGGCCAAAATAGAAGTTCAAACAGATCTGCTGGCAGCAGCACGGGCCCTTTGCGGTAAGAAAAAAGGGATTGCCTGCATACTCGGAACAGGCTCCAACTCCTGCTATTACGACGGGAAAAAGATCGTAAAAAACAGTCCGGGCCTCGGTTACATCCTTGGCGACGAAGGCAGTGGCGCCTACCTCGGTAAAAAAGTAGTACAATACTATCTCTACAACACTTTTGATGAAGATCTGAAAGCAAGGTTTGAAAAACGTTTCCAGGTTTCCACCATTGAGATACTCGATCATGTATACAAACAACCCTTAGCAAACAGGTACCTGGCCTCTTTTGCCATTTTCCTGGCCGAGAACCGCGGGCATTATATGATTGAAAATATTATTGAAGACGGATTAAACGATTTTTTCTTTACCCATCTCTATAAATACCGTGAAAGCTGGACCCTGCCCATCCATTTTATCGGCAGTATTGCATTTGGTTTTAGAGATGTATTGAAAGAACTTTGCAATACGTACGAACTGGAACTGGGCAATGTGATCAAAGCCCCTATGCAGGGATTATTAGCGTATCATAAATAAGCAACGGGTATGTCAGATTTTATTAAAGTAACGGAACAGGCGTCTACTTACCGGCATTTGGAGAAAATGTCTATCCATGAATTATTGCAGAATATTAACAACGAGGATAAAACCGTACCGGATGCTGTTGCCAAAGCCATCCCACAAATAGAAAAACTGGTTGCTGCCATCAGCGATAAAATGCTGGCTGGCGGCCGTTTATTCTATATTGGCGCAGGCACCAGTGGTCGCCTGGGAATTGTTGATGCCAGCGAATGCCCGCCTACTTTTGGTGTCCCTTACGGATTAGTGATCGGATTGATCGCCGGCGGCGAAAAAGCCATCACACAGGCAGTAGAATTTGCAGAAGACAGTACCGAAGAAAGCTGGAACGATTTGCAGAAACATTTTGTAAGTGATAAAGATGTGGTAGTAGGACTGGCGGCCAGCGGTACCACACCTTATGTGATCAGCGCCCTGAAACGATGCCGTAAAAGAGGCATTATTACCGGAAGTATCAGTTGCAATCCAAACTCCCCTGTTTCGGCAGAAGCGGATTTTCCTGTTGAGGTAGTGGTTGGACCCGAATTTGTTACCGGCAGTACCCGTATGAAAAGCGGTACCGCACAAAAGCTGGTATTGAATATGATCTCTACTTCTATCATGATACAACTGGGCCGCGTGGAAGACAATAAGATGGTTAACATGCAACTGAGCAATGTAAAGCTTGTTGACCGCGGCGTTAAAATGGTGATGGATGGATTAAAGCTGAATGATTATGAAAAAGCCAAAGACCTGTTATTAAAACATGGTAGTGTAAAGAAAGCTGTTGAAGCCGCCACTACCGCTTAGGATAGTGTATGCACGATATAGAACCTTTTTACAACTGGCGTCATATTTATATTGCCGAAGAAGACCCCAAATCGCCATTCTTTGGAAGGAAGTACAGCGAGTTTGAATATTCGCAAACGGTTTACAACTATTACATCCACCCGCAATGGGATGATTTTGGCAGCCGCACCCTCTACCTCAAAATTATTTATGTTGATTACGAACTCAATTTCGCCATCATCGAATTACTGGGCGAATGGAATGATGCTATTGAGAACGATATCATGGAACTGAAGAGGGAAGTGATGGATATTTTATACTATCAAAAAATTTATAAATACATCCTCATCACCGAAAACGTACTCAACTTTCACAGCAGTGATAAAGAATATTATCAGGAATGGTACGATGAAGTAAGCGAAGAAAATGGCTGGATTGTGGCCCTGAACATGCCCGAATCTACCCAGTACGATTTTAAAAAGAAAAAACTCAATTACTACATCGAGTTAATGGAAATACCGGAATGGCGGGTGTATAAACCCTATCATCTCTTCAAAAAAATTGATGCCGAATTGATGAAGCGGTTGGAGTGATTTTAATTCGCGAATTGGCGGATTGCGGATTAACGGATTACGGATTACTTTTTAACGTGTTGTGCTCCTATTAAACACATAGTTGCATAGGTCAGGAAAGAGGGCATATAGTTTGAAAGTTATATTTTCTTTTTGTTTTCCCCTATTTAGCTATGTGTTTTAAAAAGATTTGAATAAAGAATCACTGATTTTTAAATTTCAACAATACGTTGCTTATTAATAACCCAATTCGCTAATTCGTAATCCGCCAATCCGCTAATCCGCAATCCGCTAATTTTTTTCTTCTTCCAAATTCTTTTCAATCCGCCTGTCAGGCACAAACCACATCACTGCCACCAGTGCATACAGACTTAAGCTGATCCAGCCATTGAAACAGGATAATGCGATGGCTATTGCATATACTATTACTGATATTTTTCCTTTAACATCATTTCCGATAGCCCTGCCAATGGTAGAATCTTCTCCGTGCAGCTTAACAAGGCATCTAACAAGAATATAATACGCCACACCAGCCATTAAAAGAATCACACCAAATAATGCCGTGGGTGCCGCAGCAAAATGATTCTCTCCCATCCACCCTGATGCAAAGGGCATAAGCGATAGCCAGAAAAGCAGGTGAATGTTTGCCCACATCACTTTCCCGTTTATTCTATGTATGGCATGCATGAGGTGGTGATGATTATTCCAGTAAATGGCCACATACAAAAAACTCAAAACATAACTGATAAATACCGGCAGCAAAGGCTTCAATACTTCCCAACCATCCCCATGCGGCACTTTCATTTCAAGTACCATAATGGTGATGATGATGGCCAGCACACCATCGCTAAAAGCTTCCAGTCTTCCTTTTCCCATATGAATTGATTTTTGGGTTAAGCGTTCCGCGTATTATTTGAAAATACACAAAATCAACTTAACTTACCATCCGATTCAAAAAGTAAAAATCATTATTATGTCATTACCAGTAAACAATAAAAACAGCGGGAAACCCGGCAGCAAAGGCGCAAAAGGCGGACTGCAGGGCTCTAAATTTATTGCCAAACCCAATGCCGCCAAACCAATGGGTGGTGGAAAGAAACCGATTAAAACCGGCGGATCAAGGGGAAGCTGAGCCTAAAAGGAATATTGAATATTAAACAGGGAATGATGAATGTTGAATTAGCAATGTTTGATATTAATTTCTGCTTAATTAATCCACAGATTCGCAGATGATAGATTTAATCTGCGAATCTGTGGCCTTCTGTATTCACAAGAATACAGTTTCAACATCATAGTTACAAATCAAGTAGTATCAATAAATTTTCTCTCAGCACCTTCGCTGAGCTTTTATCAATCACCCCAATCTTTTCCTTAAATCTTTGATTATCTACCGCCCTCACCTGATCAACCAGCACGTCTGAAGGTTTGGTGGTACCGGCTTCTTTTTTGGAAAGATGCACACGTAAAACAGATGCATCCGGTATTACATTCGTGGTTATCGGGCAGATAATGGTGGAGGGATGACCTATTTCATTTAACAGATCAGTTTGAATAATTACAACAGGTCTTAACTTACCCGGCTCAGTTCCAAATCTTGGGCTCAGATCGGCCAGCCAAACATCGTATTGTTTAATTTTCGTTGCCATCTTCCAACAATTCCATTTCTCTTAATGTCTCCATAGAATTCTCCCTCACCAGCAGTGATTCTTTAGCCAGTTTTTTCTTCAGCAACAATTTTGCATTGTGCGAATTATAAAACTTTAAGGCCGCATTAATATATCGGTTACGCGGTATGTCTAAGACCTCCGTTATTTTTTCAGTTTCCATAAACACTTTATCATCAAGTTTTAGAGAAAGGCTTTTCATATCCTAAAAGTATATACCATAAAGATATACTTTTTAGGTTAAAAATATAATAATTCCATTTTTATCCTCACTTTGAGGTTTCATTTTGAAACCCCAAAATAGTTTCTATATGGTTGGTAATCCTATGTTTACTATGGCTCAATACGCATGTAAACATAGCAATGGACAATATGATTGCATTAGGTGTTTATACGCAAAAACAGGTATAAATCACCCTATTTTGACCTCATTCATTTCAATCGGTCAACAATCGACAACCCATTTTTCCTCATCGTATCCAAGGCTATATCATATCCCGCATCTGCATGCCTGATCACACCCATACCCGGGTCGTTTCTTAAAACGCGGGCCAGCCTTGTTGCTGCTTCGTCGGTTCCATCTGCTACAATTACCATTCCTGCATGAATACTATAACCCATGCCTACGCCACCACCATGATGCAGGCTTACCCAACTGGCGCCGCCCGCCGTGTTCACCAATGCATTCAATACCGGCCAGTCGGCAACCGCATCCGAGCCGTCTAACATGGCTTCTGTTTCGCGGTTGGGCGAGGCAACAGAACCTGTATCTAAATGATCGCGCCCAATAACTATCGGCGCTTTTACTTTTCCTTCTTTTACTAATTCATTAAAAGCCAGTCCTGCTCTTTCCCTTTCGCCCTGCCCCAGCCAGCAGATCCTTGCCGGTAATCCCTGAAAGGCAATTCTTTCTTTGGCCATCTTCATCCAGCGTTGCAGGTTTTTATTTTCAGGAAAAAGATTCAGGATCACTTCATCCGTAACAGCAATATCATCGGCATCTCCGCTCAATGCCGCCCAACGGAAAGGCCCTTTACCCTCACAGAATAATGGCCTGATGTATGCCGGTACAAATCCCGGAAAATCGAATGCATTTTTCAAACCCCGCTCCTGCGCCCTTGCCCGTAAATTATTGCCGTAATCAAAAGTGATAGCACCTCGTTTTTGCAGTTCAAGCATCAGTTCAACATGCAGTTTCATACTGTCGTAACTCAGCTCAATATATTTTTCCGGATCTTTTTCCCGTAATGTATTCGCTTCCGCATTGGTTAAGGTATGCGGCACATAACCGATCAAAGGATCATGTGCCGATGTCTGATCTGTTAACACATCAACCCGAACATTTCTGTCTAACAAACGCTGCAATAAATGAACGGCATTGCATAACACACCAATGCTCAAAGCCTCCCCTTTTGTTTTGGCATCAATGGCGAGATCAATGGCCGCATCAATATCAGTGAATTTTACGTCGAGGTATTTTGTCTCTAATCTTTTATCAATGCGCCACTCTTCTACTTCAGCAATCAAACAAACGCCATCGCACATGGTAACAGACAAGGGCTGTGCACCACCCATGCCGCCCAATCCCGCAGTTACGCTCAATGTTCCTTTTAACGATCCGCCAAAATGTTTATCCGCCACCGCTGCAAATGTTTCATAGGTACCCTGCACAATGCCCTGCGAACCTATATAGATCCAGGATCCGGCAGTCATTTGGCCGTACATCATCAATCCTTTCTTTTCTAATTCGGTAAAATGTTCCCAGGTGGCCCATTTAGGCACTAATTGCGAATTAGAGATCAGCACACGCGGTGCATCCTTATGTGTTTTCAGCATCGCCACCGGCTTACCGCTTTGTATCAAAAGGGTTTCATCGTTTTCCAGGTCTTTCAATGCTTTAATGATCAGGTCAAGACTTTCAAAATTTCTTGCGGCTTTACCCCTGCCCCCATAAACAATCAGGTCATCGGGCCTTTCCGCCACAGCGGGATCAAGGTTATTCAGCAGCATACGCAAAGCCGCTTCCTGTATCCAGCCTTTGCAATTCAGTTTTGTACCGGTTGGGGTTTTGTAGGCAATAGGGTCATACTTACGTTTTGTTTGTATCATAAGAAAATCGTTTCAATTAGTTTGGAGTTTGGAGTAGAAGTTAGTCATAGCTGTTGATTGTGGATGTTGTTGGTCAGCGACCAACAACGGCGTTCAGTTAGGGGTTAGGGGTTTGGAGTTTTCTCACGACTCACGATTGACGACTCACGACAAACCACTCACGACTCCAAACTCCAGACTCCAGACTCCAAACTTAATAAACAAGGTCTTCATAAGCCGCCTGCAATTCATTATACGCATGGTTATCTCCTGCTTTCTTCGCCTCTGCCATTCCTTTTTCATACCATTCAATGGCAAGCTCTTTCTGCTCCATTTTTTCGAGCAGTTTGGCCAGGTGATAATACGAACCAACATAATCAGGCGAATCGGTAAGAATACCCTCAAACAGTTCTCTCGCCAAAATATCCTCCCCCGTTTTTATATACTCCAATGCCAATGCGTGACGGAGGAAATTGTCTTTGGGATTGCTTGCAAGAAATTCTTTGATTTTTTCAATTCGGTTCATTCCTCAAATGTATGGAAAGTGAGAAGTAGATTGCTTCTGGATTTACCTATCTGCTATTCGTTTGCAAAAAACCCTTTATTTCTTCAACTCTTGCATAATCTATAAAATATTCATAAGAACGCTTATCAAATTCGCTTCTTGATTTTTGAATGATGGGTTCTTTCGACTGGGCAACAAACGCATATTTCCGGTTGATCCCTATAATAATATCACTTCTTTGTTTCTTTTGTATTTCGGGATTCTTCTTAACCAACCCTAATAGCTTATTCTGTTCATCGGTAGAAGTAGTGGTTCCGGCAGATGTATTTTGAATAAGCAATTGCAACAACTGTATTTCCATTTCATCAAAAACGGTTTGTGCGGAACCATTCCCGCTTAATGCAAAATCTTTTGCTACAGGCTTTTGTTTTATTGATCGCTTCTTTTTAAATATTACTACCGATACCCCCATTAAAGCGAGTGGAATGGCAATGAACAGATAAGTAACTGGCTTTCCCGTAAAAGAAGCCATATTTTCTTCTGAATAAAGCTGCTCATTGGTTGACGTAAAATCTGAATAGCGCATTAAAACTGAATCAAGCTTAGTATTGTTACCGTAAAAAAGTGTTGAATCCTTAAAATAAAAAGAGCTTCCCCAACCTGCCCTGATTAATGACTGGTATTGCTCTTTACGAACATCCAGCGACAATATCTGGTTGTTTTTAAAATCCAACAACGAAATTTTATCGCCAATGGTAATCAATTGCCCCCAGGGGCTCATGGTTACGGGTTTAAGAATCTGCAACTTACTTTTCAGAAAACTATTTAAAACACCTAATTGGCTCCATTCGTTTTTTTGCAGATCCAATACCATTACATCACAAATAAACCGGGTTTCCTCTAAGTCTTTGCTTTTAACAGCTTCATCCCTTTCCAGGTAGTAAGCCGTATATATTTTTTTACCGGTTACATCATACCAAAGCATCCCTTCCGTTTTTCCTGTCAGAATGGGAATTTCTTTGTTCAGCTTAACAATATCCCATTGGCTGGCTTTCTCATTAAAAACCCGCAACTGGCCATTCATTCTCCAATAGCCATACCCACCCAGATTGTAAATACGGTTATTGTAACTGAACCCAAAAGAGCCAATATTGTAGCCAAAATTGTTAGTAGAATCAAACCTTGTAAAGTTTATCTCCTTATTGCCGGTGGTTACTTTATACAGCCTGCCACTTCCATTGATAAAAAGATACAGATCAGCTCCTGTTTTAATCAGGTTTTGAGGATAAGTATTAAAAGGGGCATCAATAGTTGGGAGGTAATTTTCTCCTGGCCAGCTTACAAAAGAAACAGGTCTTTTGTCCTGCAAAAGGTTTGCAATAAGAGGATTGCCTGTAGTATTTCCTGCGAAAACCCGGTAAGCAGGCAGCATGCTTACCAAAAACAATATCAGAAAGTTTCGGTTCATTGGGATGGAATAAAAGTAAATCAAATTGAAGATATGAAATCCGATAATAGTATTTGTAATTTACTAATATGTAATAGTACTGATTTACAGAAAACTGCCTGGGTAAAAATTAAATTTCTCTATTACCTGTTTGGTTACAGGTATTGTTACCAATTACCATTCTCCGCTTTACTGAGAGGGTAAATTTACACTTATCATTCATCTTTTTTTATGATTGATGAGTACAGGAAACTATTGAGGTTGGGGGCTTTGATAGAAATGGTTGCCCTGGAACGGGTAACCATTTAACTAAGCCTCCAAAATATGAGAAACCAAAAAAGACTATTCATAACATGCCCAGATCACAATGGAAGATAATAGCAGCATACCTGATACCAACCAATATACCATTAACCATTCACTGCAGGTTGGTGAAGTTCAAATGCGAGTAAGCTTAGTTTTTACTATTGAGGAAGAGGGGCGGTTAAGTTTGAATATTGAAAATGAGGTTACTGGAGGTGAAGCAAATTTTAGTTTGACTCATGAGGAAGTATTAAAGATTGGGAAATGGCTAGCGGAAAATAAAATTATCTAATTAATAAATATTAATATTTTTTAGCATGAAAAGAGCATTTTTATTTTTTGCTGTCTATGCAATTTCTTGTAATACTAAATATAATGAAAATACCGAATACAATAGAGTTTTAAAAAACCCAAGTGATTTCGTTGGAACTGCTTGGTGGAATTCAACTGAAAGTACAACACTATATTTTCAAGATATGACGACTATTGTATATCGCACTTTCCAGGGGGACATCTACTTGTCTTCGATGAGTTTAATAAGAAGTTCTGGAAATTATACAAATACTGCAAATAGAATAAAAATTGGGCGAATAGAATATTTTTCCAATTTAGAATTAGACTTTTGGGAAACCAATGCATATGCCAAATTTTTACGTAATGAAGAAAAGAATAAACGATGGCGAATTATTATGCAGCCAGAACTTATAAATCTAACTAAATAATGGTAAGCTAATATCACACACTTCTTATTTATAACCTTTTCTGCTATTGGGTCGTAGCACAACTTTAAAATGTTTGAGTTATGAAGACAAAATTAAGTTCAGGTCAAATCACTATTCTCTTAATTTTTTTTGTTGGCCTCGTTTTAATCCCTATTGTCTGGGGTATCGGAGAAATGTTTTTGTATCTTTTTGCTGTTACTATTTTAGCCAAAGTATACACTATTATTTTTGGAACTAAAGAACAATCAAACAAATCCTATAAACATCTGTGGGGAAAATGCCCTCATTGCAAAGAGGAAGTTAACACATTTGCTACTCGTTGTCCTCACTGCAGAGAAGAAATTTAATTACCTCTAAATTAAAGTGCCATGTCAAACAAATTAAATTATAAAGATTGGATTATTCTTTTCGGCGGATTACTATTCTCAATTGTTTTAGGTACTGCTATTTGGAGGGTTATTATCCCAAAAGATGTTAAAGTGGAAAATCAATATAGTAATTCTATAACTCGCACCGAAACTACTCTTATTAATGATCCGAATAATTCAATTGAAAATACAAAAAAATTCCTTATTGATTATGATTGGATGTACCCATCAGAAAATAACCCTATTAGTGCTTGGAAATTTTTACGGGACGGTACTTTTAATTATAGTACTACAATGTTTGGCGGCATGAGCGCTTGGGGTAATTGGTAGAATACCAGATGATAAGACACTAACAATGCCAAGTTGTAGTTCATTAGAAGTTGGCTCTGCAACTTATATTAAGAAATAAAAACTTAACCATTTTTCAATAAATAAAAAAATCAACATGTTACCTATTGTAAAAAAATTAATTAATTTAAAAAATCATAAGATTGAAAACTTTGATGGTCTAAAAACTGAACTTGACCTTGTTGACTACTGCCAAAGAAATGACTTAGTAAAGAAGCAAGAAGAACAAGTATCTAACCCTTTCTTGCCTGCTATTTTGGAAATCTATAGCAAATCAAATTCTTCTGAGCAATCCACGACTATTATTGTTGATATAAATGGTTATTTAATTGGGTATAATAATGGCCAAAAAGGGAATATACAATAACTATTGTTTTTCCGGCTCCGCAGGCTCATGATTTTACTGTAAGCGTAACCTTTAAATTTCTTAGTATGATAAAAGTTGAATTTGAACTAATAGACATCTCAAGTGATATTAGAATGGATTGTATTTCTGATATCAACATAAAATTCAAATCTCTTGAAAAAGAGATAAACGAAAAAAATGCTTTTGTCAAAGTGTCACATGTAACACCGGCATTTGTTAGCTATAAATTAATAACTAATGATGTCATTTTGTTAAATAAATTTGAGGCTATCTATAAATTCCCTCTTTCTGAATAAATCAACTGCCAATTTTTCCTTTTCCCGCAGATTCTCACGACAGAGGATTTCGCGTTTAAAACGACACACAGTTTCAAAGCGAAAAATATTATCGAATAAGGGATATACACTGTCACACTAACCGCAGCCCCCCGGTAGATAATGATCATTTTACGCGGGAAGCAGTCAGGGCTTAAGCCCATTAATCTCTATATTTTTTCATCCCCATGCTGAAGCATGGGGTTAGTTTTTTCCACAATAGAACACCCTTAAACCAGTATTCCGAAATAACACAAGTCTCGTGGCAGATTTGCCAGGGAAGAAATATTCAGAGATGGCAGGCTTTTTTAAAGGCAGCGTTTAACAGGTATTTTCTGTGCCATCAGGTGTGTTTCCCGGCAAAAAATACAAACGAGCAACAATAAACAATTTTCAATTATTTTCAACATGCCCCGGATTGAAAATTGAGCATTGCTCATTGAAAATTTTCTCTCCCTTCTTTTCTTAATAACATTGCAAGGCAGGGAGCTTTTCGGGGAAGCCGCTGAACGGGCCCAGTGAGTTATTTTGAAAAAGGTAATTGCTTTACTAGCCCGCCAGGAATGTAATATCCGGATTCAGTATATACATTCCCCGCTCCACCCTTTTAAAAATCATTTTGCAGCCCGGATGCCCCTGCCGGCTGATTTCATTTGAGGACAATATACTATTGATATACGACCTGTTCTTGCGGTATGGCGGCAGGATTTCGTCGGGCATGGCCGCGGCCAAATCTTCAGCATCATCCATTCCGAATGCGCCGGCTATTACTGACTGTCTATCACTATCCGGCCAGGAAATTTTTATTTTCTTAGGTTGTATGTGCTGCATGGTACGCATAGCAATCATCACAAAGAAAAGCATACTATGGCCACTTATATGCAACTGCTGCCTGTTCATCTCCACTATCATACCCGTAGGTTTTACGATATGCCAGAACTGGCGCAGGGTTTGCAATGTGGCCATTTGATTATGTTTTAGCAAGGTGTTTTTATAATACCCCTGCAGCAGGTAATCAATAGCCAGCCACCCATGTTGATCCGTTTGGCGGATGGAAGCATTTCGTTTCAATAATTCCGTCACCATCTCATGCTGGCCGTGATGCAAGGCCAGCATCAACCCGGTAGCGCCTTCATCGGTGGTAAACCCGATGCCGTACCTGTCAATAGTAGCCACCACCTCCTGTCGGCGGCTCATCCGGATATTTTTTGCAAATTCTTTACGGTGCTGCCTAACTTCTTTCATATATAAAACAGCCCGTTGAAACTGAAGTTTAGCCAGTTGCTCTAACCAGTCAAAGCGTTGATGGGTAAGGGCATACTGGAATAATTGTTTGCGCTCCTTTTTAACTTCCTGTTCCTTTTTAGCAGGATCCAGGGCCAATGGCAGGATGATGGCTAATTGTTCAGGGCTGATATATTCGTATCCCAGGTATTTGGCCCTTATTTGCTCTGCCTGCTCATATTTTCCCTGCTCTTCCAGGCGATGGGCTTCTTCCAGCCATTCTTCCTTGCTCGACCTTATCTCTGTTACCTGTATTTCCTTTTTACTTTCCTGCAGTTGCAGAAGTTGCAGTGCAGGATGATTTACCTGCTTTTCAAACAGGTAAATATTTTTGATGGCACGGGTAATGGCTACATAAAACGAATTGATATAGAATTTGTAAATTTCCGCATCCTTATCATGTTTACTTGAACTGCGGTTGTATGGCATTTCTTCCTGCTCCAGGTCTTCCGGAGAAACGCCATTAATAATTTCCCGGAATTCGGATTCATGATTCGATACAAAATTAACCAGGATAACATTTTCATATTCCAGTCCTTTGGCTTCCTGAACGCTGAATACTAATGGTGTTTTGAAAAAGCGCCTTGCCTCTTCTTTGTATAGGTTATCAGTAACAATCACCGCAAAATGAGTGCTTTGCTGCGTACGGCGGTTCAGTTCATTCTTCTTTTTATCATCATTTGTATATAGCAGAACTTCGCCATTATCACTGCTGATCGTGTTAATAAGATAATTGCTTTCCCGGTCTATGGAACCAAAACGCCGGTTCTTAATGCTGAGCAGGCTATTGCTTAACCGTACCACCTGCCGGCTATTCCGGTAATTGGTTTGAAGGATTTTAACCTGCTTGCCGGCATCTCCGCTCTGGTGAAAATAAGTTTTCACTTTCGACCAGGAGAAAAAGTTCGGATGAACGATCTGGTTGCTGTCGCCGGTTAAAATAAAATTTGATTTGCGGGTAAGTGATTGCAATATGCATTTTAACTGGATATTGGTGATGTCCTGTACTTCATCCACCATGATATAATCGTACCGGGGTTTTATTTTTTCCAGGTATTCGTAGCAGATAATATTGCTGTCATACCTATTATTTTCCTTCAGCCAATCTAAGTATTTCAGGAAAAGGGGGTATAACTTTTCCCGTTCTTCCAGGCTGAAAATTGACTGCTTTATTCCTAATGCGAGATAAGCTTCTTTAGTAAGCCAGGCAGTATCCGTAGGCGAACCGGTGATTACTCCTTTAAATTCTTCATACACCCTGTAAGGCTCGTTTATTTTCAGTGCCTGGGCATGACGGGCAAACCAGGTTTCAAAAACCCGGAAATGTATTTCTATGCCCTCCGGCTTCTCCCAACTGGCCAGGTAATCCTCCAGGGATAAGAATTCTGCTTCCTGGTGTTCATTATCGTATCCATTTGCATAATACAGGCGGGCAGCATTTTCCACTAAAAATCCGGATAAGGATATATAAGCCACATTCCCCGGCAGTGTTTTCAATTTTTCCAGTACCAACGCGGTTTTCCCACTTCCAGCCGAACCAATGATGATAAGGGGGGCAGACATAAACAGAACGGATTCCTGAAACTCATCAAAAGAAATAAACTTATTCAGTAAATGTATAGCCTGGTTCTGCGGGTTAAGATAGGCCAGTTCGGGTGTTTGCTCATTACAGGCAATCCCGGAATCGGGCGCGGGAAGAAGTTTATCATCATCGGGTAGTGACGCCCCACGTAAAAACCGGCTTCGGGCATACTGGTGGTCCTTTATTACTTCCAGCAACAGCAAATGTTTCCGGCCCTTGTATTGAACAATGGAAAACAGTAACCTGTCCCGGATATCTAACCTGGCCCGGTAATACCCGGTATCGCCCATTTTCCGCACATCCGCACTTTTAAAGTCGCCCTCCTTTAATTGTTGTAAGGTTTTTTGAAAGGTTTTTTCAACGTTTTTTATATCCAGCTCATTATGATAAAGTATGCTATAAAACATGGCGGCAAGGTAACTGTAAATTTCTGATTATTTTTTTCGCTATCCGCCTGTGTTTACATGCATAATAGAGCAAAACGGCAACTGCTATTTCTAAAGAAAAATGTATCACGAAACTTTCTCGATTCAAAAAAGCATACAAATACTTTTTCCCAAACCCTTTACCAATATCAAAACCTTGCCTTATTTCTTCCCTTGCGAGTCTCTCAATAGCGGACTCGCCGGTTTCGAAGCGAAAAATAATACCGAATAAGGGATATACTATATACTGTTGCACTAACCGCAGAGTTCATTCGGGAGATAATGATCGTTTTACGCGGGAAGCGGTCAGGGCTGAAGCCCGCTAATCTCTATATTTTTTCATCCCCATGCTGAAGCATGGGGTTAGTTTTCCGTAATACAAACGCACTTAAACCGCTATTCCGAAATACGACAGGGAATACCTTGACGATTTAACACAGTTTACAAATGCTTTCAGAAAATAAAATATTTCTTCTTAACAAAGGGCAAAAGCTGCACCAAAAAAAGACTATTTTCAACCCACTCAGTGTATTTCCACCAGGCTATTTACCCCTTTTAAAAAATACAAATCTTTTCTGTAATCATCTTTAAATTAACCCGGAACCAATCGGGAATATTGACCGGTTCAACAGCAGATTCTACCTTACCATTTGAAAGCACACATAGCACTTTGTGTTCAGTTTCAGAGGTATCAACTATCTGTACACTATCAAATATGGTAAAATGCTTGTCTAATTTTTCCATATTACCATAAAAATTATCTGCTAATATTCGTGGGTCTACATAATGACCGCCTTCATTTGCCCTGGCAATTACCCGCAGTTCTGAAAGATCCGTATCCTGCAACCCAAAAAAGATTAAATGGATAGAATATCCTGCCAATTTAAAGCGGTGTGGAATATCCCAGGTAGCTTCGTTGGTAAAATGCCCTTCATATGTAAAATCACTTTCTGTATCCAACGCATTTTCTATCAGCAAGTCAAAAGTTTGTTCTACAAATTCGAGAGCCAGCTTTTTACATTCTTTGTGCGATTTGATACCAGAATTCGCTTCTTTTCTGCATATAAAGCTTATCACCATCAAAAAACTGCCCTTGCTTTTGTATGTGTTCTGGCAGATAATCAGAACCTACGGTGGACTTACCCGCGCCGTTAGATCCTGTTATAATATATAGTTCCGGCATTATTTACTGGTAAAATCATAACGCCTCCGAAGGGTATTGGCTTCTATAGATGAAAGCTCACGAACCACGTTAAAATCCCTGGCCGACTTGGTTAAGCTAACAAGCTTAATAATACCATTGGGATATTCCAGATAACATTGGTTGCTAACCAATTCTTTAGAATTAATCATAAAAGGCTGACCGTTTACTAACTTCCGTATACGCAGTTTTCTAACTGCCTCAGTCCCCCTTTTTCCCATTTTTGTAAGCTCTGTCATATGTTCAAATTTACGAAAAAACAAGCATATTGTAGGTTAGGAGTTTGGGGGTTTCTCACGACTCACGATTGACGATTCACGACAAACCACTCCAGACTCCTAACTCCTAACTCCAGACTCCCCCAAATATTTTCCCCCAACCCTTTGCCAATATCAAAACCTTGCTATATTTGCTAATAGTTGTTTATGCAACTATTTAAACAGGATTAAAATGATATTGATATGAAAATCTTAGTCTGCGTAAGTAAAACACCCGATACCACTTCAAAAATCGCTTTCACGGGCGGTAATACGAAGTTTGATGAAACGGGTGTTCAATGGATCATTAACCCTTACGACGAATGGTATTCGCTGGTTCGTGCCATTGAATTGAAGGAGAAGGATGCATCCATCACCATTCACCTGGTTACAGTTGGCCTGGCCGATTGCGATCCTATCATCCGCAAAGCCCTTGCGCTTGGTGGAGATGAGGCCATCCGTGTTAATGCAGACAGCAGCGATAGTTATTATATCGCCGCACAGATTGCAGAAGTAGCTAAAAAAGGCGGATACGATCTGATCCTTACCGGTAAGGAAACCATTGATTACAACGGATCATCCATAGGTGGTATGGTGGCAGAAATGGTTAACATGCCCTATGTATCCCTTGCTACTTTATTCAACCTGAACGGCACCACTGCCACCATCACCCGCGAAATGGAAGGTGGTGAAGAAGTGGCAGAAGTAAGCTTACCATTAGTGGTTAGTTGCCAGAAAGGAATGGCCGAACAACGCATACCCAATATGCGCGGCATTATGGCGGCACGTACCAAACCTTTACAGGTAGTGGAACCCACGGCAGTAGATGCGTTAACAAGTATTGTGAGCTTTGAACTGCCCCCTGCCAAGGCCGGTGTAAAATTAGTGAGCCCTGATAATGTGGCCGAGTTGGTTAGGTTATTGCATGAGGAGGCAAAAGCAATATAAGTTTGGAGTCTGGGGTTTGGAGTTTGGAGTTTGTTTTTTTTGAATCAGGCTTTATTTATCCCATCAGCTTTTATTGCGTCGCACACTTGTACGTTCAGTTCTTTATTCAACAAAAAAAATCAATTTCCCAATTTCCCTCCCGGCTTAGCCGGGACCAAAATTTCAAAATTATCCTATGTCTGTTTTAATATTTGTAGATCATGCAGAAGGCCATATCAAAAAAGCATCTTTTGAAGCATTAAGCTATGGCGCAAAAATTGCTGAGCAATTAGGTACTTCAGCAGAAGCCCTTGTTTTGGGTACAGTAACTGATGACCTGGCAGCATTAGGCAAATACGGTGTAAAAAAAGTACACCAGGTTAGCAGTGATACATTGAACCATGTAGATTCTCAACTCTATGCCAAAGTAATTGCCGAAGCGGTTACAGCTACCGGCGCTAACGTGGTGGTGTTTTCGCAAAACCAGACAGGTAAAGCAGTGGCAGCTAATGTGGCTGCCCGTTTAAAAGCGGGTATTGTTACAGGTGCCTGCGCCCTGCCCGATACCAGCAATGGTTTTGTGGTTCGCAAAACTGTTTTCTCCGGTAAGGCATTTGCCAATATAAGTATCAACTCTCCTGTTAAAGTAATTTCTCTCAATATCAACAGTTACAAAACATTGGTGGGTGAAGGAACAGCCGAAGTTGCGGCATTAAATGTTGCAGTTGATGCTTCTAAAATAAAGATCACAGCAGTAAATAAAATAATCGGTGAAGTTCCATTAACCGAAGCTGATATAGTTGTAAGCGGTGGCCGTGGATTAAAAGGCCCTGAAAACTGGGGGGTGCTGTTAGACCTTGCCAAAGAACTGAATGCAGGAACAGCCTGCAGCCGCCCGGTTGGTGATGCCAATTGGCGCCCGCACCATGAGCATGTAGGACAAACCGGTGTTCAGATCGCTCCCAACTTATACATCGCATTGGGTATCTCCGGTGCCATCCAGCACCTGGCGGGTGTAAACAGAAGTAAAGTGATTGTAGTAATCAATAAAGACCCCGAAGCGCCTTTCTTTAAAGCAGCCGATTACGGCATTGTAGGCGATCTGTTTGAAGTGGTTCCGAAATTGACAGAAGAGATCAAAAAAATGAAAGCATCAGCGTAAAAGCTTTTGGAAAGTTTTAAAACTTTCCAAAAGCTTTATTCACTCATTACCCTATAATCTTCTCTCACCGGACAAAACACATCCAGTATCTTACAATCCGTGATCGCCAATCCCGAATGTTTGGCATTGGACGGAATCACAATCACTTCACCGGGACCAAAACGTATCGGTTCTCCGCTAAGCGTTAATTCAAACTCCCCTTCCAGCATAATAGATACCTGCTCGTTGGTATGCGCATGTTCCGGCAGGCTTTTACCTGCAGTTACATCTACAAAAGAAAAAGTCATATTAGGTGTATGAATAAATCTTGCCAGGTAACCGGCTATCAGTTCTTTAGGCTTAAGGGATGATAATTCAATTTTTGGCATAGTTGATCACTATTAGAAAAGCAAGTTACATAGAATACACCCGCGGCTTTGCGACTTGGCGTGCATTTTTTCGCGCAAAGCCGCGGGTGGGTTTCTGTAAACAAAAAAGCATTGGCGATATCAGCCAATGCTTTTTGAATAAGTCTGTCTGCTATTACTATTTCGCAAAAATGTGGATCGCTAACTGAACATCATCTGCTACATTACCTTTACCGTAGGCAATACCAATAAGATTTTTGTCTATACTGAGAAACGCCTGCGCAAAAAATCCTTTCTCATTGTTATTACGGATCCTTGCCTGCAACTTAATTGGGAAAGAAGCGCCTTTCAAGGTGAGGTTACCGCTGATATCCGCATTATCTGCATTGGTATAATTAACACCGGTGATCTCATAAGTTGCGTCGCCAAATTTGGCCACATCAAAGAAATCGGCAGATTTCAGGTGACCGGTAAGCTTGTCGCCACCACCTGCATCTGTTACTTTCAGGTTAGCAATATCAATCACAAATTTGCCACCTGTTAATTTGCCGCCATCTACCTGTACCTCACCACTTTTCAATGAGAATATACCGGTATGGAAATCAGATTTTTTAGAAGCTACCCAATCAATCCGGCTTTTTTCGGTGTTAACAGTTAAAGCAGTGGCTGCCTGCTTATTGGTACCGGGTTTAAAAGAATAAGTTCCTGCTAAAAATGCCAGGCCGGCCATTGCGAACAATACTTTTTTCATAGATAATTTTAGTTTTACGGTTAATTATATGAGGCTAAAAGTAAAAATAGCAGAATTAATGTTACAACAATAATAATATCGGTTAATTCTGAATCACCGATTCGCTTATCTTCGCAAAAATTTTTCCCGCATGAACCTCCATGAATACCAGGCCAAGGAATTACTGAAAAAATACAATGTTCCCGTACAGGAAGGTATAGCAGTAGATACCGTTATGGCAGCAGAAGAAGCCTATCGACAGATCAAAACGCAAACAGGTAATAGTTTCGCCGTAATTAAGGCACAGATCCATGCAGGCGGCCGTGGTAAGGGTAAAATTGCCGGTACAGAGCAGAGAGGTGTAGCTGTGGGTAAAAGCCTTGAAGATGTGACGTCTATCTCCAAAAATATCCTTGGCGGCACACTGGTAACCATTCAAACCGGACCAGCCGGCAAGAAAGTGAATAAAATACTGATTGCGCAGGATGTATATTATCCCGGTCCCAACCCCGTAAAAGAGTTCTACCTCTCCATCCTGTTAGACAGGGCCAAAGGCATGAACGTGGTGATGTATAGTACCGAAGGTGGTATGGACATTGAAGAAGTGGCACACAAAACACCGGAAAAAATATTTAAAGAGTGGGTACATCCCGGCGGTGGTTTACAGGGTTTCCAGGCAAGAAAGATCGCTTTTAACCTTGGCCTCAGCGGCGAAGCTTTTAAGAACTGTGTGAAGTTTGTAACTAACCTTTACAACGCTTATGTAGGATTGGATTGCAGCATGCTGGAGATTAACCCGCTGTTTAAAACCAGTGATGAGAAGATCATTGCGGTTGACTGTAAAATGAATATCGACGAGAACGCATTGATGCGCCACCCCGATGTTGCGGCACTCAGGGATGTGACTGAAGAAGACCCAACCGAAGTAGAAGCAGGACAATACAACCTGAACTTTGTAAAATTAGACGGTAATGTAGGCTGTATGGTGAATGGTGCCGGATTGGCCATGGCTACCATGGATATGATCAAATTAAGCGGTGGCGAACCCGCCAACTTCCTGGATGTAGGCGGCTCGGCCAATGCGCAAACAGTAGAAGCAGGCTTCCGCATCATTTTAAAAGACCCTAATGTTAAAGCCATCCTGATCAATATTTTTGGCGGTATCGTTCGTTGCGACCGTGTAGCGGCAGGTGTAATTGAAGCCTTTAACAAATTAGGCAACATCCACATCCCTATTATTGTTCGTTTACAGGGCACCAATGCTGTTGAAGCCAAAAAACTGATTGACGAGAGTGGATTGAAAGTGCAATCAGCTATCCAATTAAGTGAAGCTGCAGAACTGGTGAAGAAAGCAGTTGCATAAAAAATAGCTATTACAATAAACTACTACCCCGCAATAAAAGCCACAACTTTTATTCCGGGGTTTTTAGTACCCTGAAGTTTGCGGGGATGTTGAGATTAGGAGAAAAAATATTGCCACAGATTACACAGATTGACACGGAAAAAAATCTGTGCAAATCTGTGTAACCTGTGGCAACCCTTTTAATAAACAGACGGGGCTTGATTATTTATGCATCCAGTAATCCACTACTGTTACTTTATCAATCTGCGGTCCGGCAACAGCTACAAAATCTTTATGCGCAGGATGTACCAGGTAAGCATCCCTGTCTTTCTCGGAACTGAAGCTTACAAAAAAGCAATGGGTTAAACCCTGGTTCAGTTTTTCCGGACTGTTATTCACGCCCCACTCAAAATCCCTGATCAGGCTGATCTTTCCGGGCAATGCACGGAACGCATCTTCAATAATTTTTACTTCTTTGGGTGTTGCAGCATCTTTAAATTTGAATAACACTACATGACGTAAGGTAGCGGCAGTTTTATTTTTTGAATCGGTTTGTGCTGTACTGCTTTGAAAAGTAGTTCCAATAATGAGTGCGAGTAAAATGAGTTTTTTCATACGGGTTGTTTTAATAAATCTACAATAATATAAGTAGTGTGCCTGTTTAAGAACTTGTTGCAAATACCATAAAACAACTGCGCCTTAGCGCCTTTGCGCGAAAAAAATGCCCGCCAAGATTCTAAGGCGCAGGTATGATGCGAACTTCTGTTATGGGACTAAACGTGTAACGCAGTCCGGTTTTTACTTCCACACATTCAAAACGTTTTCTTCTTTTGGTTCCTTTACGAAATACTTTTCCATTTTCTGTTTGAAAGAGAGCACCCTCGGGTACTTCTATAATAGGATGATGCCCTTCTTTCTTTACCAGATCATATTTACGGAGTACTAATAACAATTCTGTTTCACCATTGGCAGTGGCAGAAGGGTTAATGATGGATTTCTGAAGCGCCTTCTCAACATCTTCCGGAAATATTTTTTGCTGAACAAAATCAACTAATAAAAGGCTGTAATGATTTTTCCATTCTTTACCATGCGGCTCTACCTTGTTCTTATATTGCTCGTAGGTAAGCAGGTGTGCTAGCTCATGCAGCAGGGTGATCAGGAATTCGTATTTGTTCATGTTCCCGTTCACACTAATGCGGTGGTTGCCACCCCATCCGGAATGCCGATAATCGCCCAACACAGATTTGCGTTGTTTACTAATGGTAAGATGAACCCTGTAATGATGAATATAATGCACCACCCGGTCGAAACTGTTATCGGGCAGAAAATCTGTCAAAGCATGCATAGGATGTTCGGATACCGCCATTATTTTTTGGGCTTCAGCTTTAAAGAGATCTTTACTTCAAGCCAGGTGTAAACAATGTAAAGACCCATGCCTGCAAAAACTGCATTCACACTCCTGTTGGCTCCGGCTGCTACCAGGTAAATCAATGCCGCAGCAGCTAATCCCATCAATTTTAAAAAAGTACCCGCCATCACCCCCCTGATAACAGCGGCCTGGTTAGGGTTATTGATGTTTTTTTGTTGGAAATAAATATTGAGGATACTAAACACAAATAAAATGATATTGGCACCCATTACCACCACCCAATTAATTTTATAGTCTTCCAGTTTTGCTGCAAAAGCCAGTAACACCCCGGTTATGATTACAAATATGCTTATGAATGGAATTGACCAGTGCTTATTTTTTTGCTCCATATTATTTTTTTGAAGTGTCTTTGATCACTTTGATCAGCATGCCTATCAATAAAAGTAAAGGTAATAACCAGATCAATATCGGTATGCCAATATTGATCTTCCGGTCTATCCACATCCCTAACCAAACGGCCAAACCAAGTCCTGCTGCCAATTGTGCAGCATACCCCGCATATTGCATAAGTGGGTCTGGGCGCCTTTCTTCCATAAGTAATTAGTCGTTTGAAGCTTCCGTTTTAGGTAAAGCTGCCGGAATGGTATCTAATTGAGAAGGCGCATTACCTGATAATACTTTTTTAACTCCTTCCAGGTATTGCTCTTTGTACCTGATGGCCTGCTCCAGCGAATCGGTCCTGATTTTCAAGACCTGCAGGGCAGTCCTGCTTTCACGGGTGCCATATCCGGGAATATAATATTTCAGGGGCGAAAATGCGATCAGGGCGATGGTTAAACCCACCAGCAGCACAAACACGGTACTTAAACCGATATACACACTTAGCCTTGATAACCGAAACGTAACCACCTCTTCGTAGGTGTCATCGTTCATAACAACCAGCCGGTAGCTGTTGCGCAGCCGCTTAAGGGTATTATTGATCTCTAAATTTGCCATTTTGTTAAATCAGGCTAAAGGTAATAATGAATCTTGTTTTCGCCATCCCCAATTGAGAAATAACTGTATTTTTAAACACATTTTATGTACCTGATGAAGTTAAGAACACACGAAAGGAGTTATTGGTGGATGACAGCCTGTTGCACATGCGTATTATTTCTCATGCTTTTTTCTATAGCCGCAGATGCACAGCCGAATCTTTCTTTTGAAATTAAGAAACCTAAGAAGTACGAATCAAGGGTATTGCCATCTGAAAAAACCGGTAATTCAAAATTTACCGTACCCAAAAGATTTTATAATAATCTCGTTAGTCGTTTTAATTATTATTTTAATGCCAATACCAAACTGAACCGTATTATCGACTCGGCAAAATCTCTGTATAAAGATGATTATACCCAACTGCTCTCTTTTTACAATTACAGCCTCGACCAGACATCGATGGGTGAAATAGACACCATTATTTATAAATGCACGGCCGGCATATTGTTACACGATCTTCGCAGCGATTGGGTTGATAAACTGTACCTGCTTTTGGGAAAAGCCTATCTCTACCGGAAAGATTTTGATTCGGCATCGCACGTATTTCAATACATCAACTATGCATTTGCGCCAAAAGACAATGGTTACGATCTGCCCATTGGAAGTAATGCCAGTAATACCAATGGGGTGTTTACCATTGCTACACGTGAGAACAGGAGTTTATGGAAAAGGGTCATGAGCTTCCCCCCCAGCCGTAATGAAAGTTTTATTTTACAGGCAAGAACCTATATTGAGCAGGATGAGTTGATAGAAGCAGCCAGCCTGTTGGAACTGATCAGAACAGACCCCAACTTTCCACAACGCCTGCAGAACGATTTGAATGAAATGATCGCATACGTGCAGTATAAACAACAATTGTATGAAGGCTCTGCAGATCATCTGATCAAAGCATTAGACAATGCCACCAATAAACTTGAAAGGGCAAGATGGGAATACCTTGCTGGCCAGTTATATGAAAAAGCAAATAAAGATTCCCTTGCCATAACACTTTATGAACGCTCCATACAACATACTACCGACCCTTTGATGGAAGTTTATGCAAGACTCAATGTGGTTAGTCTTGCAGCAGGTAAACAGGAAAATGCACTCCAGAAAAACCTGGATGAATTATTAAAAATGGCCCGCCGCGATAAATATGCCGCCAACCGCGACATTATTTATTACGCCGCCGCAGAACTGGAGCTGAAACGAAAAAATTATGCAGGGGCGCAAACCCTGTTATTGAACAGCATTAAGTATAATGAAAACAATCCCGAGCAAAAACAAAAAAGTTTCCTGCTGCTGGGCGATATGAATTATGCCCGTAAGCAATATGCATTTTCGCACCAGTTTTACGACAGTATACAGATTGCATTATTAAAAGATATTGACCAGCAAAGGGTACAGGATAGAAAGCCTGCTTTAAAGATCATCAGTGGTAACCAGGATATTATTTCGAGAGAAGACAGCCTGCAGCAACTCTCCTCACTTTCTGAAGAAGAAAGAAATACCATCGTAAAAAAAATATTAAAACAATTACGCAAAGCCAAAGGATTAAAAGATGCCAGCAACGAACCTGTTTCTTTTGGTAACACATTACAGTCTGCAAACACGTCTGCGCCGCAAGACCTGTTTGGCAGTGGGTTAGCTGAGTTTTATTTTCTGAATAATGCGATCAAAGCCCGCGGGCTGGCCGATTTTAAAAGTCGCTGGGGCACCCGCCCTAACGTAGATAACTGGCGCAGGCAAACTGCTGTAAACAGTTCACTAAATACAGTTACACCAACAAACGAAAAGAATCTGACAGGCACTCTAAAAAAAGAGGATAATAAGGAACTGACGATGGAATCATTATTAAATAATATTCCGCTAACGGCTTTGCAAAAAGACAGTTCCAATAAAACCATCATGAAAGCTTTGCTGGATAATGCGCTTACATTTCAAAATCAACTGGAAGATTTTCCATCTGCCATAGAAATGTACGAGGAACTAATTAAACGTTTCCCCGAAAGTGCCGAGGTGGAAGATGCTTTATTCAATTTATCTTATTGCTACAAAAAGAATGGGCAGCCTGGTAAAGCAGATTCTGTATCTACCCTGCTGAGAACTTCTTTTGCAAATGGCAAATTAGCCAACCAATTGAATAATGCGATAGCTAAAACTGAGAAGAAAGCCGACCCGGCAGATAAGCAATACGAAAATATCTATAATCTCTTCCTCGCCGGCAGATTCAATGAAGCCAAAGAAGCCAAATTAATAGCAGATAAACAATTCGGCAAAACCTATTGGACACCACAGTTGCTTTATATTGAGTCTATCTACTATGTTAAACAAAAAGACGACAGTATTGCGATTGACAGGTTGCAGAACATCATTACCCTTTTCCCTAAATCGCCGCTGTCGGAGAAAGCTGTTACCATGATAGATGTGCTGAAAAGACGGTGGCAGATCGAAAATTATCTTACCAACCTGACTATAGAAAAACCGGAAGAAACCATTGAACGCAGGGTAGACCTTAACAATACCAATATACTTGCGGCCAATAAGCCGGTTAAGAAAGATTCGGTTAGCGCACCCAAACAAATACAGACCACCAAAAAAGACCTGGTTGACCTGAGTAATACAAAAACCATCTCCACCGCTGCCGTCATTAAAAAAGACAGTGTTGGGCTGTTAACCAAATTACCGCTTAAACAACTGGAGTTAAACAATGCAGTAAAAGGAGAAGTGCTGAATGATATGAGTTATTACTTTAATGCGACAGATACGCAATTTGTGGTGCTGGTATTGGATAAAGTAGATCCCATCTTTATAACAGAAGGCCGCAATGCCTTTAACCGCTATAACCAGGATGCTTATTCGGACCAAAGAATTGAGATATTCAGCCGTCGCATCAATAACCGTTACCAGTTTCTGATGATAGGGCCTTTTATGAATGCGAGGGAAGCCATGAACTATATCGACAGAACAAGGCCATTGGCAAAACCACGCATTGTACCATGGTTAACACCGGATAAATACAGTTTTAGTATGATCAGCAATTTCAATATGAATATACTGGTGAAGAAAGAAGATGTGGAAGGATACCAGGTTTTCATTAAACAGGTGTTCCCGGATAAATTTTAACCAACCGGATAGCATGCCTGACAAACTCTTATTTAGCTTTACACTTTATATGCATTATACTTTATAACAAGTTCTATGACCAAGTCTGTAAAAATATTCTGGCGCATTTTCTTTTATTGTTTTGGGGCTGGTATCCTGTTGCTCATTCTTATCAATCTTGGCTGGATAGGTGATATGCCTTCTATTGATGATATAGAAAATCCATCTGCCTCACAGGCCAGTCAGGTGTATGCAGATGATGGAACACCGATGGGTAAATACTATATAGAGGATCGTGTAGATGTTTTAAATAAAGACATCAGCAAGCATGTGGTAAATGCATTGGTGGCTACAGAGGATAAACGCTTTTACGATCATAGTGGCATTGATGGCCTTTCATTAATGCGGGCTTTCTTATACCTCGGTAGCGAAGGCGGTGCCAGTACCATCACTATGCAAACAGCTAAAAACCTGTTTACAGAAAACTGGAGCACAAAGAATTTTCTTCTCAGAAGTATCCAGAAATTAAAGGAAGCCATCATTGCCATTAAGCTGGAAAGAAACTTTACAAAAGAAGAGATCATTACCTTATACCTTAATACAGTTGCGTTTGGCGATAATGTATTTGGTATCAGGAATGCCTCCAACACATTTTTTCAGAAAGAACCCGACCGTTTGAATGTAGAAGAAGCGGCAGTATTGATAGGAATGGTAAATGGACCCGGCATTTATAATCCCCGCACTAATCCAAGACGTTCATTGGAACGCCGTAACCTGGTACTGAACAGGATGGTAAGCATGAACTACCTCACTGCTGCTGAAGCCACAGCGCTCAAACGCAAACCGATTGAACTCAATTATAAAAAACTGAATGAGAACAATGGTCTTGGCCCTTACTTCCGCATGATATTGGGCGAAGAAATGAAGAAATGGTGCAAGGAACACAAAAAGAATAATGGCGACAATTATAACCTGTACCGCGATGGATTAAAGATCTATACAACCATCAATCCGCGGATGCAGTTATATGCAGAAGAAGCGGTAGCCAAACATATCAGCTACATGCAAAAACTGCTGAACGCACAGGAGAACATAAAAAAAGGCAGCGTTTGGAAAGGATATGAAAATGTACTGGAAGCTGCAGCCCGCCAAAGCGACCGCTGGCGGAATCTTAAGAAAGAAGGGATGGAGGATGAAGACATCCGCAAAACTTTTGATCAGAAAATAATGATGCACGTTTTTGCCTGGAACACTACCCGTGGCAAGGATACCATTATGACACCTTTCGATTCCATAAAATACCACAGGCAAATGTTGCAGGCTGGTTTTATGGTGATGAATCCTTTGGACGGACAGGTTAAAGCATGGGTAGGCGGTATCGACTACAAAACTTTCAAATTCGATCACGCCAATATTAATACCAAACGCCAGATAGGTTCTACCATGAAGCCCTTGCTTTATAGCCTCGCTATTGAAGAAGCCGGCTTTACACCCAATACTACCGTATACGATATTCAGCAGAGTTTTGGTGGTTTTGGAATGGTACCTGCAACTTCCAAAACCTGTACCGGTGCAGCTATGCCAATGGCACTCGCTTTGGCTAAATCAAGAAACTGCGCCACAGCTTATGTATTAAAGCAATTGGATAATAACGGTAATAACGGCGCCAAACGCCTGATCGAGTTTTTACGTAAATGCGATTTCCAATCCAATATACCAGCCTACCCTTCTATCGGGATCGGTGCCTGCGAAATTTCTTTGATCGAGATGATGCAGGGCTACAGCATGTTCCCCGGGAGAGGTTTTAATGCCAAGCCCATGTATATTACCCGCATTGAAGACAGGAACGGAAATGTGCTGGCCACCTTCACCCCCCGCCGCAAAGAAATTATTAGTGATATTACCGCGTATTCAGTTATTAAAATGATGCAGGGTGTAATGACAAACGGAACCGGTGCCGGAATATGGCAATACGATATCCCCGGCGGTATGGAGATTGCCGGAAAAACAGGTACCACCAACGATAACAGTGATGCCTGGTTTATGGGTTATACACCACAATTACTGGCAGGTGGATGGGTTGGATGTGATGACAGGTTCATACGCTTCAGTACAGAGAGCAAGAATGGTGAGGGCGGACGTGCTGCCATGCCTATCTGGGCTTATTTTATGGACAAAGCCGCAACAGACCCCAACTGCGGCATTGACGTCAATCTCACATTTGCCAAACCGGAAGGAACCAATGAGATTCAGATCGACTATAGTAATGGTAACACACCTGTATTAGAGGGCGAGGGACAGGAAGTGGGTACCGGAAAATCAGATGATTACGAGATTCCTAAAATAATCAAATCAGATGAAATTGCTCCGCCTGAATCGGATCTGAAAATCCTCGAAGATACCCGGAAAACTACAGTCGCTCCAAAACCTGCCGATTCAAAAGAAGAGAAAAAAACAACCGATAAACCAGGTTCCGCTCCTGCAACTGTTCCCGACAAAAAAGTGAAAGCGGTAATGCCACCCAGGAAAACAGGAACCGGCCAGCTTTAAATATTGCAGGCCGCTTTTAAATGCCTGATTTTTTTGCCACAGATAACACAGATTAGCACAGAAAAAATCTGTGGCATCTGTGTCATCTGTGGCATTTTTTTCACACCAGAGGCAACGCAGGAGGTTATTGCCGAATCTATTACCTAACACGGGAAAAAGAACATTCCCGCCACCCCCGGAACCATACATCACAAATGGAGTCAACATGAAAAATTTTTTACTCACCATTTCACTCTCCCTGATAGTGTTACTGGGTATGCAATCCTGCCAGAAAGAAGTTCCGCAAAGCGAAGTAATTAAAGAAATCACTATCGATACTACCATACTGGCAGGTTCAGATTACCTGCTTAACCTGGCTCCTTATGGTAATGAAGATGCCATCGCTACCATACTGGAGAAGGGCAATCACTTTTCAATCAGCGAGCTCGAAAACGAGACGGATATGTTCAGTTCTGTGTATCACTATGCCTCATCATTAAAAAATTCCGGGGCAGATAAAGTTGTACTCTCCATCAGCGAAAATCCAGAAGGGAAAACTAACTGCAGTAAAGATTCCACCATTATCTACATCAATTTTACCATCAAGTAGTGAATTGTGAATGGGCAATGGGCAATGGGCAATGGGCAATGGGCAATAGTGAATGCAGAAGTATTGATTTAAATTGTGCATCCTCAAAAAAATATTCACCATTCACCATTCACCATTCACCATTCACCATTCACAATTCACCATTCACCATTCACAATTCACAATTCACTATTCACCACTCCCCTCTCCCCCAATTCATGTTCAACGACAACTGGTGAAACATGTTTCGCTGGTAAAATCCGGTGGCATACCTGATATGCAGTTTCTTTAACAGGATGCCCGTTCCAAAAGAAAATCCGTTTAATCCACTGGTTATATTGTATGCGTTCAGATCCTGCCTGCGCTGAAAATTATACCCGGCTTCTATCTCCAGCTTTTCACTCAAAAAAAACTGCGTAGATAATACTAAGTGTGAGAACAACTTTTGCAGCGTTGTATTATTCGCGTAGCCATTCTCCCCTTCTGATGCCCGGAAACTGGTATCATTATAATATATATTAAATGCCTGCAGGTGATGGGCCGTAAGGGAAAATTGTACGGGAGCATTCTCTAATCTTTTTGTAATACCTGCCTGAATATCGAATGGCAATTCTTCTTTCCGGTTGCTGCCATCGTAAGTGCGTAGCTGGGTTCCCATATTTTTTATTACCACACTGGCCTGTAACCGGTTTGCCGAATCATAATAAGTTATTCCCATATCAAATGCTACACCAGACGACCGGTATTGCCCGTAATTTGAATTGATGTACTTCATGGTAAATCCATACCAGAACCGTTCATGGTATTGTTTAGAAGCCATTACCTGCACCACATAATCAACAGGCCGAAAATTACCCAGCACATTTCCGGATGCATCTGTTTGGGCGATTGTACCATAATCAAAATAATTCACCCCTACCGCAAAATTGGTGCTGATAGGTGCTGCATGGTAAGCAGAGCTGAGACTGAAATTCCTGATCCCGGCCAGGAAAGAATTGAAAGAAGTATTTACCTGCCGGTGCATATCATTTCTCAAAAGGGCAGGGTTGTTAAACGCCATGCCCACATCATTTCCTATGGTTGAAATATTTACCCCTCCCAATGCCGAGAGTTGGGCAGTATTGGGTTGATTCAGGAAATTAAATACTGCATTACCCCCCAGCGTTTGAGCCGGAGAAGAGGTAAACCAGATGATTCCTATCAGCAAAAGGTACTTGTGCATGCAAAAAATTCTCTATCAAATCTAAGGGAAGAAAGGCGATGAGCAGACGCAAAAATCCCCTCCCGTTTAAAGAGAAGGGATCATATGCTTAAACAGGTCTTCTGCCTGTTGTTTATCAAAGCCAAATAGGTTTAACCTTACACTAAAGCAAGATCGATCACCTGTTGCATTGTTTTCACATAATGGAAAACCACTCCTTTAATAAAAGCACTGTCTATCTCATTCACATCCTTCTCATTTTGTGAGCAGAGAATGATCTCTTTCAGACCCGCCCGTTTGGCCGCTAGTATTTTTTCTTTGATACCACCTACCGGCAACACCTGTCCACGCAGGGTGATCTCTCCCGTCATGGCCAAAAATGGTTTTACTTTTCTGCCTGTAAAAGCAGAGGTTAACGAAGTAAGCATGGTAATGCCCGCACTCGGACCATCTTTTGGTACAGCCCCTTCAGGCACGTGAATATGGATGTTCTTTTTGGAAAACAGTTCCGGATCAACACCCAGCTTTTTGGCATTGGCCTGCAGGTAACTCAAGGCTGTAGTGGCACTTTCTTTAATCACATTGCC
>DAIOVU010000014.1:0-67099 GCA_036758845.1 Sediminibacterium sp.
CTGTTGGTCAGGCTGTAGCTTACCTTGAAGAGCACGCCAAGTAAGATCTTACTCCAGCCATGGAATAATTTTAATCCGCCTTTTTGTGGCGCAATAAGCCCCAAAAGGCGGATTATCACGTCAAACAGGTAATGAAATGGAATTAAAAAGAGTTGTTGTAACAGGTATCGGAACAATTACGCCGCTCGGGAATAATCTTACCGATTATTGGAATGGGCTGCTAAACGGTGTTTCGGGGGCTGACAGCATTACTTTATTTGATGCCTCTAAGTTCAAAACCCGTTTTGCCTGTGAGGTTAAGGGTTTTGACCCTACCCAATTCATGGACAGGAAAGAGGCCCGTAAATTAGACCGCTTTGCCCAACTGGCAGTGGTTGCGAGTGATATGGCCGTTAAAGATGCCGGTATCAGTAAAGAGAACATTGATGTAGACCGTGTTGGGGTGATCTTTGCCAGCGGAATTGGTGGATTAATTACTTTCCAGGAGGAAGTAACCAATTTTGCTTTAGGTGATGGTACGCCAAGATTCAACCCGTTCTTCATCCCAAAGATGATTCTTGATATTGCCGCCGGACAAATTTCGATGCGCCATGGTTTTCGCGGACCAAATTTTGCCGTAGTAAGTGCCTGTGCTTCCAGTACCAATGGTATGATAGCCGCTGCCGATAACATCCGTTTGGGCAAGGCCGATATCATTTTAAGTGGTGGATCAGAAGCCGTGATCAGCGCCGCCGGCGTTGGCGGTTTTAATGCCATGAAAGCCATGAGCGAACGCAACGACGACCCTAAAACAGCCAGTCGCCCGTACGATAAAGACCGTGATGGTTTTGTAATGGGTGAGGCCGCAGGTGTGGTTGTGCTGGAAGAATACGAACATGCCATTAAAAGAGGCGCTAAAATATATTGCGAACTGGCTGGCGGCGGCGCTACTGCTGATGCTTACCATTTAACGGCCCCGCATCCGGAAGGATTAGGTGCACGCAATGTTATGATTGCCGCATTAAAAGATGCAGGAATGCGCCCCGATGAAATTGATTATATCAATACCCACGGAACTTCTACCCCTTTGGGTGATGGCGCTGAAGCAAAAGCGATCACAGAAGTTTTTGGTGAACATGCCTACTCACTAAACATTAGTGCCACTAAATCTATGACAGGGCATTGTTTAGGAGCAGCAGGTGTAATAGAAGCCATTGCCTGTATTCAAAGTGTGATACATGATATTGTGCCGCCTACAATCAATCACTTTACCGATGATCCTACATTGGATCCCAGACTGAATTTCACGTTCAACACACCGCAGAAAAGAACGGTAAGAGCTGCATTAAGCAACACTTTCGGTTTTGGAGGACATAATGCTTGTGTGATTGTAAAAAAATACGTAGCTTAAATCTGTGCAATTTCTCAGAAAACTGTTTAAAAAGTCAGACGATTCTTCTTTTGAAAAACAATTGAAAAACGTCCTTGGCATCCAGTCGGGCAATATTTTGTTGTACCGCACTGCGATGAGCCACCGTTCGGTAAAAGAGACTGCCGACGAGAACAATGAGCGCCTGGAATACCTGGGAGATGCTGTATTAAGCGCTATTGTAGCCGATTACCTCTTTAAACGTTATCCCTATAAAGGCGAAGGTTTTCTTACCGAAATGCGCAGTAAAATGGTTAACCGCCAGCAACTGAATGATATTGCCCTTAAGATGGGATTGCGCAAACTTACCTTCTACAATAAATTTGATAATGCCCTTAAAGGAAGCCAGATATTCGGCAATACACTTGAAGCATTGGTTGGCGCTGTATATCTTGATAAAGGGTATTTAAAAACCCATAATTGGGTACTCAGGCAGATCGTGATTCCACACATGTTTGTAGACGATCTGGAAGCCATAGATATCAATCTTAAGAATAAACTCATCGGCTGGGCCAATAAAAATGGTAAGGCCCTTACTTTTGAACTGGCCGAAGAAAGAATGGAAGGCAGCCGTCGCCTGTTCACAATTAATGCCATGCTTGATGGCGAGTTATTGGCACAGGGCAAAGGCTATAATAAAAAAGATGCCAGTCAGGTAGCTGCACAGGTAGCAGTAGAAAAACTCAGCCTGCAATAATGGATAATGATCAATTCAAATTCCAGGTAAAGAAAAAAGGCATCCTCTTCGGAAGTATCTTACTCATCGGCATCCTCGCCATCATTTATTTCGGCACAAGAAAATAAGAACCAATGTTATGTTAAGCTTGGTCTGCCGCTAATTTGTGAGTGGTGAGTGGTGAGTGGTGAGTTGTCAGTAGTGAGTGGATACTGGTAACTAATTAAACCTGTTGGCGGAGTTATTCAAAATTTAGCTGGCAAAGACTCCCTTTTGAAACATTTTACCGCAATACGCAGGGGTTTCGCAAGGTACCAAAGATTTTCCTTGCGAGCCCTGCGGCTCTTGGCGAACTTTGCGTTACGGCTTTAAACTCCGGCTTTCAACAACAATAAATAATATTTTTTGCCTTTCTTAGAAATACTGAATGTTTTTAGTTTATATGTGGAATAAAAGCGGGAACGCAAAGCCCGCAATGGTTTCGCAAGGCACGCAAAGATTTTCCTTGCGTTTTAGCGGTTAAAATAGCAACTATAAAGCGTTAAAATGTACAATTAATAAACGCCATATATCTCAAAGCCTGGGAAAATTAACTCCGCCAACGGGTTAATTAACTTAAAACGAACTCCAAACTCCAAACCCCAAACTCCAAACTACTCCATCTCCTGGCACAACTCCACCAAAACCCCATTGGTGTGTTTAGGATGCAGGAAACAGACTAATTTATTATCCGCTCCTTTCTTTGGCTCTTCGTTCAACAAAACAAACCCCTCGCCCTTCAAACGGGCCATCTCAGCTTTAATATCGGCTACTTCAAAAGCGATATGATGGATGCCTTCCCCCTTTTTCTCAATAAAACGGGCAATAACCCCTTCAGGGCTGGTACTTTCCAATAACTCTATCTTAGACTCCCCTTTTTGGAAAAAAGCGGTGTTTACGCTTTCAGATTCAACCAGTTCAGTCTTATAGCAGGGGCTATTGAGCAACTTTTCAAACAGGGGGATAGCGGTCGTAAAATCCTTTACAGCCATACCTATATGCTCTATTTTTAACATGATATTTTAGTTTAACTGCCTCCTTTACGAAATTAGAAAAATCCATCGCTATAGGCTTTCGCGCCCAAATTTATAGAACCTATTGGCATACTTTTGTGTTTACGAGATTATAAACCTATAGTGTATATGTTGAAATTACCGATTTACTTAGATAATAATGCCACCACACCCATGGATCCGCGGGTACTGGAAGCCATGTTGCCATATTTTACCGAACATTTTGGTAATGCTGCCAGCCGTAACCACCCTTTTGGATGGGAGGCAGAAGAAGCTGTTGATTATGCACGTGAGCAGGTAGCCAAACTGATAAGCGCCGATTCTAAAGAGATCATCTTTACCTCCGGTGCAACTGAGGGCGATAACCTGGCGCTGAAAGGTGTGTACGAAATGTATGCCAGTAAAGGTAACCATATTATTACCTGTACCACTGAACACAAAGCTGTTTTAGATACCTGTAAACATATAGAAAGACAGGGTGGCGAAGTAACCTATCTGGAAGTACAACCGGATGGTTTGATAGACCTGAAAGAACTGGAAGCAGCTATTAAGCCAACTACCATTCTGATCGCTATCATGTATGCCAATAATGAGATCGGCGTAATTCAGCCGGTAAAAGAGATCAGTAATATTGCCAGAAAACATGGTATCCTGTTCTTTACCGATGCCACACAGGCGGTTGGTAAAATCCCGGTTGATGTAAACAAGGATGGTATTGATCTCATGGCTTTCTCGGCACATAAAATGTACGGCCCGAAAGGTGTTGGCGCTTTATATGTTCGCCGTAAAAATCCACGCGTAAAAGTAACTGCGCAAATGGATGGTGGTGGCCACGAAAGAGGTATGCGCAGCGGCACACTGAATGTGCCCGGTATTGTTGGGTTGGGTAAAGCCTGCGAATTGGCAAGATTAGAAATGGCAGAAGATACTGCCCGCATCAGCAAACTGCGCGATAAATTAGAGAACGCATTAACACAAATAGAAGAGACGTATGTAAACGGTAACCGCGATCATCGTTTACCACATGTGTCAAACATTTCTTTTAAATACGTAGAAGGAGAAGGGTTGCTGATGGGCTTTAATAAAAACATTGCTCTATCATCCGGCTCTGCCTGTACTTCTGCTTCACTGGAGCCCAGCTATGTTTTAAAAGCACTGGGATTGGGTGATGACCTGGCACACAGCTCACTCCGTTTTGGGTTGGGACGTTTTACCACAGAAGAGCAGATTGATTATACCATCAAATCAGTAACGGATACGGTTTTAAAACTGAGAGAAATGAGTCCGCTCTGGGAAATGTTTAAAGAAGGCGTTGATATTGATAAGATTGAGTGGGCGCACCATTAATCAATTTGAAAATGAGTTCAAATTCGCACATCACTAACAAAACAGGGGTTCACTCATTTTCAAATTAGCATATTTTCAAATTTTCAAATTATAATCATGGCATATTCAGAAAAAGTAATCGATCACTACAGCAATCCGAAGAACGTTGGTACGTTGGATAAGTCGAAGAAAAATGTAGGTACCGGTTTGGTAGGTGCCCCCGAATGTGGCGACGTGATGCGTTTGCAGATTGAGGTAGATGATGCTACAGGTGTGATCACCGATGCAAAATTCAAAACCTTTGGCTGTGGATCAGCTATCGCTTCTTCCTCATTGGCCACAGAGTGGTTAAAAGGTAAAACTGTTGACGAGGCCGTGCAGATTGATAATATGGACCTTGTTGAAGAACTTAACCTTCCACCGGTAAAAATTCACTGTTCTGTATTGGCAGAAGACGCCATCAAATCAGCGATCAATGATTACCGTAAAAAGAACGGCTTGGAAGAACTGGTGTTTGAAGAAAAAATACATTAATTGACGTATTTGCGGATTACGGATTGACGAATTATTGGCCAATCCACAATCCGCTAATCCGTAATCCGCTAATCCGATAATTTAATTATGGTAGCAACAGAAAACAGCATATACGTAAGCGAAAAGGCGAGAAAGAAAATTCGGCAACTGATGGAAGAGGCAGGATTGGGAGAAGATGATTCTTATTTTCTGCGCGTAGGAGTAGTAGGTGGTGGCTGCTCAGGCCTGAGTTATAAAATGGATTTTGATAACGAGGTAAAACCAATGGACCAGGTATTTGAAGATAATGGCATTAAAGTGGTAACCGATCTGAAAAGTTTTTTATACCTCGTAAATACAGAACTTGATTTTTCTGACGGGTTGAACGGGAAAGGATTCTACTTCAATAACCCCAATGCCAGCAGAAGCTGCGGCTGTGGGGAGAGTTTTGCGGTGTGATACCCCCGGCCCTCCCGGCTTAGCCGGGACAAGCTCTGAAGGGGGAGTTAAGATATTTATAGCCTCACTTTGTGAGGCTTTTTTTTGCCGCGAAGCGTCATTGCGAAGGATGAAGCAATCTGAGTTGAAAAAATCGGCAGGATGGCTGAATTATAGGCAGCCATCCTGATTAGTTCAGTCAACAGATTACTTTACTTCGTTTCTCACAACTCCTCACAATAACGATACTAAGCCTTCTGATCCTTCGGTGGTGCATCAGGTTTTACCGGTGGTATCAACTTTGTTCTGGTTGGTTTTACAGGTACGGGTGGAGGTGGTTTTATCCCATCCTTTACTATCCTGCCAGGGCTAATTTTGGAGCCTTTACTAATTTAGAATGCGGTGGAAGTGGCGGCACCCTAAACGGATAAAAAGCTATCTTTGTAGTCTATGGCAGTAAATAATTTACTCGACACAAGTACAGTAAGTCTTAGCGACATAATAGGCAATGGCAAAGTCTATAAGGTACCGTCATATCAAAGAGATTATTCATGGAAGCAGGACCATTGGGAAGATTTATGGTCAGATATTCTGACCATACTGAATGGTGATAGTATCCACTACATGGGTTCCATAGTTTTACAAAATAAAGGGGGAAAAAAATACAGTGTTATAGATGGGCAACAAAGACTTTCCACTTTAACATTAATTGTATTAGCCACAATCAAAACAATTCAAACTTTAATAGACAGGGATATTGATAAGGATAATAATATCGAACGAGTATCCTTGCTAACCAAAAAGTTTCTCGGCGACAAAGACCCGGGTTCATTGACTTATTCCGCGAAGCTTGAATTAAATGAAAATAATAATAGTTTCTTTCAAACTCATTTAATGGTTTTCAGGCAACCCTTAAATGAAAAAACACTTGGTGATTCTGACAAACTACTCTGGCAGGCCTATAATTTTTTTCTGGGTAAAATCACCGCCCATTTCCATAACAATGAAAATGGAGAAGACCTGGCAAACTTTCTAAACAAGCAAGTCGCCGAAAGGATGATGTTCATCCAAATTGTAGTAGAAGATGAACTTAGTGCATATACAGTTTTTGAAACCTTAAACTCAAGAGGCGTTAGTTTAACTGTTACAGATTTATTGAAAAACTACCTGTTTTCATTATCTACTAAAGTAGATTTAGAACATGTTAAAGAAAAATGGAGGAAAATAGTTGATACTGTTGGCTTAGATAATTTCCCTGCATTCCTTCGTCACTACTGGATTTCAAAAAATAAGCTCATCAGGCAGGAATATTTATTTCGGGCCATGAAAGATGTTGTAAAAACATCCCCCAGGGTTATTGAGTTATTGGATGAATTAGAACGAAATGCACAGCTATACAATGCACTGTCAAATTCATCAGACCCATTTTGGATTGGCCAAAAAGATCAAAAGAAAAGAATTAAAGAGATAGAATTATTTAAAGAAAAGCAGGCACTGCCTCTTTTATTAGCATCTTATAACAATCTAACTGCTGACGAATTCACAAAAGTTTTAAGGGTAATTAGCGTAATTACATTCCGTTATACAATCATTGGAGGATTGCATACAAATTTGAAAGAAGACGTTTATAACAAAGCTGCTATAAAAATTAGTAATAAAGAATTGACGACAGCATCTTTAATTGCAAAAGAGGTAAAAACCTTATATACCAGTGACAAAGATTTTAAAAATGATTTTTCAACAACTGCTTTTAGTACAAAAAGAAACAAAAAATTAATTCGTTATATCTTATTTGAAATCGAGAATCACCTGGCTCAAACAGATACAGATTATGAAGATAGTCCCGCAACTATTGAGCATATTTTACCTGAAAATGCTGGCGATGATTGGGTTGCTAATTTTCCTGTTTCAATCCAGGAATCTTTCGTCTACAGACTTGGCAATTATACTTTATTAGAAGATGACAAGAATAGAGAGTGCGGAACAAAGAACTTTGAAGCAAAAAAAACTATTTATCAAACAAGCCAATATGCGATGGCTAAGCAAATAGTTGCTCCGGATTGGACACCTAATACTTTAGACAATAGGCAGACAAGGCTTTCCGATTATGCAACCACTTCATGGAGGCTCCCATACTTTGACTAAACCGATTTCAATTGCCTTGCCTGCATTTGGCTTGCCAAAATTAAGGCAGTTGGAAGCCGTGTTTTAACTTTTTGGCGACTGATTTAGCCTTCTATCGGGTAAGACGTCGTTGATGCAGGCTATAGGCTGTTCGTACCACTGATAAGAGTATAGCGGCACACGGTTGTACTCCGAATAACGGGGCCTGCTAAACCCTTAAATCTTTTGGTGGCACATCAGGTTTTACCGGGGGAATCAATTTTGTTCTGGTTGGTTTTGCAGGTACAGGCGGTGGTGGGGGCGGTTTTATCCCATCTTTTACAATCTTTGGCGGCGCAAATTTGGCTGCCTCTACTTTGGGTGGAACTAAGGGCTTACCATTTTTTGTAATTCTGGGCGGAGGTGGTGGTGGCGGAATCTTATGCGCTTTTTTGGTACTTGTTACAGTTACCGGTATCGCATCATCACCATTTTCTACAACGGGTTTGGGTGGGATTTTTTTCTTGTCCTGTGCATGACTAAAAATGCCAATACCCAACAGGCAGAAAAGGAGTAAGCTTAGCTTTAGTTTCATAACAGTGGTTTTAGTAGAGACGCGAAATGTGATAAAATCCATAAACTGCCTCCAAATAACCAACACCCATAGGGCAATTGCCGAAGAACAGTTAGTTTTGACACATGTGGATGATCTGTAAAAAAGAATGGCAACAGTTTTTCAGCAGCCTCACCGGGTATATCGCTTTAGTGGTATTCCTGTTGCTTAACGGGCTTTTTCTTTTTGTTTTTCCCGATACCAGTATCCTCGATTTTGGCTATGCCTCCATAGGCAGTTTTTTTAATCTTGCCCCATGGATCTTATTGTTCTTTGTTCCTACCATTACTATGCGCAGCCTGGCAGATGAATACAAGGCCGGCACGTACGAATTATTAAAAACCATGCCGCTTACCCCATCGCAGATTGTTTGGGGTAAATTTTACGGGTCGCTGTTGGTGGTGATCACCGCTTTATTGCCCACGATCATATATGCCGTTTCTGTTCAGCAACTGAGTGTAACAGGCGGTATTGATATTGGCGGAACAATTGGCAGTTATATTGGCCTGATCTTTCTGGGCGCAGTATTTACAGCCATCGGCGTTTGTGCCAGCAGTTTTACCAATAATACGGTTGTGGCTTTTATTGCTGGAACATTTGTTTGCTTCCTGCTGTACAATGGTTTTGATGCCATCAGCAAGTTGCCGGTATTTAAAGCAGGAATGGATTATTATATCGAGATGCTGGGTATCAATTTTCATTACCGCAGCATCAGCAGGGGTGTGGTAGACAGCAGGGATGTTATTTATTTTATAGGCATCATCGTGCTGTTCCTGTTCATCACACAAAGAAATCTCAGTAAGCGTTAATCGTATCCTTCATGCAGAAAGTTTGGCAACATAAATATGGTGTTTTGTTTTTAGTGGGGCTTTTTATGGCACTCATCTACCTGTCTACATTTTTCTTTTACAGGGTAGATCTGACTGCTGAAAAAAGATACAGCCTCACACCTGCCACCAAAACATTACTGAAAAGCATAGACAGTACCATCACCATCAAAGTATTTCTTACAGGAGAGCTTCCCGCTGATTATAAAAAACTAAGTATTGCCACTAAAGACCTGCTGGATGAATTCAAATCATTATCAGGCAACCTGATAAAAGTAAGTTTTGAAAAGCCGGGAGAAGATATCAGGAATGATACAAGCAAAGTATTGTTCTATGATAGCCTCGCAAAAATGGGCGTGGTGTTTGAACAAAGCGAGCAGGTATCTTCCAAAACAGAAACACAAACCAATCAACTGATCATTCCATCGGCATTGGTGAGCTTTCGGAAAGGGCAAAAGCCCATTGCCATTGATTTGCGCAGCAGCCGGAAAGTATATAAACAATACAACGTTATAACCGATAATCCACAGGAAGATGTAGAAGCCACCCGCAACGCAGCAGAGGCTTTACTGGAATACAAATTTGCCAATGCTATTGATAAGCTTACCCGGAAATATGTGCCAACGGTTGCATATGCGGTAGGTAACGGAGAACCCATTGATTTTACAGTGAACGACCTGGGTGAAAGCCTGCGCAACGAATACCGGCTTGCCGTATTTGATCTGAAGAAAGGCTACCCTGACCCTGCACTGATTGATGCATTGATGATTGTGAAACCTAAGCAGCCTTTTACGGACGAGGACAAATTAAAACTTGACCAGTTTGTAATGAATGGCGGGCACATCATCTGGTTCATAGATAAGCTGCATGCAGAACTGGATAGCCTGATGCGAAGCCAGGCGCAGTACACTGCTTTTGACAGGGGACTTGAACTGGATGACCTGTTGTTTAAATATGGTGTTCGCATTAACCCTGATTTAGTACAGGATCTGAACTGCTCTAAAATACCCATTGTTATTGGAAAGAACACAGATGGCAGTCCTAAAATGCAACGTGTTCCCTGGCCGTATTATCCGTTTTTGGCGGCACGTTCTGATAATCCGATTTCAAAGAATTTAGACAGGGTTTTACCGCTATTCCCGTCAAGTATAGATACCGTGAAAGCGCCGGGCATCAGTAAAACCATTTTATTGGCAACCGATAGCAATAGCCGCAGAATCAGTTCTCCGGCAATTGTAGCCATTAACAGTGTAAAAGGCGATGAAGACCTGGCAACGTTTAATAAGAGTTATATACCCATTGCTGTTTTGCTGGAAGGGAAGTTTCATTCGTTATACAGCAACCGGTTGGGGAAAGAGGTGATTGACTCTGTACAAAAAACAACCGGTAAACCATTTCTTGCAACAGGAATAAAAGAGGGTAAACAAATTGTAGTGGCCGATGCGGATATTGTAACCAATTCGGTAAGTAATACTGCCGGTCCATTGCCGATGGGTTTGCTGCCATTAGAAAACTATCGTTTTGCCAATCGGGAATTTTTTCTGAACTCGATGGACTACCTCGTAAGCAACAACAATCTTTTCGAAAGCCGCAATAAAGATTTTGTTTTGCGCTTGCTGGATAAAACAAAAGTAGAAGAGCAAAAAACTATGTGGCAGATAATCAATATCGCATTGCCTGTGGCATTGGTGATTGTGGTTGGAGCCTTTTTTCAATGGCAACGGAAAAGGAAATATGAAGCGTAAATAAAAGTTATGATAGCCACAGAAGGCACAGATTGGCACAAAAAAGTCTGTGTACGTCTGTGCCTTCTGTGGCAAAAAAATCGAATTATTTTTAGAAAGCCAGCCTGGCTATCTTTAATAACAAATTAGCCCCATGAGCGCCCACCAGATTGTTTACTTGGTTTTCGGCATCGTATTAATCATTGCGTTGGTGTTTGACCTGGGTCTGCTTAGTAAAAAGAACCAGTCTATTACAATCAAGCAGGCCTTGTACCAAACATTTTTCTGGGTAGCGCTGGCATTATTGTTTTTTGTTTTTATATGGATAGAAGGCCCAAGCCTTGCTGCTGAAAACACCTCAACTGTTGCAGTTACCGGTCCGCAATTAGCTTTCGAATTTCTGAGTGCTTACCTGATGGAGTGGAGCCTGAGTATTGATAATATTTTTGTATTCATCCTCATCTTCACTGCGTTTAATGTGAAAGAAAAATTTTACCCCCGGGTACTCTTGCTGGGTATATTGATGGCCATTGTTTTCAGGGTCATATTTATAACAGCAGGTGTGGCATTAGTAGCCAAATTTTCATGGATACTTTACCTGTTTGGTATATTTCTTCTGTACACAGGATATAAAATGTTCACCTCAAATGAGGAGGAAGAATTTGACCCGCACGATTCAAAAGTGTATCATTTTCTGAAAAAATTTCTTCCCTTAGTTAACCATGACGGAGACGGCAGATACATCATTCGTGAAAACGGAAGGCCTGCTTATACTTCATTGTTTGTTGTGATCGTTTTGCTGGCAGCTATTGATCTTGTATTTGCGCTTGATTCCATTCCGGCTGTGATGGGGATCTCAAAAGACCCATTGGTAATTTATACATCAAACATCTTTGCAGTACTTGGCCTGCGGTCATTATTCTTCCTGTTGCGTGGCGCTGTTACCAAATTTGAATACCTGCAGCAGGGCATTGCCATTGTATTGATCTTTATCGGCGCCAAAATGCTGGGAGAACATTACCTGAACCAATGGATTGATAAATCTACACAGGTATTTTTATCGTTAGGCATCATTTTACTGTGTATCTCAGGCTCTGTTTTTTATTCCATTTTTGTAAATAAAAAAGGCACCCCTAAAGATGTAAACGACGGGTCCGTTTAATTTAACCTGTACCATTGACTTATTCCATTAAACATATCGCCGGGATTATTCAGGCTGAAGATAAGGTTACAGATAGTTCTGTAATCGACTACCTGCTGATCGACAGCCGGAAAATTGTATTCCCACAAACCTCATTATTCTTTGCTATTAGCGGACCAAGAAGGGATGGGCACCAATTCATCAAAGAAGTATATGAAAGAGGTGTCCGCCATTTTGTGGTAAAAAAAGATTTTGAGGGCAAAGATTTTTCCGGTGCAACATTTTTGCACGTACCTGATGTGTTGGCTGCTTTGCAGCAACTGGCGGCATGGCACAGGAAACAGTTTACGATTCCTGTTATTGGTATTACAGGGAGCAATGGCAAAACCATTGTAAAAGAATGGTTGTACCAGTTATTGCAAAAAGAATATCATATCGTTCGCAGTCCGCGCAGTTATAATTCGCAAATCGGTGTTCCGTTAAGTGTGTGGCAGATGAATGCAGAACATACACTGGGTATTTTTGAAGCCGGCATTTCAACCGTTGGAGAAATGAAACATCTGGCAGAAATGATCCAACCCACTATTGGCGTATTTACCAACCTAGCCGATGCGCATAGTGAGGGTTTTGCAGACAACAGGCAAAAGGCAACTGAAAAAGCATTGCTGTTTAAAAATGCTGCTTCTTTGGTATTTAGCCCCGATACATTGCGATCAACAGTTGCCCCTGACCAAAGACCAAAGACCAAAGACCAAAGACCAACCCCCGATACCACATATACTGACCTCTTCCAAAAAGGAACACAGTTCTTTAGCTGGAGCAGGGAAACGGACGCCACACTGCGGATCATATCAGAAGAAAAGCAACAACAGCATACCTGTATTAGGGCTATCTATCAGGACAAAGAAATTTCCATTTCCATTCCTTTCACTGATAAAATAGCTGTTGAGAATGCGATCACCTGCTGGTCTGTTTTATTGCAGATGGGGTATGCACCGGCCGTAATTAGTGAACGCATGTTACAATTAGAGCCGGTTGAAATGCGGATGCAGTTAAAGAAAGCGGTAAACAACTGTTACCTGCTCAACGACAGTTACAGCAATGATCTTGCATCACTTGATCTTGCGGTTGATTACCTGAAGCAACAGGCGGGTAAACAACATACCACCCTGATCCTTTCTGATATGCTTCAGTCGGGCAGGCAGGAAGAATATTTGTACAGGGCTATTGCCGAACAGGTGCATGCGAGGGGTATTGACAGATTGATTGGTATCGGTTCCGCTATCACAAAACATCAATCAATATTTACAGAGGTAAGCAGTGAGCCCGGCCGCAAACCGGTGGCGGTATCATTTTATCATACTACAGAAGATTTTTTGCAACAGGCAAGTACGCACCAGTTTAAAGACGAATATATTTTGTTGAAAGGTGCCCGTGTATTTGAGTTTGAACGGATATCCAACTGGCTGGAACAGAAAGTGCACCAAACGGTGATGGAGATCAATCTCTCTGCCATGGTGCATAATCTCAAAGAATACCAGAAGCATTTGAGGCCGGATACCAAACTGATGGCCATGGTAAAAGCTTTCAGTTACGGAAGCGGAAGTGCAGAAGTGGCAAGGATCTTACAGTTTCATAAAGTAGATTACCTCGCAGTTGCGTATGCCGATGAAGGAGTGGAGCTTCGCAAAACCGGTATCAGTCTGCCTATTATGGTGATGAACCCTGATGAAGCAAGTTTTGAGGCACTGGCAACATTTGACCTTGAGCCGGAGATCTATTCTTTTCCTATTTATCATGCTTTTCATACCTACCTCAACCAGCAGGGTATACAAACTTTCCCGGTGCATATCAAATTCAATACGGGGATGAACCGCCTGGGTTTTGAAATAAGCGATGCAACTGCTTTGGCCGGCTTATTAAAACAGCATCATACGATGGCTGTTAAATCGGTATTCAGTCATTTGGTAGCAAGCGAATCTGCAGTGCACGATGGGTTCACAGAACAACAGATCAATATATTTGAAGAAGCGGGCATGGTAATGCAGCAGGAACTGGGCTATTCGTTTATCCGGCATATCGCCAACTCAGCAGCCATTTTCCGTAAGCCGGAATACCAGTTTGATATGGTTAGGCTGGGCATTGGCCTGTATGGGGTTAACAGCGTTGAAAGTTCCGTCACATCGCTCGAAACAGTTATCACACTTAAATCAACCATTGCACAAATAAGGAAAGTAAAAGCGGGTGATACGATTGGGTATGGGCGTAAAGGCCTTGTAACAAAAGATAGTATGATTGCAACGGTACGTATTGGCTATGCAGATGGTTACGACAGGCGGTTTGGCAATGGGGTGGGGAGTATGTATATAAATGGCCAACTGGCACCTGTTGCCGGCCATGTATGCATGGATATGGCTATGATAGATGTAACAGGTATACCCGGGGTGAAAGAAGGTGATACGGTTGAAATATTTGGCAAATATTTACCCGTTCAGCAACTGGCTAAATGGGCCGGCACCATTCCGTATGAGATCATGACCGGCATCAGCCAGCGAGTAAAGCGGGTGTATATGGAGGAATAATATCTCTGTGCCAGTCTGTATTCTCCGCCAGCCCGGCAGGCAAATCAGTGCCATTTGCTAAACTTTTTACAAGATCTCGCACCTGTAACGCCCAAATCCTATCTTTGCCCACCATAAAAACCTTGGCAGTGAAAGCAAGACAAGTCATATTTATTATCCTGTTGGTCATCTTTGCCGACCAGGCCCTGAAGTTCTACATCAAGCTGCATTATTTTGCAGGGGAAGAGCATAAGATATTGGGCAACTGGTTCCGCCTGCATTTTGTAGAAAATGAAGGCATGGCATGGGGCTGGAAATTTGGCGGTGGGTTTGGTAAGATAGCACTTACGCTGTTCAGGCTGGTGGCTGTTATCTGGGGTAGTTTTTTACTGAAAGATTTTATCCGCAAACACTATCATAGAGGATTTATTGTTTGTGCTGCCCTTATTTACGCCGGTGCCCTGGGTAATTTGATTGATAGCTTAGTGTATGGTTTATTATTTGAACAAAGCAATCCTTTCTCATTAAATATCGCAAGGTTTCTGCCACCCGGTGGCGGTTATGCCGGACTGTTGCATGGCAAGGTGGTAGATATGCTGTATTTCCCTGTTATCACCAATGCGCATTACCCATCATGGGTGCCATTTGTGGGTGGAGATGATTTTGAATTTTTCCGTCCGGTGTTCAATATTGCGGATGCCTCTATCTCAACAGGGGTAATTATTATTCTTATTTTCCAGAACAGGTTCTTTAAAAAACAACTGGAAGAAGAACATCATACAATTGAAACAGATACATTAGTAAACGATAAGAACCAGATATTCTGATGTCCTTCCTGTTTAAAATATTGTAGGTGTTCTGATTAATGAAACGTTTTGTGTTGGAGTGGTTTTGATTACCTGATCTATCAGTCCATAACCTTTGGCGTAATAAGAGTTACCATCCATTATTGTTCGATAAGTTCCGCCATTGGGCAGGAAACGGATCTCTCTTTTAACACTGATCACATTCTGATATGTTTTGCCGCCAATAGTGTAAGGATCCGTATTTTTTGAAGCAATGGTAAAGACAGCTTTCGCCTTGCCATATTCTGCGGCAGCGCCAGTTCCTAATTTTACAGTACCGTACTCACCGCTTTCCCAGGTGTCGCCCACATTTGCATTCACTTTGAGGAACGGATAAGTGATAAAGGAGCTTGGAATAGAATCGAACAGTAATGTATAATCAAAGTCAACAGTACTCAGGGTATAATAGGTATCGTGACTGCCTTTGGCAAAATAAAATGTATCCAACTGAGATGTTCCGAATTGCGCATAGGTTAGCGTATCTATTGTGATCTGACCGGGCGCTACGGTTACCTTAAAAGTGTCTAACGCATTAATTTTAGGAATATACTGGTAGGTCCAGGTAGAACCCGGTTTCATTGGGAAATAATCACCGCCACCACTTCCTCCGCTAACGCTGCCATCTACACTTACTGAAAACGAACAAACATTGTTATTAAAATAAATAATGAAATTGGTGGTCTTGGGCAGTATTGGTTTTCCGTAACCTTTTAATTTGACCACAGATGCCCCGGTGCTTACCGCAAAACCGGAATCGATAAACCACATACCATTTACGGTATCTGTATAGATCTTGTATTTACCCTGTGCAGTAAAGTTTACATTAATGAGGGCGTAATGATTGGTTTTAACTAATTCACTGTCTACATGGTATTCTCCATGTATAATAGAAGACTTACAGTTGCCGAGAGAATCAACCAATTCTCCCTGGGCCGCACCGCTAAATCCGCCTCTTTCAATACTCAATTCTTTTTTGCATGCCATAATCAGGCAAAAAGCCGAAAAAATGATGGCAATCCGTAGGGTTGAGTTCTTCATGGATAAAGTGTTAGTAGGTTCTGTCTGCTCTACTATACGAATATCAGATAAAAATTATACTAATAACGCTGCCTGATTGGTCAAATTACCGTTTTTTAATAATTGCTGCACACTATTTAACGTAGTGGTAGCAATCTGACTCAGGGCCTCATCGGTGAAAAAGGCCTGGTGCGCGGTGATCAGTACATTGGGGAAGCTCATAAGACGTTGAATTTCATCGTCCTGGATTACTGTGGAGGAAAGATCCCTGAAAAAAAGGTGTTCTTCCTGCTCATACACATCAATTCCGAGATGGGCTATTTGCCCAGATTTGAGGCCGTTAATGGCCGCTTTTGTCTCAATCAACCCACCCCGGCTGGTATTGATCAGCATCACCCCTTTTTTCATCATACCAATGGTATCATCATTGATCAGGTGTTGGGTTTGGCTGTTAAGCGGGCAGTGCAGCGAAATAATATCTGCTTTAAATACTTCCTGCAAAGGGTGATAGGTTACCCCTAATGCCTCAAGCTCCTTATTGGCAATCAGATCAAAAGCCAGCACTTTGCAGCCCAGTCCGAGCATGATGCGGCAAAAAGCTTTGCCAATATTTCCCGTACCCACTACACCTACTGTTTTACCGTGCAGGTTAAATCCCAATAATCCGTTCAGCGAAAAGTTCTGTTCCCGAACGCGGTTATAGGCTTTATGTGTTTTTCGGTTTAAGGTAAGTATGAGTGCAAGCGCATGTTCGGCCACTGCTTCGGGTGAGTAGGCTGGTACACGGCAAACTTTTAATCCATATTTTTTAGCCGCTTCAAGATCTACATTATTAAAACCTGCACAGCGCAGCGCAATGATCTTTACCCCGTTTTCTGCCAGTTGCTTACAAACGGGTGCCGTTACTTTATCGTTTACAAAAACGCAAACAGCTTCGGCGCCGTCAACCAGTTTCAGGGTTTGTTCTGTTAACCGTGCTTCCAGGTATTGCAATTCAAAACCCAGACTGTCGTTGTAACGGTTAAAAAATATTTTATCGTAAGGCTGTGCGGAGAAGAAAACGATTTTCATAAGATAAAGATAAGCGTGAATTGTCAATCGTGAGTCGTGAGTCATGAATCGTGAGTGGTCAGTTGTGAGTGAGTTGTAGTGGATATTCAGTTCCGGCTATTTTAAATAGCCTTTGTTCACACTACTCACCACTCTCCACTAACTACTGACTACTCACGACAAGATTTCTTTCAAACTTTCCTCAGACGCGTGGATTGTTTTATCGAGATCATCGTATGTAAGTGCATTGTTCAGGAACCAGCTTTCAAAAGCAGAGGGGGGTAAGTACACGCCTCTTTTAAGCATGGCATGAAAATACTTGCTGAACAACTGGTTATTGGCAGATGCGGCGGCGGCAAAATTATTTACGGCATGATCGCTGAAATGCAGACTGATCATAGATCCCATCCGGTTAATAACAAAAGGGATGCCCACAGCCTGCAATGCTTTTTCTAAACCGGCATGCAGGTAAGCTGTTTTTTGATCGAGTTCAGTAAAAATGTTTTTGTTATTGTTTAATGTTGACAGCATCGTGTATCCTGCAATCATTGCTATCGGGTTACCGCTTAAGGTGCCTGCTTGGTACACATTACCCAGCGGGGCAATTTTTTCCATGATCTCTTTCCTGCCGCCAAAAGCGCCAACGGGCATACCACCGCCGATCACTTTGCCATAGGTTAACAGGTCGGCATCAATATGTAAACGTTCCTGCGCACCGCCCGGGGCAAGACGGAAACCCGTCATCACTTCATCAAAAATGAGTAGAATAGATTCCCTGTCGCAGATCTTCCGCAGGCCTTCCAGGAAGCCCGGCTCGGGTAAAATACAACCCATATTACCAACAACGGGTTCTGTAATGATAGCGGCTATCTCGTTTCTATTTTCTTTTACCAGTTGTTCTACTGCCTCCAGATCGTTAAAGGCACAGGTTAATGTATCGTTTGAAACACCGCCGGTAACACCTGGTACGGTTTGAATATTAAAAGTAGCCAGTCCGCTACCCGCTTTTACGAGAAAAGCATCTGCATGGCCATGATAACATCCTTCGAATTTGATGAATTTATTTTTGCCTGTATAACCTCTTGCCAATCGAATGGCACTCATGCAGGCTTCGGTGCCGCTGCTCACCATTCTCACCAGATCAATATTGGGAGCCATACTTTTTATCAGCTCGGCCATCTCTGTTTCCAATAAGGTTGGGGCGCCATAAGAAGTAGACAGTGTTACTTTTTCCTGTATGGCTTTTACTACGGGTTCATAGGCATGGCCAAGTATCATTGGTCCCCATGATGCAATATAGTCGATGTATTGATTGTCATCTGCATCATACAAATAAGCCCCCTTTGCTTTTTCGATGAACAAGGGCGTTCCGCCCACACTTTTAAAAGCGCGAACCGGAGAGTTTACGCCACCCGGGATGGATTGTTGTGCGCGTTCGAAGAGTTGTTTGCTTTTTTCGTACATGGTGTTGTGAATGGTGAATTGTGAAATGGGCAATTTATTTTTTTGAGTCTATCATTCCTGATAAGAGCTTGAAAGATGTTACCATTAATTTTCCAAGTGTCTCAATTTTCTCTATATCTAAATAAGTTAATTCTTTAGCAATATCAAGAGCAGCATCAATCTCTATAACAGACCCTCTTGCTATTTCGTAATATCTCTTTCTCTCAGCTTCAGATTTTCTTGAAGCACCTTCAGCAATGTTTAAATGAACGGATAATGCTGCTCTTCTGATTTGAGAGATCATCCCAAATCTTTCTTCGGTCGGCAACCGGTTTGTTAATTTATAACATTCATGAACAAACAACCTGGATATTTCATAAACATCAAGCCTTTGGTGATTTAGTGAAAGGAACATAATAAAATTTATTTAGTAATTGAATTGTGCAATCCAAATCCAAATAAAACAATATTCACCATTCACTATTGCCCATTCACAAAAAACCGTTTTAATCTTTTATAAAATCAGGTATAAATACCTACCCAATCAACTTCACCGCGTCTTTCGCAAAATAGGTTGCGATTAAGTCGGCGCCTGCTCTTTTGATGGATGTAAGACTTTCAATGATCGCTTTGTTTTCATCCAGCCAGCCCATTTTTGCGGCGGCTTTTATCATGGCATATTCACCGCTTACATGATAGGCACTTACCGGAACTTCCACCACATTTTTTATTTCACGGATAATATCGAGATAAGCCATTGCCGGTTTTACCATTACAATATCTGCACCTTCTTCAATATCCATCAGTGTTTCTTTGATGGCTTCTGTGCGGTTGGCATAATCCATCTGGTAAGTCTTCTTATCACCAAATCCCGGTGCACTATCCAGTGCATCCCTGAATGGCCCGTAAAAGCAGGATGCATATTTGGCACTGTAACTCATAATGCCTGTTTTGGTGAAACCATTTTCTTCCAGTCCATTGCGGATGGCGCCGATGCGGCCATCCATCATATCGCTGGGTGCAACAAAATCGGCGCCTGCCTGCGCATGACTGACACTCATCTTCACAAGCGCTTCAACGGTTTCATCATTAACTATCTCACCATCTTTTACAATTCCATCATGGCCGTAAGATGAATAGGGATCGAGGGCCACATCGGTCATCACCACCATTTCAGGAACAGCATCTTTAATGGCTTTGATGCTTCTTTGCATCAACCCGTTTTTATTCCATGCTTCTTTGCCTGTATTGTCTTTCCACTCGTCTTTGCATTTGATGAAGATCAATATGCATTTAATACCCATCAACCATAACTCTTTTACTTCTTTAATTGTTAGATCGAGGCTGCGGCGGTAATAGCCCTGCATGGAGGCGATTTCGATTTCTGTGTTTTGCCCTTCATCAATGAACAAAGGCGCAATAAAATCACCTGGACGTAAAATGGTTTCGGCCACAAGTGAGCGGATAGCGGGTGTTTGACGGAGTATCCTGTTTCTTCTTTGCAGGTACATGAGTAATGAATTTAGTTTACCCAGTTTTTAGGATGCAGGCAGGCATCTAATAATGCTGCTTCTGGCGTTCCTTCTCCGGGTTGGTAATTATAATCGAACCGCACGGTAGGCGGTAAGCTCATTAAAATACTTTCTGTACGGCCATTTGTTTTCAGGCCAAAAATAGTGCCCCTGTCGTGTACCAGATTAAACTCAGTATATCGCCCTCTCCTGATCTCCTGCCAATATTTGTTTGCAGGGGTAAAAGGGGTTTCTTTTCTTTTTTCTGCAATGGGAATATACGCATCTATAAAGGCATAGCAACAGGCTTTGCTGAAATTCATCCAGAACTGTACATCCTTTTCTGCATTGGGGCGCTGGTGATCATAAAATATCCCGCCAATACCTCTCCGTTCGTTGTTGCGGTGACGGTTCACAAAATAATTATCACATTCTACTTTGAATGTTGAATAGAAATTTTTGTCAAATTGATCGCAGACTGTTTGATAGGTCTGATGAAAATATTTTGCGTCTTCTTCAAACAGGTAATAAGGCGTAAGATCTGTACCGCCGCCAAACCATCTGTCTGTTACCTCACCCTGTTCATTATATAATTCAAACATGCGGTAGTTGCAGTGCACAGTTGGAACAAATGGATTGAACGGATGTATCACGATGCTCATGCCACAGGCAAACCACTGATCGCCATTTATTTTTAATTGCGAGCGCATGGTGTCTGTTACTTTTCCAAAAACCACAGAAGTGTTAACGCCTCCTTTTTCAAAAACAGCGCCATGGCTGATCACCCTTGTTTTGCCACCGCCGCCTTCGGGCCTTTCCCAAAGGTCTTCTACAAACTTTGCTTTACCATCACACAACTCCAACGCAGCGCAGATATCATCCTGCAACTGGTGAATAAAACTGATCCATTGTGTTTTGATGCTGGTCATCGTGAGTGGTGAGTAGTGAGTGAATGGATTTTATTGTTTGTGTTTGTATTCTTTTACAGCATCAACAAAAGCCCGTGCATGATCTACCGGTACATTAGGCAAAATGCCGTGACCAAGATTGGCAATATGATGGCCGGGACCAAATGCATCCAGCATAGCAGTCACCTCTTTTTTTATGGTTGGTATGGGTGCTAACAATTTAACAGGATCAAAATTTCCCTGCAGGGTAACATGATTACCTGCAAACTGCCTGGCCATTTGTGGTTTAATGCACCAGTCAATCCCCAATCCCTGCGCACCAGTTGCTGCCATTGAATCTAAACTATGCCATGCGCCTTTTGCAAAAATAATGGTGGGTACTTTGTCTTTAAGTGCAGCAACGATCTGCCTGATGTATTGCAATGAAAAATTCTCAAAATCATCCGGACCTAACAGCCCGCCCCAGCTATCAAATATTTGTACAGTATCTGCACCGGCTGTTGCCTGTGCCTGCAGATAAGCAATAGTAGTATCTGTGATCATCTGTAATAAACGGTGGGCCAGTTCGGGTTGTGTAAAGCAGAAGGCTTTTGCCTCATCAAATGTTTTAGATCCCTTGCCCTGTACCATGTAACATAACAATGTCCATGGTGCTCCTGCAAAACCAATCAACGGCACACGGCCGTTCAGTTCCTGTTTGATGAGTTTGATGGCAACAAAAACATAGCCTAATGTTTCATGCACATCCGGAACACGAACACGGTCAAGGTCTTTCAATGTTTTAACAGGATCAGGTAAGAATGGTCCTTTGCTTTCTACTAACTGCACTTCCAGACCCATGGCTTGTGGCACTACCAAAATATCGGAAAATAAAATTGCAGCATCCACCCCCACAATATCAACAGGCTGAATAGTGATCTCACATGCCAGTTCCGGTGTTTGGCAACGTTCAAAGAAGCCATACTTTTCTCTCAACACCATGTACTGGGGAAGATAACGGCCAGCCTGGCGCATCATCCATACAGGTGTTCTTTCTGTTTGCTGGCCCCGTAGGGTTCTTAGTAGTAGATCGTTTTGTAACATGGCCTTTTTGTGAATGGTGAATGGTGAATGGTGAATAAGGCAGAACGATATCCGATGTTATTCATCTTTCCCAATCACATTTCATTTATATGTTTAAAAAGTTGTGTCCCGTTAATCTGTTTATTCACCATTCACCATTGCCCATTCACACTCCCCCGCTCATTTAAAAAACGCTATCGCTTCCTCAATCAGCTCTTCCTTTCCCGGCAATTTACTTACAATGATCCTGTTGTGGCAGTATTTAAGAACGGCTTTGTTTGTGGTGTTGCCAATAACGAAAACAATTGTGTGTGCAGGTAATTTGTTATTACTGAAAAAACTTTCTACTGCACTCGGACTAAAGAACAAAACCGCATCATACGCTTTGTCAACCTTGTGATGAATGGCACGGGTTTCATACACCACGATCTCATTTACTGAGATATGGTGTTTGTTGAGTATATCGGGCAATTCATCCCTGCGTAGGTTACCGCAAAAAAAGATCAGTTCTTCAGGAGCTTCGTTCTCAATGATTTCGTTTGCCAATTCAGACGCGCTTTCTGCGGTGCCCGAAATAGACTGTTCTCCAAAATACTCAGCAACTAATTGTTTTGTTTTAAACCCCAGGCAGTAAATACTCCAGTCGGGAACATAGCCATCCAGCATTTCAATCACTGCAATTACAGCATTCATGCTGGTAAATGCTACTGTTGCCTGCTGTACAGAAGCCCATTCAATTTCCTGTTGTATCTCTATATTCTGAACAGCTTCTGTTTCTATAAACGACAATACATCCAGCTCAATACCTTTTCGGCGGGCTTTTTCCACCTGTAACTGTTCAACCGGCCTTGTACTCAGTATATGTATTTTATGCTCCGGCATTTCTGATAGTGCTTACTATTTTATCTGCTCCTTTTTCCAATAATTGATTGGCTGCCTTAATGCCAAGATCTTCGCTTTGCAATGCAGGCTGATGAAAAGATACTTCCAGTTTTTCCTTCCCGTCAACAGACAGGATATTTCCCCTGAAAGTAACATTGCCATTCTTCCATTCGGCCAAAGCACTGATGGGTGTGGCGCATCCGCCTAATAATATCCGCAGAAAGTCTCTTTCAATTTTAGTGCATAGTTCTGTTGCAGGGTCGTTAAGAATGGCGCAACATTCTCTGGTTAACAGGTCTTCTTCCCTGCAAACAACCATGATAGCGCCCTGGGCAGGAGCTGGCAACATCCAATCCAGTTCAATAGATTTTTCGGGCCGTAAACCAATGCGTTCTAATCCTGCTGCAGCAAAAATAGCACCGTGCCATTTGCTCGCTTCTACTTTGCGTAAGCGTGTGTTTACATTGCCCCGCAGGTTTTCCAGTGTATGATTAGGATAACGGTTCAGCCATTGCGCTTTGCGGCGGATACTGCTGGTAGCGATGGTGAGTGGTGTTTGTGGTGATCCGTTTTTATGCATGGATGCCCACTCGCCGTTCTTATAACCCAGGCTATTGAAAAGGGTGGTTTCTTCTTTTGTAAAAACAAGAATATCCTTATACGATGCGCGCTCCAAAACTGCTGCCTGTGCAATTCCTTTGGCTAATAACGTTGGCACATCTTTCATGGAATGAACAGCCAGGTCTATCCGTTTACTTAATAAAGCGGCATCAAGTGTTTTGGTAAAAATGCCCTGTACACCAATCTCGTATAAAGGTGTTACCAGGTCAACGTCTCCATCGCTTTTTATATATACCAGTTCGCTGGCAATACCTTGTTGCTGTAATTGTTCCTGCACTAAAGTGGCTTGCCAGACAGCCAGTTGGCTCTCGCGGGTGCCTATTCTTAAAACCTTGTTCATGGCTAGTTAATGCTGATGGTCATAAAATCATTGATCGCCTCAATATAGTAACATCCTGGCTGATGTTGTGTGCGCATTTTTACTGCTACTGTATTTACTACTTTTTGTATGGCGGCAGAATCAACGATGGTGGTATTGGTATACGCTGTAAACATGCTGCAGGAGTGCATGTCGTGTAATTTCTGTTTTACCGCTCTTAATACCGGTACATGGCGGCGCAGGATAAACCATTCCCTGAATTCAGCAAAATGGGTATCAATGATCTGTAAAGCTTTAGGTACTTCTGCCTGGCGTAATCTCAGGGTTTTGTCATTGATCATAGACAGATCATCCACATTGGCCAGTTTAATATGCGCCAGGGTATTAACAGAAGGTTCTATATTATTGGGGATAGAGAGGTCGATCAGTACTTTTGCGCCACTATGTAAAAGACTTTCGCGGGTGATTACAGCTTTATCGGAATGGGTGGCCACGATAACAATATCCGCTTCACTCACTTCTTTGCCCAGTTCATCAAAAGCCGCTGTTTTCAAGCCCAGCTCATTGGCTAATAAAACAGCTTTTTCTTCTGTTCTGTTAATGAGGGTTATATCTTTTGTATCGAGATAATCAACAAGGTTCTTACAGGTATTGCGGCCAATTTTACCGGTGCCCAGCAACACAATTTTTTTATTATGGGTATCTGTAAACTGTTCTTTCAGAAACTGGATGGCGGCAAACGAAACAGAGATAGTTCCATCGCTCAGTGATGTGGTATTCTTGATTGCCTTGGATGCCTGTAAAACAGTATTGAATAAACGTTCAGTAAACGCACCTATAAATCCTTTCTCTCTCGCAAATTTTACAGCAAGCTTCATTTGTCCTACAATCTCATAATCGCCCAGGATCTGTGAATCTAAACCGGCACCAACCGCAAAAATGTGCTGAATGGCTTCATCCGCATTTTTGATATAACATAATTGGCGGAAAGTATCTGCATCGCCCACTGTTTCACTGCAAAGCAGGTTAATCAGTGTGTTCACATCAGGAGCAAGGCCGTAGATTTCTGTCCGGTTACAGGTACTTAAAATAAACAGTTCCTGTAAACCCGCAGCAGCAGCTTTTTGTAAAATAGAAGCATACTGATCAGCATTAATAGCAAACTCGCCGCGGATGGCCGCGTCTGTTTTCTTATAGTTGATCCCTGCTACAAAAAATTGATTGATCTCCATGCTAACTGCTGCTTTTTGTCATTTTCTAATAACGTTACAAAGGTATCCTTCACGGGTTCTTTTAAAACATGAGATTCGTCATTCGATTGTCATTTCTCTGTCACGTTTTGTCATTGCATTGTAAAAACAGTCATATCACTGCATTTCGCTGCCTTCTTTCAACAACCTATGCGAATAATCATACCGGCAACTTTGAAGGGATGATGATTGTTACTTTACATTTGCACACACAATTCAACAACTATGCCACAGTCGCTTAAAGCAGTGTTATTAATGAACCTGGGCTCGCCAGACTCAACAGCAGTAAGGGATGTACGAAAATACCTGAATGAGTTTTTAATGGATGGGCGTGTGATAGATATTCCTTTTATTGCCCGCGCCCTGCTGGTAAGAGGCATCATTGTTCCGTTTCGTGCACCTAAATCGGCTGAGGCATATAAGACCATCTGGACAAAAGATGGCTCGCCCCTGATCGTACTTACCAGGCAGTTGCAGCAGTCACTTCAGCAGCAGGTAAAAGAACCTGTGGCAGTGGCTATGCGTTATGGAAGCCCATCCCCCCAAGAAGCTTACGAACAGTTGTTGCAGCAATATCCCGGTCTTGATGAAGTGATCCTTGTTCCGTTATACCCTCATTATGCGATGAGCAGTTACGAAACGGCTGTTGAATATGCGAAGGAGCAGTATGAACAGAAAAAATATCCTTTCAAACTTTCTGTTCTTAAACCGTTTTATAATGAGCCTGATTACATACAGGCATTAGCTGCCAGCATAGAACCGTGGCTGGCCAAAGAGTATGATCATATATTATTCAGCTATCATGGTATCCCTGAACGGCATATCCGCAAAAGCGATACAACGGGTTGTCATTGCCTGCAGGTAAATAATTGTTGCGAAACAGCTTCCCCCGCACATGCTACCTGTTACCGGCACCAGGTGTTTACAACAACGCGATTGGTTACAGAGAAATTAAATATCCCATCAAACAAGTTCAGCATTTCGTTCCAGTCGCGATTAGGCAAAGGATGGCTGCAACCCTTTACTGATATACATTTGGAGGAGATGCCCAAAGAAGGAATTAAAAAATTACTGGTGATCTGCCCAGCGTTTGTAAGCGATTGCCTTGAAACACTGGAAGAAATTGCCGAACGTGGCAAAGAAACTTTTATGCATGCCGGTGGTGAATCGTACCACATGATCCCCTGTTTGAATACACATCCTTTATGGGTTGCAACTTTGTCTAAATGGGTTGAAGCCTATGGAAATGGCAGTGATGAATTGATAAAGAAAATTGAATTGTAAACAACTGTTATGAAGAAATACATTGCCACAGAAGACACAGATTTTCACAGATAGTTTCTGTGTTATTCTGTGCCTTCTGTGGCAAAAAAAGATGATCTTCAGCAAGCTTCTTCCAACTTTCTAACACCTGAGGTCAGGAAGCCGCAAAAGAAGAGGAATTTTTATTTTCTGATCTTTAATTTCTAATTTACTCACATGTCTCTATACCTGAAAGCCCTCCATATCATCTTTGTTGTTACCTGGTTTGCCGGATTGTTTTATATGCCGCGTTTCTTCATCTATGCAACCGAGGCAGGAGAAAAATCTGAGCCTGAGAAAACCATTCTCCGAAACCAGTTTATGATCATGATGAAAAGGCTTTGGTATGGCATTACCTGGCCATCTGCTATTCTCACACTCATATTCGGAACAGTTGTTATGTTTGAAGCGGGCTGGTACACCATTGTTTTTGCCCCGGAGGGCAGATGGCTGCTGATCAAACTGATTTTTGTAGTCTTTCTTTATGCCTACCACTGGTCGCTACAGATAATTGTAAAACAGGAACTGAATGGTATTTTCAAATATTCTTCCCAGCAGCTCCGGATCTGGAACGAAGTGGCAACCATTCTGCTGATAGCCATTGTAATGCTGGTGGTGGTTAAATCCAGTATCAGTATGGTGTGGGGATTGATTGGGCTTACATTGTTTATTATATTGTTAATGAGTGCAATACGTATATATAAATTAATCAGAAATAGTCAGCAGTGAAGCTGCTATGCGGTCGGGACGCTAAAGCGGCCTGAACGCTCAAGCAGCCGGTAAATAGGCAATTGTGAATGGGAATGGTGAATGGTGAATGATTGCCCGGCAAGCCAGATTCACCATTGCCCATTCACAATTCACCCATGCCTTTCACATCTCAATATTTCCTACCTTCGCAGCCTTAAAAACCCGCCTAAGATCAGTCGGGCAGTACATTTCAAGCGATTTCAGGCTATGAGCGTTAAATATCCAGAATTTTCCGGGCTCAACCTCCCGGCAATAGAACAGGAAATATTGGCCAAATGGAGCAAAGAACAGGCTTTTGAAAAAAGTGTTTCATTGCGTGAGGGCAGAAAACCTTTTGTATTTTACGAAGGACCGCCCAGCGCTAATGGTATGCCCGGCATTCACCACGTGATCTCCCGTACATTGAAAGATATGGTTTGTCGCTACAAAACCATGCAGGGTTTCCAGGTAAAACGAAAAGGCGGATGGGACACACATGGTTTACCTGTTGAGCTGGGTGTGGAGAAAGAACTGGGCATTACCAAAGAAGATATCGGCAAAAAAATATCGGTAGAAGAATATAACAAAAAATGCCGCGAAGCCGTATTGCGCTATAAAGATAAATGGGACGAGCTCACCAATAAAATGGGCTATTGGGTTGATCTGAATGATCCCTATATCACTTTCGATAACAAATACATTGAAACACTCTGGTGGATATTAAGCCAGTTGTACAAAAAAGGATATTTGTACGAGAGTGTAAGCATACAGCCTTATTCGCCTGCAGCAGGAACCGGATTGAGTTCGCATGAACTGAACCAGCCCGGAACTTATAAGGATGTGAAAGACACCTCCGCTGTTGCGATGTTTAAAGCGGTTAGAAATGAGAAGAGCGAATTCCTGTTTAAGGCAATATCGAATAATGAACAGGGAATATTGAATGATGAGGTTTTCTTTATTGCGTGGACCACTACTCCATGGACATTGCCGTCTAACCTTGGCTTAACTGTTGGGCCCAATATTGAGTATGTTTTGGTTAAAACATTCAATCCATATACCCATCTTCCTGTAAACGTGGTATTGGCCAAAGCCTTACTGGGTAAGTACTTCAAGCCAGAAGCAGAGAATGGTGATTTTGAAGGATACAATGAAAAAGCAAAGCTCCTTCCCTGGAATATACTCACAGCATTTAAAGGAACGCAAATAGAAGATTGCGAATACGAGCAATTATTGCCGTATGAAGCAAACTCTCTGGAAGTCATCAGACTCCAGACTCCAGACGCCAGACCCTTCAGAGTTATTGTTGGTGATTTTGTAACTACCGAAGACGGTACGGGTATCGTACACACTGCACCAGCTTTTGGTGCAGACGACTATCGTGTGGGTAAGAAAAACAATATCGGTATTCTCACCATGGTTGACCGCCAGGGAAAATTCCTGGATGGCCTGGGTGAGTTCAGCAACCGCTATGTTAAGAATTATAAAGACGAGAAAGAGTATGTGGATGTGAACGTTGACATCAGCGTAAAACTGAAAAAAGAAAACCGCGCATTTAAAGTAGAAAAATACGAACACAGTTATCCGCATTGCTGGAGAACAGACAAACCTGTGTTATACTATCCGTTGGATGCATGGTTCATCAAAACCACGGCTGTAAAAGATCGTATGGTGGAACTGAATAAGACCATCAACTGGAAACCTAAATCAACCGGCGAGGGGCGTTTTGGTAACTGGTTAGAAAACATGGTAGACTGGAACCTGAGCCGCAGCCGTTATTGGGGAACCCCATTACCGGTTTGGAGAACAGAAGATGGGGAAGAAGAAATCTGCATCGGTTCTATTGAAGAATTAAATGAAGGCATCCGAAAAGCAAACGAAGTGCTGGGTGGTGATGTAAATAAAAATTACCTGCACGAAGGCATCCTCGACCTGCATAAACCATTTGTAGATGATATTATCCTCGTAAGCAAATCGGGCAAAGCCATGAAACGTGTGCCCGACCTGATTGACGTGTGGTTTGATAGCGGCGCCATGCCCTATGCGCAATGGCATTATCCTTTTGAGAATAAAGACCTGATAGATAAAAGAGAAGCATTCCCCGCAGATTTTATAGCCGAAGGGGTTGACCAAACCCGCGGCTGGTTCTATACCCTGCATGCACTGGGCGTGATGCTGTTTGACAGTGTGGCCTATAAAGCCGTTGTAAGTAACGGATTAGTGCTGGATAAAGACGGTAACAAAATGAGTAAGCGTTTGGGGAACGTGGTAAATCCTTTTGAAACCATTGAAAAATATGGCGCCGATGCTACCCGATGGTACCTCATCACCAACGCCTCACCATGGGATAACCTGAAGTTTGACCTTGCCGGTATACAGGAAGTGCAGCGCAAATTTTTCGGAACACTGTATAACACGTACCAGTTCTTCGCGCTTTATGCCAATGTGGATGGGTTTGCTTTTAAAGAAGCCCGCATTCCGTTGAATGAAAGACCGGAGATTGACCGTTGGATATTATCTTCCCTGAATACATTGATCAAAAATGTAACCCGCTCCATGGACGATTTTGAGCCAACACTGGCCGGGCGGGCTATTGAAGAATTTGTAGATGAACATTTGAGTAACTGGTACGTTCGCTTATGCCGCCGCCGTTTCTGGAAAGGAGAATACGAGCAGGATAAGATCAGCGCTTACCAGACTTTATACGAGTGCCTCGAAACCATTGTGCGTTTAATGGCGCCCATATCGCCATTCTTCAGTGATGCGATATTCCGGAACCTGAATGCGGCAACGGGTAAGTTTACTGTTGCCTCTATTCACCACGTAGATTTCCCTGTTGCGGATGAGTCTGTGATCGATACCTCGCTGGAAGAAAGGATGCAACTGGCACAGGATACCTGCTCACTGGTACTGTCGCTGCGTAAAAAAGTAAATATCAAGGTTCGTCAGCCATTACAGAAACTGATGATCCCGGTATTAACTCTGGAGATGAAGGGGCAACTGGAGAAGATCGAAGACCTGATCAAGGCAGAAGTGAATGTGAAGGAGATGGAATACATCACCGAAACAGAAGGTGTGATCAGCAAAAAGATCAAGGCTAATTTTAAGGCCTTGGGAACACGCATGGGTGCCAAAATGAAATCGGTAAGCGCGGCCATTGGCAATTTTAGCCAGTTAGACATTGCCCGCATTGAAAAAGAGGGCCAATATGAACTGACGATCGATGGTGAACCTGTTATAATTACCCTTTCGGAGGTGGATATTATAGCGGAGGATATACCCGGCTGGAGCGTTGCCAGTAAAGGCAGCCTAACGGTAGCCCTGGATATCACCCTCTCAGATGAGCTTAAAATGGAGGGTGAGGCCCGGGAATTTGTAAATCGCATTCAAAATATCAGAAAAGAAAGCGGTTTTGAACTCACAGACCGTATATTCGTAGCTGTTCAGGAGGCCCCCCAACTGAAGCCGTCTATTATTAAATATAACGACTATATTTGCCGCGAAATTTTGGCAGATACCATTGATTGGGTGCCAGATACACAGAATGGCACTGAGGTTGAAATCAATGACATTCTGTTGAAAGTGGTAGTTAATAAAAAAGGATAAACCTGTATGCCTACTAAGAAACCTGCTCCGAAAAAGGTGGCCCCGGCCAAGAAAGCCGCTAAGCCAGCGCCTAAGAAAGCTGCCCCGGCCAAAAAAGCTACTCCTAAACCTGCGCCTAAAAAAGCTGCGCCGGCCAAGAAAGCTGCTCCAAAGCCAGCGCCTAAGAAAGCTGTTCCGGCTAAAAAAGTGGTTGCTAAACCTGCTCCCAAGCCGGCACCTAAAAAGGCTGCACCGGCTCCTGCCAAAAAAGCGGCACCCGCTAAACCGGCAGCGCCTGCAAAGGTTGTAAAAGTAGCGCCAAAACCGGTTGCTAAACCGGCTGTACCAGCTAAACCAGCACCAAAAGTAGTTGCTAAACCTGTGGCCCCGGCCCCGGTTAAACCTGTTGCGCCACCGGCAAAACCAAAGGTTGAGGTTAAACTTCCACCCGCACCGCCACTTAAACCTGTAAAGAAACAACCAGAACCCATAAAAGACGTGAAAGTACCGAAGATCAATACGAAGTCGAGTGTGCCTTATAAACCCGGATATACACAATTAGAAAAAAGAGTAGCAGAATTAACTGCCAATAACGGCGATCCGCTGGTAAAATACAGCGATGCAGACCTGAACGAATTCAGGGAGCTGATCTCTAAAAAATTAGAGGCCGCTAAAAAAGAGCTGGCTTATTTACAGGGTCTGATTACCCGCAAAGATGAAATGGGTGGCGATAATGATGATGCCCGTTATATGACCATGGAAGATGGCAGCATGAGCATGGAAAGAGAGCAGTTGAGCCAGATGGCCAGCAGGCAGATCACTTACATCGATCACCTCGAAAAAGCCATGATGCGTATCGAAAACAAAACTTACGGCATCTGCCGCGTTACCGGCAAACTGATCGATAAAAACCGTTTACGCGCTGTACCCCATGCCACTCTTAGCCTGGAAGCTAAGCTGGGATTGGTGAAATCAACATCAGAGCAATAAGAAAATACTACCTTATAATGCAAAGGCCGCAGCAATGCGGCCTTTTTCGTCATTGCAAGGAGGAACGACGACGCAATCCGGGCTATAAAGATTGAGATCAACTGCTATTCAAATAGCCAGACCGCATCACTGCGGCCTTTTTGCATTTTAAATAATGAAATGAGCAGGGAAAATTGAATGATGAAGTGAAACAAATAACCCCATGCTTCAGCATGGGGAAGAAACCTGAACTTTAATACCGGCTTTAGCCTTGATGGCATCCCGGCATACAGGAACTAGTCATGGCTAAAGCCAGTTGAATTCAGCGCCTCCTTCCCCCAGCCTAAAGACTGGGGTTATTTAAAAATCGCTGATAAAATCCGGATTATTATTGATGCAGGACACAGATTGCTTCGTTCCTCGCAATGACTACTTCACTTCCTGCATCTCAACCAATCTTTTATAAATGCCGTTATGTGCCAGTAACTGGTCGTGGCTGCCGCGTTCTGCGATCTCGCCTTTTTGCAGAACAATGATCTCATCGGCATGGCGGATGGTAGACAAGCGGTGTGCAATTACCAGCGATGTCCGGTTCTGCATCATGTTGTTGATGGCATCCTGTACTAATCTTTCACTTTCAGTATCTAATGAGGAGGTGGCTTCATCCAAAATTAAGATCGGCGGGTTTTTTAATACCGCGCGGGCAATGGTTAAACGTTGCCTCTCACCGCCACTCAATTTATTTCCACGGTCGCCGATGTTCGAATCAAAACCTTCTTCTTTCTGTTTGATAAAATGCAGCGCGTTGGCTACTGTAGCGGCATGTTCAATCTGTTGCTGCGTAACATTGTCAACCCCCAGTGCAATATTGTTGGCGATGGTATCATTAAACAGGATAGGCTCCTGCGTTACAATGCCCATCAGGCCTCTCACCGAATGCAGTGTGTAGTTTTTGATGTTCACACCATCAATCAATAATTCACCTTCCGATACATCGTGAAATCTTGGCACCAGATCGGCCAACGAACTTTTGCCGGCACCCGAAGAACCTACTAAGGCAATGGTTTTTCCTTTTTCAATAGTGAGGTTGATATTTTTAAGGATGATCTTATCCTCGTATGCAAAAGAAACATTCTTAAATTCTATGCTGTGATTGAATGCGGGTAATATTCTTGCATCTGTCTTGTCTGTAACAGTTAGCGGCGCCTGCAAAATTTCTTCTATCCGCTGAATGGCAGAGCTTCCGCGTTGTGCGTTGTAATAGGCCGTGGATAAGGATTTGGCAGGGTTGATGATCTGCGTAAAGATCAATATGTATGTAATAAAACTATCTGCCCCCAGGCCCGCTTCATGATTGAGTACCAGCTTGCCGCCAAACCATAAAATGCAGGATAAGACAAGTACACCCAAAAACTCAGACATGGGTGAGGCAAGGTCCCTGCGGAAATTCATCCGGTTACGGATATGGTTCAGGTTGTTGTTGGTATTAAAAAATTTATTGCGAAGGATCTTCTCTGCATTAAACGCTTTGATTACGCGCAGCCCGCCTAATGTTTCATCCAGTATCGACATCAACGTACCTAACTGTTCCTGCGAGGCAGTGGATTGTTTTTTTAAGGAGCGGCTAACTCTTCCTATAATAAATCCTGTTAACGGCAGTAACACCAATAAGAACAATGACAAGGCCGGAGAGATATAAACCAATGTAACCAGGAAGATCAGGATATTTAATGGATCGCGGATCAATCCTTCCAGCGTACTCATTACGCTCCATTCCACTTCATTGGCATCGTTACTCATGCGGCTGATGATATCGCCCTTACGTTGCTCGGTAAAGAAGCCGATAGGCAGCTCAAGAATTTTGGCATACAGGTCGGAGCGCAGTTTGGTCATCACATAATTCCGCATCGGCGCCAGCACCCTGAACGATAAATACGTGAACATGTTTTTGAAAAAAATGGATACCACAATAATTACGCAGATAGCGCCAAGTGCATATACCTCGTTATGTTCATGGATGAATTGGCTGATAATGTATTTTAAATAACTCAATACACCATTGGCATTAAAATGCCATTCGGGTTTTACATCCAACAACTTCTCTTTGCCAAAAAGCATCTGCAGAAAAGGGGCCAGCATGGTAAGGGATACCAATGAAAAAACGATGGATAACAGGTTAAACAGTACATACAGTGCTATGTTCCGCTTCTGGCTTCTCAGGTAAAAAAGTATTCTCGAAAATCGCTTCATAAAGGATAAAACACTTAAAACAGAGCAAAGTAAGTAATTTTGCAGTCAATCAAATGTTAGAATATGGAGGAGGGCAAACGTCAAAGACAGGTAGCAGGTGCCTTGCAGGAAGCATTGAATGATATTTTCAGGCGCTTAGGCCTTGGTATGATAGATGGTGGGATGGTATCCATCTCATCTGTAAAAGTAACGCCCGACCTGCTGGAAGCCCGTATTTACCTGAGTCTTTTCCAGGTAAAAGATCCAAAGGGTGTGATGAAAACCATTGAATCGAGGGCATGGGAAATTAAAAAAGAACTGGCCGACAGGGTAAAGCACCAATTACGCCGCGTACCGGTATTGCATTTTTACCATGATGATACCCTGGATTATGTGTTTAAGATGGAAGAGATCTTTAAGAAAATTGGAGACGAAAAAAAATCCCAAGAGGAATAATCATTAGAATTAGCGGATTACGGATTGGCGAATTAGCGAATTGAAAAATGCATAATCCGCTAATCCGTAATCCGTCAATCCGCAATCCGCAATCCGCAATCCGCAATCCATGAACCTTCTCTTCGCCTGGCGATATTTCAGGTCTAACAAATCTACCAATGCCATCAATATCATTGCGTGGATCAGTATGGTGGCCATTGCGGTGGGCAGTGCGGCATTAATTATTGTTCTGAGTGTATTCAATGGTTTCGAGGATTTAGTGAAAGGACTTTATTCAGATTTTTATTCTGATATGCGTATCGTTCCTGCACGCGGTAAAACCTTTCATGTTTCTCCGGCACAATTACAACAGATCAAAGCAACGGAAGGTGTTGCTGTTTACAGTTTAGTGGCAGAAGAAAAAGCGGTATTGAATGGGGCCTTTCAAACCATTGTTTCTGTTAAGGGTGTGGATGAGAAGTATACTTCCATCAATAACATGAATACCCCCAAACACATTCCCCGCGGTAAGTTTGAAACAGGTACGATAGATGCGCCCAAACTGGTGGTGGGCGCCGGTATAGAAAATGCAGCGGGGTTAAGTGTAGAAAAAGGATTGTATCCTGCCGTTATTTATTTACCCAACAGGCAGGCAGCCAAATTAATTGCGGATGACGGACTGAATTCATTTGCCGTTACGCCCGTGGGCACTTTTGCTGTGCAGCAGGATTTTGATAATAAATATGTGTTCAGCAATCTCGCTTTTGTAAAGTACATGCTGGGCATGACTGCCGACGAATACAGCGCCATCGAAATAAAAGTATCAGACGATCCGGATAAAGTAAAAAAAAGGCTTCAGTTGCTACTTGGCAACCAGTTTGCAGTTGAAACGCGTTATGAGCAAAACAAGAGTTTGTATGCTGTTATGCAAATGGAAAAATGGGTGATCTACGGCATTCTCTCATTGATACTGGTAGTGGCTGCATTTAATATGATTGGTGCATTAACTATGCTGGTGCTGGAAAAACAAACAGACATCGCGGTATTGAAAGCGATGGGTGCCAGTGAACAAAAAGTGCAACGTATTTTTTTAAGTGAAGGATTGCTTTTGGCAGGATTGGGTGGTGGTGCAGGTATTGTATTGGCAACCATTATTTGTTGGTTGCAGGTAAAATTTCACCTGATCAAATTAGGCGGCGATACTTTTATTATTGATTACTACCCGGTAAAATTAGTGGCCGGCGATTTTATACTTGTAACCGTTACGGTTGTTTTTATTGCGATCCTTGCTGCATGGATTCCTTCGCGTAAAGCAAGCCTGCAATTGTTCTCTTTAAAAAGTTAATCTTCTTCTTTGCGCCCTTGCGCCTTTGCGAGAAAATTTGAATGCACGCAAAGCCGCAAAGTCGCAAAAAAAAGAGCTCATCACAACTTGTGATAAGCTCATATATAGTTCGTACCTCGTACTTCTAACTTCGTACTTTTAATAATCTCCTAAGGTCTCAGGCAATTGCGCCAGTGCTTTGGCTAACTGGTCATCATTTGGTGCAATACCATGCCACTCGTGGGTGCCTTCCATAAAATCAATGCCTTTACCCATTTCTGTTTTCATCAGTATACAGATTGGTTTGCCCTGACCTGTGAGCGATTTGGCTTTATTAAGTGTGGCAACAGTATCATCCATATCGTTACCATTCATTTCTAATACCGTCCAGTTAAAGGCTTCAAATTTAGCGCGGAGATTATCTAATCCCATCACTTTACTGGTAGGCCCGTCAATTTGTTGTCCGTTCCAGTCAATAGTAGCAATCAGGTTGTCTACTTTATTGTGAGCGGCAAACATAATGGCTTCCCAGTTTTGTCCTTCATCCAGTTCTCCATCTCCATGTAAAGAGAAAACGAGGTGTGTATCTCCATTCAGTTTTTTAGTTAATGCGGCACCAATGGCAACGCTCATTCCCTGTCCCAAAGAACCGCTGGCCATTCTAACGCCGGGCAAATGTTCGTGTGTAGTAGGGTGGCCCTGTAAACGGGTGTTGAGCTTACGGAAACTGGCCAGTTCCTTCACGTCAAAATAGCCGGAACGGGCAAGTGCTGAATAGTAAACAGGAGAAATATGTCCGTTCGACAAAAAGAACAGGTCTTCATTTACCCCGTCCATTTTAAAATTTCTGTCGTGGTGCATGATCTCGAAGAAAATGGCAGCTAAAAAATCGGCACAACCCAAAGAACCGCCCGGGTGGCCGCTTTGCACACCATGAACCATACGTACGATATCGCGCCTCATCTGGGTGGAAATATTTTTCAATTCCTGGATACTTGCCATAACACTGTTTTTTATGGCTGCGAATATAAGACAGTTTGAGGTTTAACAGGCAGAACCACTATCCACAGATTACAAACTCCCAACTATTCATTATTTTCGCCCCAGTTTAAAACCATCTTATGTCGGAAGAATTACAAATGATTGTTGACGATGCGGAAGAAAGCATGCAAAAAGGGATTAGTCACCTGGAAGTGGAACTAACCAGGATCAGGGCCGGGAAAGCCAATCCTGGTATGCTCGATGGGATCAATGCTGATTATTATGGCTCTCCAACCCCGATTGCACAGGTAGCCAATATTTCTGTGCTGGATGTAAGAACCATCAGCATTCAGCCATGGGAAAAAAATATGCTGCAACCGATAGAAAAAGCCATTATGCAGGCTAATATCGGTGTTACCCCGCAAAACGATGGCAACCAGATACGCCTGTTTCTGCCACCCTTAACAGAAGAAAGAAGAAAAGAACTTTTTAAAAAAGCAAGTGGCGAGGGAGAACATTCCAAAGTGGCCATCCGCAGTATCCGCCGGGATGCTATTGAGCAGGTAAAAAAATTGCAAAAAGATGGACTGAGTGAAGATGTTTCTAAAGACGGCGAGAAACGTATCCAGGAAATGACCGACAGGTATATTGCGCTGGTTGATAAACATCTTGCCGCGAAAGAAAAAGAAATGATGTCGGTTTAGAGTTAGTCTGGAGTTAGGAGTTTGGAGTCTGGAGTCTGGAGTTCAATTGTACAACTCCAGACTCCAAACTTCCAACTCACCTCCTGTTCACCATATACACGCCTGCCAAAATAACTCCCAGGCAGCCTATCTCCCAGAGTGTTATCCGCTCTCCGTACAAAAGTCCCCATAGCACTGCAATAAAAGGGATTCCATAGGTAACCATAGAGGCAAATAAAGTACCTGCTTTTTTTACCAGCATATAAAAAAGTATAGAGGCAACAGCCGTACCCAGTACACCCAGCACAAATGCAGCCAAAGTAGCTGCCAGTATAGGTTTCTCGGTCAACGGCAAAGAAAAATATCCGTTAAAATAAAGAATGGACAGCGAAGGGATAATCAGGAAAACAAATGCCAGCGAAGCGATGTTTAATGAACCAACGCCCTGCATATGACGGCCTACCATATTCACATTTACACCATAACATACAGTGGCAGCCAGCACAAGTAGGATATAAGAGAAATTTTGAAAACTAAAATGACCGGATGGCGCAACCAAAAGACAAAGCCCGGCGAAGCCGATTAAAACACCTGCTATCTTTTTCCAACTGGCTGTAAGCTGGAAGAATGATATCCCAACCAAAATAGTAAACAAAGGCGTAAGTGCATTAAGGATGCCCGTGAGGGAGCTGTCTAATTTTGTTTCTGCAATACAAAACAGGTAAGCCGGAAAAAAATTGCCTAATAAACCAGACAGGATTACCAATGCCAGTTTATTCCTCGGCACTGATCGTAATGCTTTTGCGGCAAAAGGCGTTAATACAAGTCCGGCACTTAAAATACGGATGGAAGCTACCTGATAGGGCGTCAGACTACTCATGCCTGCTTTCATCAGAATGAATGAACTGCCCCAAATAACAGACAGTATAGTAAACAGTATCCAATTGATTAATTTATCTCTCACCTTGTTAATTTGGCCAAAATTGCTGTTTTTACAGAACTAAAAGAATAATTTTAGATAAACGGAATTGCCATGCCAGTTATCAGTCTGTCAAAGATCAGCACCCGTGCACCAAAGGGGCTGAACAAAGAAAAGTTGAAGGCAAAAACTGCCCATCTTTTAATTGAGCTGGATGAATTACAAAACCTGCTGTTTGCTGAGTCAAAACATTCTGTTCTTGTAGTACTGCAGGGTATTGACGGGAGCGGAAAAGATGGTTTGATAAGAGGCGTATTCGGAAAGTTGAATCCGCAGGGTGTAATGGTGGAGGCATTCAAAGCGCCTACACCGGAAGAACTGGCACACGATTTTTTATGGCGTATCCATACACATACACCTGTAAAAGGAACCATACAGATTTTTAACCGCTCGCACTATGAAGACATTCTGGTAACCCGTGTTCATAATTGGTGCAACGATAAACTGGCTAAAGAAAGAATGAAAGCCATCAACGATTTTGAGGATTTGCTTACCAAACATGCCGGAACACATATCCTTAAATTTTACCTCCATATTTCTCACGAAGAACAACAACTCAGGTTAAAGCAGCGAATTAAGGATCCGAAGAAACAGTGGAAATACAACGAAAAAGATTTTGAAGAATCAAAGCTGTGGGATCATTATATGAAAATGTATGAAGACTGTTTTCGGAATTGCAATAAAGTTCCCTGGCATATCATCCCTTCAGATCAGAACTGGTACAAAGAATACCTGGTGGCGTCGGCATTGCATAAACTGCTTTCAGGATTAAAAATGCAATACCCTGGATTAAAGAAATAAGAATAATGTATGTCAACCCGCGCCTTTGCGCCTTTGCGTGCATTTTTCGCGCAAGGGCGCAAAGGCGCTATTGTATTATAAGATGTTGATCTATTTTGTTGAATGCATATCTTGTAGTATTTTAACCCAATAAAAACGATTCTATATGGGCATGTTGAAAGAATTTAAAGAGTTTGCGATGAAAGGTAACCTGGTGGATATTGCCGTTGCCTTTGTAATGGGTGCCTCTTTCGGAAAAATTGTTACCTCTTTTGTGGATGGGATCATAATGCCCCTGGTGGGGATGATTACCGGCGGGGTAAACTTTAACGATAAGGTATTGGTACTCAAAGATGCCGTACCTGCCGTAAAAGACGCCGCCGGAAAAGTAGTTACCCCTGCTGTGGCTGAAGTTGTTGTAAAATATGGTGCGTTTATCACCAACCTGTTCGATTTTGTGGTGGTGGCATTTTCCGTGTTCCTTGTTATTAAAGCCATTAACCGGATGAAGAAAACCGAAGCTGCTGCGCCGCCAGCCCCACCTGAGCCTTCCAATGCCGATAAACTGCTGGCCGAGATCAGGGACGCGTTGAAAAAGACAGAAACGAAAGAATAGGAAAAGTTAGAAGTCTGGAGTTAGGAGTTTGGAGTCTGATTTTGCTTCTACTCCAGACTCCAAACTCCTAACTCCTAACTAACTTGGTGGATAACTATTCCACAATACCCGTACATTTTAGAGCCGATTCGGTTTTCTTTGCAGCTAAAGCTATTGACCAGTGAATAATGTGAGTTACCAGATTAAATTAGACCAGTTTGAGGGCCCCTTCGACCTGCTGCTGTTTTTTATAGAGAGGGATGAGCTTGATATTTACAATATCCCCATCACCAGGATCATCAACGATTTCCTTGATTTCATCCACCAGGGAGAAAAACTGAATATTGAGCTGAGCAGCGAATTTATCCTGTTCGTTTCCACACTCATGCGCATTAAGGCAAGATTGTTATTGCCGCGTAAAGAAATTGATGCCGATGGAAATGAGATAGATCCAAGACAGGAACTGATCGACAAGATCCTCGAATACAAACGCTTTAAAGAGGCTGCTGTAAAAATGGCCGAAATGGAAGCAGAGCGCATGCTGATGATCAAAAGAGGAAACCTGCAGCGCGAGATAGTACAGATAGGTGAAGAAGCATCTGAAGGCACCGAGATACAGAACATCACCATGTTCAAACTGATGAAGGCGTTTGAAAAAGTGATGCTGCGTGTACAGGAGCGCCAGAATAAACCGGTTCACACAGTTGTACGTTATAATTATACCATGGAGGGAAGCCGTGACTATATGCTCGGCTTTGTGCAGAAAGAAAAAACCGTTTCGTTTGAAAAAGTATTCGAAGTCTGCTCAGACAGGATCCATGCTCTTTTCCTGTTCCTTTCACTGCTCGAGTTATCGCAACAGAAATTCATGAAACTATTGGTAGGGCCGGGTATGAACAATTTTATTGTTGAGTGGAATGAGCATCGCGAAGAAGACCTTGAGGCAGAAGGTGTGGTTAATGAAACAGACATTATTGGGGACAATACAACTGAAGAGGAGCCCAATCCGGACCCATCATTAAATTAATTTGCCGCATAAAAAAAGACTCCATCAGGAGCCTTTTTTATTAGTTATTTAAGGGTAGGGTAAGCTTATGCAATAAACACTTAGCCTGCAATTATTGAACTTACCCGTACTTTATCTTTCATCAATTCCCTTACTGCATCAGCAATGCCCTGTGCATCATATTCACATTCCCTGTGCAATTCTTTGGGTGAGCCATGTTCAACCAAACGGTCGGGGATGCCCAGTACTGTTACATCTGCATGGTATTGATTCCTGTTCATGAACTCAAGCACGGCGCTGCCAAATCCGCCAACTACGGTTCCGTCTTCTACGGTTACTATTTTGCTGTATTTGCTAAAGGCTTCATGTAACAGGTCTTCATCAATTGGTTTCACAAAGCGCAGGTCGTAATGTGCCGGGTTAATACCCTGTGTCCGCAATTCACGAATAGCCGCCTGCGCAAAATTGCCGGGATGACCAAAGCTTAGAATAGCGATCTCCTCACCATCTTTTAATTTTCTTCCCTTGCCAACAGCAAGTTCTTCAAATGGTGTTTTCCATTCTGCCAGCATACCTTCACCACGTGGGTAGCGTATCACAAAAGGATTTTTATTTGAATCAAGCTGGGCAGTGTACATCAGGTTGCGTAATTCCTGCTCATTCATCGGTGCACTGATCACCATGTTGGGGATGCAGCGCATGTATGGAATATCATAGCAGCCATGATGGGTAGGGCCATCTTCGCCAACCAGTCCGGCCCTGTCGAGGCAGAACACTACCGGTAATTTCTGAATAGCCACATCATGCACTACCTGGTCGTAAGCCCTTTGCATGAAGGATGAATAAATATTGCAGAATACACGCATCCCTTGTGTTGCCAATCCGGCGCTTAAGGTAACGGCATGCTGCTCGCAAATACCCACATCAAAAGCGCGATGCGGCATTTTTTCCATCATAAATTTTAAAGAAGAACCGCTGGGCATGGCAGGTGTAACACCCATCACTTTATCATTCATTTCAGCCAGCTCTATCATGGTATGCCCAAACACATCCTGGTATTTAGGTGGCTGTGGCGTATCTGATTTTTTTCTGAATATCTCGCCGGTTACTTTATCAAATAATCCCGGTGCATGCCATTTGGTTTGATCTTTTTCGGCCAATGAATAGCCCTTGCCTTTTACTGTTACAATATGCAGCAGTTTAGGACCGGGGATATTTTTCAGGTCCTTCAATGTATCAACCAGTTTGGAAATATTGTGGCCATCAATGGGTCCAAAATACCGGATCTGCAAGGCTTCAAAAAGATTGCTGCTTTTGTTTACAACGCTCTTCAGGCTGGCTTCCAGTTTACTGGCCATATCCCTGCTGAATTTTTTACCAACAGGCAGTTTGCCCATCAGGTTCCATATTTCATCCCTCACTTTATTGTAGGTAGGTGAGGTGCTGATATCGGTTAAATATTCTTTCAATGCCCCCACGTTGGGGTCGATGCTCATGCAGTTATCATTCAAGATGATCAGTACATCACTATCAGCAACCCCTGCATGGTTCATGGCTTCGAAAGCCATACCGGCCGTCATGGAACCATCGCCGATAACTGCTACAGATTTACGGTTTTCCCCTTTATATTTTGCCGCCATAGCCATACCCAACGCGGCCGAAATGGAAGTGGAGGAATGCCCTACGCCAAATGTGTCAAAGGGGCTCTCGCTGCGTTTGGGGAAACCGCTTAAGCCTTTGTATTTGCGGTTGGTAACAAAATTATCCCTGCGGCCGGTTAATATTTTATGGCCGTATGCCTGGTGGCCTACATCCCATACCAGTTGGTCGTAAGGGGTATTGTAAACATAATGCAGTGCAACAGACAGTTCTACTACCCCGAGACTGGCTGCAAAATGGCCTCCATGCACACTTACCACATCAACGATAAACTGCCTCAGTTCATCGCAAACCTGGTGTAATTGGGTGCTGTTAAGCTTTTTCAGATCATCGGGATGATTGATCGTTTGTAATAAAGGTCCTGCTGTGATCTGCATTCAGGCTGAGTTTAAAATGTAAAAATAAGCTATTACCTGTTAGCTTGGCAAACATCAGAACATATGATAAAAAAGATTGTTCGGCGGCTCAAAACATTAATTTATGCCAAACAGAGGCTGTTTTTGCCATTAATCAAATTTAGCAGATATTCCGGGTCGGTTTCATTTTATATTTGTTCCAACATGAGAAGTAAATCCTCCTTATACTGGTGTTGCCAGCTCGGTGGCTGGTTATTTTATGGCTTAGCCATGGTATTCTTCGCATTCATCTTCGAGAATAAGACCAACCATATTCTTTATCCAAGGCTTGCCATTACTATTCTTTTCGGTCTCATATTTACCCATTTATTACGTGAATTGATCGTCAGGCTTAAACTACGGCCACCTATCCAGGTACAAAAATGGTGGTTACTTACCGTAACGGTTGTGAGCATCATTGTTTTGTTTAACCTTGCCAACAGTGCCATTGTAGAATGGCTGCAGGTGTACGATGCAAAGATCAAAGTGTCTGTTGAAAAGCGGTTTTTGTCTAACCTGATCTTAGACTCCCCGTTGGTATTGTTGTGGGTTGCTGTATACTATGTTTGGCATTATGTAGAACTGGGCTCCAAAGCCGAGATACAAAAGGTTCGGTTGGAAAGCCTGGTAAAAGAGCTTGAACTTAAGACCATCAAATCGCATATCAATCCCCATTTTATTTTTAATGCCCTGAACAGCATCCGTGCATTGGTGGATGAAAACCCCGAAAGGGCCAGAACGGCAATAACAGAACTGAGTAATATCCTGCGCAGCAGCATGCAGGCCGAAAAAATGGAAACCGTACCCCTTGAAAGGGAGCTGAGTATTGTAAAAGATTACCTCGCACTCGAATATATCCGTTTTGAAGACAGGCTGCAGGTAGAATATGATATTGATGAAGATACCCTCGACCAGCCTGTTCCCCCTATGATGTTGCAAACACTGGTAGAGAACGCCATCAAACATGGTATTGGCAAGCAAAAATGCGGCGGATTGATCAGGGTGATCTCTGATTACCGCGACGACCATCACGAGCTGATTGTACAGAATACCGGTGAGATAAGTGAGAATAACGGGTATAGTGATGGATTTGGTATCAACAGCACCCGAAACCGCCTGAAGTTACTATTTGGCGGAAACGCTACATTTGATATCGGAAATACAAAAAATGGTATGGTAGAGGCCATTGTAAAAATGCCGGTGTATCAATTAAATTCTTAAACATCTATTTATAAATTCGTGATATGGCTATCAAAGCAATTATTATTGATGATGAAAGACTGGCCCGCAATGAGTTAAAAAAATTATTGCAGGATCATTCTGATATTGAAGTAATAGAAGAAGCTGCCAATGTAGACGATGGCATTGAAAAGATCGAGACATTAAATCCCGATCTTATTTTCCTCGATATCCAGATGCCGGGTAAAACCGGGTTTGATCTGCTGGCAGAAGTAGAAAAAGCACCTAAAGTGATCTTCACCACAGCTTATGATGAATACGCTATCAAAGCGTTTGAAGTGAATGCACTTGATTACCTGCTTAAACCCATTGAACCAAAAAGACTGGCAGATGCCATTCAGAAATTGCAGGCCGAGATCTTTAAGGAAAATGTTGGCATTAACGGGATGAACCGTGGTCCGTTAACAGAGTTTGACCAGGTGTTTGTAAAAGACGGAGAACGTTGCTGGTTTGTGAAATTAGGGGAGATACGTTTGTTTGAAAGCGTGGGTAATTACGCTAAAGTGTTCTTTGGTACCAACAAGCCGCTAATCCTGAAATCGCTCAATTCGCTGGAAGAAAGACTTGACGACAGAATGTTTTTTCGTGCAAACCGCAAACACATTATTAACCTTCGCTGGATAGAAAAAATTGAACCTTATTTTAATGGGGGATTACTGGTTGATCTGAAAGGAGGCGAGAAAATAGAAGTGAGTCGCAGACAAACAGTTAAGTTTAAAGAAATGATGAGCTTATAACGGTCGGGACGCTAAAGCGGCCTGAACGTTATTTTTTCTAGCATTTCCGAGCTGAATTAGTATTGAACCTTTACCGTTCAGGTCGCTTTAGCGCCCCGACCGGGTTCCAAAAAACAATTATGAAAAAAATCAACCTGATGTTGTTATTGCTGGCAATAACAACATTTTCTTTTGCGCAAAAAGCAGAAAACAGTATCAATGCCAAAGAAGTAGAAAGGATTGAAAAAATATTATCTGCCGATGATATGGAAGGCCGCAGAGCTTTTACCCCGGGCATAGACAAGGCAGCAGCTTTTATTGCGGAGGAGTTCAAAAAAACAGGTTTGCAAACATGGAATAACAGTGGCAGTTACCTGCAGCCGATAGCTATGGTAAAACCAAAATTTCTCGGTGCCTCCTGCACATTTGATGGGGTGTCTGTTGATACAAGAGACGTGATCGTTTTTACTAGTAAGCCCGAATTGAAAATAAACGAGCAATCGGGTTATGAAAAAGTAACGATTGGCAAAACAGCCAACCTGTTTGCAGAAGCGCGTAAATATATCACAGCCAATAAGAATTACCTGGTGATGGTTGACACTTCTTTTTCCAAAAATTTTAATGTGCTTACAAGGTTTAAATCGCCACTGTTTAAGTCTGATAAAAGTGTAGTGTTTGTGCTCGGTAATATGGATCCGAAAACATACAGTGTTGAAGCAACGCATGAGGTTACTGAGCAGAAACTGGCGAATGTATTAGGCATCCTTCCGGGTAAAAGCAAAAAGAATGAGTACGTTATTTTTTCGGGGCATTATGACCACCTTGGTATTATGAGCAAAGACAGGCAGGGCAATGTGCTCAGCGATTCTATTTTTAACGGCGCCAATGATGATGCGGCAGGAACAACAGCTGTGATCATGCTGGCAAAATATTTTAAGGCGCTGAATAATAATGAGCGTACACTGATCTTTGTTGCATTTACTGCAGAAGAAGTTGGCGGATTTGGCGCACAATATTTTTCAAGACAATTTAAACCGGAAGATGTAAAAGCAATGTTCAATATTGAGATGATAGGTACCGAAAGCAAGTGGGGTAGAAATTCTGCATACATTACCGGTTATGAGCGAACAGATATGGGCAAAATATTACAGGATAATCTGGAAGGATCCGGCTTTACTTTCTACCCCGATCCATACCCCTCGCAGAATCTTTTCTTCCGATCAGATAACGCAACACTTGCAATGCTTGGTGTTCCGGCACATACGATCTCAACTTCCAAAATGGATAATGAACCCAATTACCATAAGGCCAGCGATGAGATAGGCACACTGGATATGGACAATATGGCCATGATCATTCAATCCATTGCATTAAGTTCGAAAGGGATCATCAGTGGAAAACAAACACCATCAAGGGTAGATGTTTCAGAACTGAATAATACCAGGGGAAACCCAAAACCCGCTGCGCCACAGGCAGGGAAGAAACAATAAACTTTGTGAGTGGTCAGTGGTGAGTGGGCAGTGGTGAGTGGGCAATTGTGAATGGTGAAAAAAAGAGGGAGGGTAAAATGTCTCATTTTACCCTCCCTCTTTTTTTCACGTTGATTTATATTCACCATTCACCATTCACCATTCACCACCGCCTCATGCATTCACCGGCACACTATGCACTGCATGGCTGATCTCGGTGATCAGCGAAGGATCTTTTTCAATGGCATTTCCTACTACTATCACATCGGCGCCGACTTTGCAGTTGCGATAGGCTTTTTCAGGTTCGATGATGCCGCCCCCAACAATTACAGGGATTGCGACATTGCGCGACACTTTTTCGATCATAATTTCGGTAATGGGCCGTTTGGCACCACTGCCCGCATCCATGTAAATAAGCTTCATGCCAAGCATCTCGCCGGCCATGGCGGTACACATGGCAATATCATTTTTATCGGCAGGAATAGGCATTGCATTCGAAATATACGATACCGTTGTAGGCGCTCCGCCATCAACCACCATATATCCGGTAGGTATAATTTCGAGACCACTGTTTTTTACCGCAGAGGCGCTGAGTACATGCTGGCCAATTAACAATTCGGGATTACGGCCGGATATCAGTGAGAGGTATAACAGGCCATCTGCATATTTGCTTACCTGGGAGGGAGAGCCAGGGAAAAGCAGAACAGGAATATTAGACAGGGACTTGAGTTGCTGAATACGGGCATCCAGGTGATTGGAAATGATCAGGCTGCCACCTACATAAAAGTAATCCACTTTTGCTTCGATGGCAAGCGCTACCAGTTGATCAATTTTTTCATTGTCAACCTTATCGGGATCGATCAATACGGCGAAGGATTTTCTGCCCGATTGTTTCTTTTCAAGGAATTGTTGATATAACGCCTGTTTCATTCGGTTGTGGATAGTGGTCCTGCAAAAGTGCGAAAAAGTTTTTACTTAACGGGGGGAAAGACCCGCATGGTCTTCTAATAACCTGTAAGATAGGCATTATTGCTTATCAATGCTGTAATGAGGGGCCTGTTATCCCGGCAAAACCAGGCTTGATACATTTACGGAAAATAACTGATCCGGCAACGGTTTTCTTTAAAAAATATTTTCTACAGGTGTTAACAATGGCTCAAATTCAATGGGGATTTGAGGTGCGAAATAATCCCCATTCCTTATCCACAATGTGTTGATATTTCAAACCTTGAATTCTGCAAACGGAAAGATATTTTCGTCAACCGCTTAACATTTTGTTAACCCCCGGGGCACGCTTGAATAACCTGATAAACTGAAACAACACTATGTCTAACCCACGCGCTACTAAAGGCTTGCAATTCGGCCGCCGATTCACCAAAGAAGGTGTTAGTCCTTTCGACATGTTTGACTATGATTACCGCGACAGCGTGATCAAGAACCCGAATGGGGAGAAAGTATTTGAAATGAACAATGTGGAGGTTCCCAAACAGTGGAGCCAGATAGCCACCGATATCCTTGCACAGAAATATTTCAGAAAAGCTGGTGTGCCCCAGCCGGATGGATCAGTTGGCAGGGAAACAAGTGTAAAACAGGTTGCCCACCGTATGGCTAACTGCTGGCGGGTTTGGGGTGAGCGTTATGGCTATTTCGCGTCTAAAGAAGATGCCGGGGTATTTTATGATGAGCTGGTGTACAGTATCCTTAACCAGGCCTGTGTTCCTAACTCACCGCAATGGTTCAATACCGGTTTGCACGAGAGCTATGGCATTACCGGTAAACCACAGGGCCACTATTTTGTGGATGCCAAAGACGGTAAACTAAAAAAATCAAGCAACGCATACGAACGTCCTCAACCGCACGCCTGCTTTATCTTAAGCGTGAATGACGACCTGGTGAATGAAGGGGGTATCATGGATCTGTGGACCCGCGAGGCGCGTATTTTTAAATACGGCTCCGGTGTAGGTACTAACTTCTCACAAATACGCGGTGGTGGTGAGAAACTGAGTGGTGGCGGTACTTCAAGCGGTTTGATGAGCTTCCTGAAAATTGGCGACCGCGCCGCCGGTGCCATTAAAAGTGGTGGTACTACCCGTCGTGCAGCCAAAATGGTTTGTCTCGACCTCGATCACCCCGAGATCATGGAATTCATTAACTGGAAAGTGGGCGAAGAGAAAAAAGTAGCTGCATTAGTAGCTGCCGGTTATGATAACAGTTATGAAGGGGAAGCGTATGCAACTGTATCCGGACAAAACTCTAATAACTCTGTTCGTATCCCTAACTCATTCTTTAAAGCACTGGAAGCCGATGGCGATTGGGAACTGAAAGCAAGAACTGATGGCCGTGTAATGAGCAAAATTCCTGCCCGTGAAGTTTGGGAAAAGATCTCTTATGCCGCATGGCGCTGTGCTGACCCCGGAACCCAGTATGACACCACGATCAACGAATGGCATACCTGCCCCAAAGGCGGACGTATCAATGCGTCTAACCCTTGTTCAGAGTATATGTTCCTCGATAATACGGCTTGTAACCTGGCTTCTATCAACCTGCGTAAATTTCATACAGAAGAAAATAATGTTTTTGATGTAGAAGGTTTTGAATATACCACCCGTTTATGGACCACTGTTTTGGAAATCTCTGTATTGATGGCGCAGTTCCCTTCAAAAGAAGTGGCACAGTTGTCGTACGATTACAGAACACTCGGACTTGGTTTTGCCAACCTTGGTTCTATGCTGATGGTAAGCGGTATTCCTTACGACAGTGAAGAAGCCCGCGGTATTGCAGGCGCTATTTCTGCTATCATGACCGGTGTGGCTTACAAAACATCTGCAGAGATGGCCAGCTTCCTTGGTGCATTTGATAAATACGAAGAGAACAAAGAAGATATGCTGCGTGTAATGCGCAACCACCGCGCTGCTGCTTACGATGCAGAAGATGCCTATGTTGGAATTGAGATCAAACCACAGGGTATTAAAGCACAATACTGTCCGGATGTTTTATTGAAATCAGCTACCAAAGCATGGGACGAAGCTGTGCAACTGGGCGAGAAATACGGATACCGCAATGCACAAACCACTGTTATTGCCCCAACCGGAACAATTGGCCTGGTAATGGATTGTGATACCACCGGTGTTGAGCCTGATTTTGCCCTGGTGAAATTTAAAAAATTAAGTGGTGGCGGATACTTCAAGATCATCAACCAGTCGGTACCACAGGCTTTAAGAAACCTGGGTTATAGTCCTGCTGAAGCAGAAGCCATTGAAAAATATGCAGTAGGTGCCGCCAGCTTTGAAGGCGCTCCTTTCATCAATCCTGAATCATTAAAAGAAAAAGGATTTACTGATGCCGAGATCGCCAAACTGAACAGTGTTGCCAAATCTGCATTCGAAATCGGGTTCATCTTTAACAGGTTTACCCTGGGTGATGAATGTATGCAACGCCTTGGCTTTTCTGAAGAGCAATACAGCGACTGGAGCTTTAACCTGCTGGAGGAACTCGGATTTACAGAAGAGCAGATTGATGCGGCTAACGATTATGTGTGCGGAACAATGACCATTGAAGGGGCACCTTACCTGAAAGAAGAACATTTACCGGTATTTGACTGTGCAAATAAATGCGGTAAGAAAGGAGAAAGATATATTCATGCATACGGACATATCCGTATGATGGCCGCCTGTCAGCCATTCCTGAGTGGTGCGATATCTAAAACCATCAACCTGCCGCATGAAGCAACTGTTGAAGAAATTGCAGATTGCTATTTGCTTAGCTGGCAGTTGGGATTAAAAGCAAACGCTTTGTATCGTGATGGCTCAAAACTGAGTCAGCCATTGAGTAATAAATCAGACAAGAAAAAGAAATCTGACGAAGAAGCCGATAAAGCAGTAGAAGTACTTGCTGAAGCAGAAACAGCATCACATATTGTTGACCTGAGCAAATTAACCGTTGATGAATTACTGGAAGAAGTGCAGAAGCGTATGCAGGCTTCAACCGACACCAAATTCAAGCGTGCATTATCAGGTATTGTTGAGAAAAAATCATTGCCTTCCAAACGCAGGGGCTTTACACAGAAAGCAAAAATTGGCGGACAGGTGATCTTCCTCAGAACAGGAGAATACCAGGATGGAACCTTAGGAGAGATCTTTATTGATCTGGCCAAAGAAGGATCAACCTTACGCAGTTTCATGAACTGCTTTGCCATCGCTATTTCAGTAGGTCTGCAATACGGTGTGCCTCTGGAAGAGTTTGTAGAGAAATTTGTGTTCACCAAATTCGAACCATCAGGTATGGTAGATCATCCGAATATCAAGACCACCACTTCATTAGTAGACTTCGTGTTCCGTGCATTGGCCTTTGAATATTTAGGAAGAACAGACCTGGTGCATGTGTTGGATAAACCCACTATCGGTAATACCGGAGAGGGTGATGAAGGAGAAGCTACTTTTTTGGGGAAGCCTGAATTAAGCAGTGTTCGCGTAACAGCGCCATCAGCCAACGCCACGCCCGCAACGCAACCACAAAAATTACAAAGGGTAGCAGCAACAGCATCAACAGGAATGGATGCAGTAAATGCAGCCGCCAAAAGTATGCAGAGCGATGCGCCGGCCTGTAATACCTGCGGCCACATCACTATCCGCAGCGGTACTTGTTATAAATGCCTGAACTGCGGAAACAGCATGGGTTGCAGCTAATCCAACACATCGGTCGGGACGCTAAAGCGGCCTGAACGATAAACAGCAAATAAAAAAATAATCAAAACCGTTCCAGAACATGGAGCGGTTTTTTTGTGAAACTTTTGGAAAGTTTTAAACTTTCCAAAAGGTGATAATTATTGAACCATTGCATGTCGTCCGACCAAAAGTGTTCGAAAGAAGCAAATGTTTTTCTCTATATACACAGGGGGCTTAAGTTCCAGTATGGGTTTACTGAGTTATAATTTCACCGCGTTTTAAAGAGCATGGCAATACATAATCACTTTGCCACGCTCTTCAGAGCGTGGAAGCAAATCCTCCCCTCCCTGTTTCTGCCGGGCCTTTAGTACCGCGAGTGCTCATTCACCCGAAATCATATCTCTTCATAAACTCCTCATATTCTTTCTGAAAATTTTTTCTTTGATGGTGAGTTTCCTGGTTATCTATATACGTTCTTAATTTAAGCACCATTGATTCACTTACCGATACAGCAAAGTATTCATCTTGCCAGTAAAGTTTTACCTGTCCGAAACCAGATCTGTTGTTAAACCAATGAGCTGATTCACCTTTCAATAATTTGGCAATTTCATGTATGGATTGGGTAGGTTTTAACCAAACCAGGCAATGAATGTGTTCAAGGAATCCATTCAGCCTGTCAATATGGATCCCTTTTTCATTTGCATTTTTCCTGATATGATCAAAAAGCAAATTGCGGAATGGCTGGGTTAGAATGGGAACCCTGTTTTTAGTAGACCAGACATAGTGAATATAAACTTTTGTGTAAGGCATTTTGATTGTAAAACAAGCAAATTCCCATTGCTATTTTATTAGGTATTTATACCTGATTTAATATCTCAAAACACGGGTATTCATGGGACTAAAGTCCCACTTAGATGGAAAGAAGATATTCGCTCCACGCTCTGAAGAGCGTGGCAAGGAGTTAACTTTTGGAAAGTTTAAAACTTTCCAAAAGTTAAATAATTCTAAAGGTGTAAGAATATAAAGCCAGGTTCGTCTCTGCAGCAAAAACTGAGACTATGGTGTTTATAAAACCACCTGCCTTGCATTTTCTTCCGCTTATTATCTTTTCTTCAGTTGTATTGATCTCCTGTTTTAAAGGAGATGTGATGCCTCTGCAGGCAACTGTAGGTAATACTGCAACAGGTTCAGGCCAACACGCAAAGTCAGATACTTTATACAGGGGCGTTTTCAGTGCCACATCGGGAATTACAATAACAGGTGTAGCAAAAATATTTAAAGATTCGATGAATCGGGTGCTGCAGTTAGACAGTTTTGCTGTTTCTGCGGGCCCCGACTTAAAAGTGTACCTGGCTAAAGAATATCCACCTGTAAATTTTATTAACCTCGGCTCGTTGCAACATAACAGTGGCAGCCAGTTATACAAGATTCCTGCCGGCATAAATTTTTCAGAATACAGTTATGTGTTGATACACTGCCAGCAATACAATCACTTATTTGGCTATGCTGCATTAAAATAAATTATATGAAGAAAATCCTTTTTACGGGCCTGCTGGGCCTGCTGGTTCAAAACAAAATAATGGCGCAAGGCTGTAGTGATGCAGGTTTCTGCACATTGCCTATCCGCGGTGCCAAAACGGGGCATACTCCAACACAACAGCGAAATGCATTTTCCGTTGAAACTTCTTACAATATTGGTGAGGAGCAAACCACCATCATTGGTTTGTCTGCGCAATACGATAAAAAATTCGGCAACTATCTTACCTGGCACAATAAGATCACTGCATCGAATATGCATGGCGCTTTTGGCAATGCATTCAATGCCGGGGATATTTATTCTACCATTACTTATGTTCCCAATGGACAAAAAAATAATGCAGTTGCTATTCTGGCAGGGGTTAAGATCCCGTTTACAGGCTCTAACGATAAGATCAATGGCGTTTCACTGCCGATGGTATTTCAATCCAGTCTGGGTACCTACGATTTTATTGCAGGAGCTTCGGTGTTGCTTGCCAAATGGGAATTAAATGCCGCTGTTCAGATACCCGTGATCAATAGCAATAAAAACAGCTTTCTTTCAGCATATTCTCCCATCCCCGGCTTTCTGAGCACAAACCTTTTTCAGCGAAAGGCTGATGCTTTATTGCGGTTTGGTTATCCGTTTACTGCTGGTGGTGGAAAATGGCTGTTCAATCCCAACCTGTTAGGAATTTATCATCTCGGTAAAGACAGTTATGAAAATATTTTTGGCAAACGCGAGGCAATACAGGGATCGGATGGGGTTACATTGAATGCCAATTTGCAGGTAAAATATTTATTGCCTAAAAATGCTTCGCTACAGTTTTCAATAGCATCCCCCCTTGTAGTGAGGGATAGCAGACCGGATGGGCTTACACGGTCATTGGTTGCTTCTGTGGGATATAGTTTTGGGTGGTAGTAAAACTTTTAAAACTTTTGGAAAGTTTAAAACTTTTGGAAAGTTCTAAACTTTCCAAAAGTTAACCCATATTGATACTTTTTTAGCAATTATGTGAGTGGCTGTTTGCACTAAATGAAATAACTTATATTCATTCTCTCAAACATTACCAAAACAATAAGATTGCTATATGGGAGATCTCCAGATCAAAAAGCAGGCAAAGAAATACGATGCTGTTATTGTAGGCTCAGGTGCCGGTGGCGGTATGGCGGCCTATACTTTATCGAAAGCCGGATTAAAAGTTTGTCTGATTGAAGCGGGTCCTGATTATGACCCCGCCAAACATTCCTCTCAGTTAAAAAATTCATGGGACTCGCCACGCAGGGGTGCCAGCACCAAATTCAGACCATTCGGCGATTTTGACGGATGTTACTGGGGTTGGGAAATTGATGGTGAACCATATACAATGGCAGAAGGCAGCGCCAAATGGGACTGGTGGCGCGCACGCATGATTGGTGGAAGGACCAATCACTGGGGACGTATCTCTTTGCGTTTTGGTCCTAAAGATTTTAAACGCAGAAGTATTGATGGATTGGGAGATGACTGGCCCATCAGTTACGATGATGTAAAACCTTATTACGATAAGATAGATAAACTGATTGGCGTATTCGGATCCAATGAAGGCTTACCTAATGATCCCGATGGTATTTTTTTACCAGCGCCTAAGCCCCGCCTGCACGAGCTGATGATCAAAAAGTCGGCTACAGGCCTGGGTATACCTGTTATTCCTTCCCGCTTATCTATCCTCACCAAAAAAATAAATGAAGATCGTGGCGCCTGTTTTTTTTGTGCGCAGTGTAACCGAAGCTGTAAAGTGTACGGCGATTTTTCATCTTCTTCTGTATTGATCAAACCTGCAGTAGCAACCGGTAATATTGATGTTATTACCAATGCCATGGCACGTGAGGTTATTACCAATGCCGATGGTTTGGCAACAGGTATTTCTTATGTAAATAAAACAGACAATATGGAATACCAGGTAAGCGGCCGCGTTGTAATACTGGCCGCCAGTACCTGCGAAACTGCGCGTTTGTTATTGAACTCAAAATCTACCCGTCACCCGAATGGCCTGGCTAACGACAGTAATGTGGTTGGTAAATACCTGCACGATTCTACCGGTGCAGCAGTTGGGGGTGTATTGCCACAACTCTTTGGCCGTAAGCGTTACAACGAAGATGGGGTGGGTGGTATGCATGTGTACACACCCTGGTGGCTGGATAATAAAAAATTAGATTTCCCGAGAGGATACCATATTGAGTATTGGGGTGGTATGGGCCAGCCCGCTTATGGCTTTGGCATGGGCATGGAAAACCAGAACGGTAAATTTATGGTAAATGGCAAAACAAAAGAAGCGGGTGGTTATGGTGCATCATTAAAAGAAGATGTACGTTTTTTTTATGGAGCCGGCGTTGGTATGGCAGGCCGGGGTGAAGCAGTGGCCAATATTAATAACTATTGCGAGATAGATCCCAAAGTGGTGGATAAATATGGTATTCCTGTTCTGCGTTTTCATACCAACCATTCCGACTATGAGATCAAACAGGCAAAGCACATGAAAGAAACTTTTAAGGAAATACTACATAATATGGGCGCCATAATTACATGGGGCGGAGATGATACAGAGAAGAATAATTATGGATTAAATAATCCCGGCAATATTATTCACGAAGCAGGAACTGTGCGGATGGGCAACGACAGAAGATCATCTGCCCTGAACAAATGGAGCCAGGCGCACGATTGTAAAACCTTGTTCTGTGTGGATGGCAGCCAGTTTGTATCGCAGGCGGATAAAAATATTACCTGGACGATACTGGCATTATCGATGAGGTCTTCGGAATATATTATTGATCAAATGAAAAAACAAAATCTCTGATCGCTGATTGATATGATTTATGTATGATTGAGATGAATGGAACATCCGGTTTTTCATAGTCATACCCATCATACTCAAATCCTTAAATCCGCGATCCGTGTAATCATATTCAAATCTGCAATCGGCGTAATCATAAAAAAAATCATATTAATCTGCGATATTATGGACAGAAGAAAATCGATCAAAACCTTGCTGATAGGCACTGTTGGTGCAGGCGTGCTGGTAGATGCCTGTAAGAACAGCGATAAGAAAGCCATTGCAAGCTCGCCCGATGCGAGCCTTGATGCCGACAGGATGCAGGAAGAAAAAGATTACCTGAAAAAACTGACTGCAGACGATAAGTTTTTTACAGTGCATGAGATGGCTACCATTACTGTGCTGTCAGATATTATTATGCCCAAAGATGCGGTGAGCGGTAGTGCATCGGAAGCCAAAGTGCCCGATTTCATTGAGTTTATTGTGAAGGATATGCCTTCGCATCAAACACCGGTACGTGGCGGATTGCGTTGGCTGGATATGCAATGCTTTAAACAGTTTGACAAAGCATTTGTTGACTGTGACACCAAACAGCAGATTGCTATGGTTGACCAGATCGCTTATCCCAATAAAGCCAAACCCGAAATGAAACAGGGCGTTGCCTTTTTTAACCATATGCGCGACCTGGTTACTACCGGTTTTTACACTTCTGAAATGGGTGGGAAAGATCTTGGTTATATGGGCAACACACCTAACCAATGGAACGGTGTTCCGGATGATGTATTGAAACAATATGGCTATGCGTATTCGGAGAGAGAGTTGAAGGAATGTGTGAGTTTTGATAAATAACTTTTGGAAAGTTTAAAACTTTCCAAAAGTTAGCTTACACCGGCACCGGCATTAATATCCGTTTCCGGATTGATGAAATGAAGTTTACCATTACTATCCTCAGCCATTAAGATCATGCCGTTACTTTCAATGCCCCTCATTTTTCTTGGCGCAAGGTTTACAACAACAGTTACCTGCCTGCCTACAATATCCTCCGGCTTAAAATGAAGTGCAATGCCGGATACAATGGTTCTTGTTTCAAACCCGAGGTCCACAGAGAGTTTCAGCAGTTTGTCTGCTTTCTCTACTTTCTCTGCACTCACAATCTTACCCACGCGCAGATCGATCTTTGCAAAATCATCAAATACAATTTCTGATTTTACTTCAGCAAATGTTGGATTGGTTTCTTCCATAGTTTCTTCTTTACTCACTACCGACGACTCACGATTTACGATAGCCGCTTTTAGTTTTTCTAATTGATAGGCTATCTCACTGTCCTCAATTTTCCTGAACAACAATTCAGGCGGACGTAATGAATAGCCAACGCTTAATAATTTCATTTTACCTGCATTCGCCCAGTCAAGCATCTTGTCTACCACTTTCATCAGGTAACACATTTTCTTTGCTGTAAAAGGCAGGAATGGATTGATCAATACAGCAAGATTGGCGCACAACTGTAAACAGATATGCATGGTATTGTTGATAGATTGCTGCGCCTCTGTAAAAGGTTGTCCATCTTCGCCTACCTGCTTTGCCACAATCCATGGCTCTTTCTTCTGCATGTACTGGTTACCTGTTCTGGCAAGATTGATCACTTCAAACAAAGCATCGCGGAATTTATATTGCTCCAGTAAATGCTCCACTTTCTCTTTGGTGTTTTCTATCTCTTTTATTGTACTTCTGTCAAGATCAGTTAACACCTCATTATGTAACGGTGGTACTTTCCCCTTACACAGTTTGTGCATTAACACCAATGAACGGTTTACATAGTTGCCAAAAATGCTTACCAGCTCACTGTTATTGGCATCCTGGAAACCCTGCCAGGTAAATTCACTGTCTTTTGTTTCAGGCGCAATCAGCGTAAGATAATAGCGCAACACATCTGCCATCTGGCTTCCGCCATTTTCTTTGTTGATGAAATCATCAATATAATCCTGCATCTCCACTTTCCAGTTACGGCTGGTGCTCATCTTATCTCCCTCCAGATTCATGAACTCGTTGGCGGGAACATTATCGGGCAAAATATTGCCATGCAACTTCAGCATGATGGGGAAAATGATGCAGTGGAACACAATATTATCCTTACCAATAAAATGAACCAGTTTGGTTTCTTTGTCTTCCCAGTAAGGCCTCCAGTCTTTTTCATTATTCAATGCCCATTGTTTGGTGGCACTGATATAGCCGATAGGTGCATCAAACCATACATACAAAACCTTGCCTTTACCACCCTCTGCCGATTCGGGTAATGATACACCCCAATCAAGATCGCGTGTAACGGCACGTGGCTGCAAACCTCCATCTATCCAGCTTTTACACTGGCCCACTACGGTGCTGCGCCAGTCGTTGGCATGATCTTTTAAGATCCAGTTACGCAGAAAATCTTCATGCCTGTTTAAGGGCAGGTACCAGTGTTTGGTTGCTTTTTTTACAGGCTTGTTGCCGCTTAAAGTACTAACCGGGTTGATCAGTTCATCCGGGCTCAGGCTTTTGCCGCAACGTTCGCACTGATCGCCATAAGCGCTGTCGTAGCTGCAATTGGGGCAGGTGCCTTTTATATAGCGGTCGGCCAGGAAAGTGTTGGCCTGTTCATCAAAAAACTGTTCTGTTTCCCTGATCTCAAGGCCGCCGTTGGCATTGAGTTTGGTAAAAAATTCCCGTGCAGTTTCATGGTGCAGCGGATCGCTGGTGCGGTGATAGATATCAAACGCTATCCCCAGGTCCTTAAAATTCTGCTCCATAATGGGGTGATACTTATCTATAATAGCCCTTGCCGTGGTTCCTTCCTTAGTAGCCTGTATGGGAATGGCGGTGCCATGCTCATCGCTGCCACATACAAACACCACATCTCTTTTTTGGGCTTTCAGGTATCGAACATAAATATCTGCCGGTAAATAGGCGCCCGCCAGGTGACCAATATGCTTTAAACCATTGGCATAAGGCAGGGCGGATGTAATTAAATATCGTTTGGGTTGATTCATGTTTTCTTGTGCTTTTTGTTCTTTACTCATCCCGGTTGTGTCACTCACTTGTGCTTTTGTACATAGAGGAGCAAAGAGCTGCAAAAGTAAGCAATCCATGGAAGTGGGCAATTTTGGGCTATAAGCCGCCATTCAACAGGGCAGAATGACTTAAGGTTCTCTAATTGCGCCTTTGCGCCCTTGCGAGAAAAAAATGCACGCAAGGGCGCAAAGGCGCTGTTATGTTTCTGCGCAGGCAAACAATTTCTATAAATTGAAACGAGCCTGAATCCTCAATAATAAATCCAGTTCAGTAATATTGTTGGATGATCACAGTACCACCCTACCTGAAAAAAGGAGATCTTATTGGCATTGTTTGCCCATCAGGCTTTATGCCCGGAAAAAAAGCGGAGACCTGCATTGAGGTTTTAACGCAATGGGGTTACCGGGTAAAAATTGGTAAAACCATCGGTAACCAGTTTCATTATTTTTCAGGAACGGATGCAGAAAGATTATCCGATCTGCAGGCTATGATGGACGATACAGAAGTAAAAGCTGTATTATGTGGACGTGGTGGTTATGGGATGAGCCGTATTATTGATGAACTCGATTTTAAAAAATTCAAAAAGAACCCCAAATGGCTGATAGGGTTTAGCGATATCACCGTATTGCATGCACATGTTTATAGCCAGCTGAATATTGCGTCCTTGCATGCACCGATGGCTGCTGCTTTTAATGATGGTGAGCACGAAAAAGAATTTGTTCAATCGCTGCGCAAAGCGTTGAAAGGTGTTGCTGCAAATTATAGTTGCGATGCGCATCGGTTAAATTTGCCCGGAAAAGCTGCAGGAGAATTAGTGGGTGGGAATCTTTCTTTAGTGGCGCATTTGGTTGGCAGTAAATCTTCTTTTAATACAAAAGGAAAGATCTTGTTTTTAGAAGATGTGGGTGAATATATTTATAATGTTGACCGCATGTTTATCCAGTTAAAAAGAAGCCGCATGCTGGATGGTCTGGCTGGATTGGTTATTGGTGGATTTACTGAGATGAAAGATACCACTACGCCTTTCGGGTCTGATGTGTTCAGTATTATTCATTCTCACGTTAAGGATCTGGGCTACCCTGTTTGTTTTGATTTTCCGGTGAGTCACGATAAAAATAATTACGCTTTAAAAGTGGGGGTGAAGCATCAACTATCCATAACTGCAAAAAAAGTGTCATTGAAAGAATTGTGATATTTTTTTTCGCCACAGATTCACAGATTAGCACAGATTAAATCAGTGAAATCTGTGCATCTGTGGCGAAACCACCTGCCCAATTACTTCCACGCATTTCGCAATAAACGCAACCAGTTTCCATGCATGATGTTTTCGCAGTCGGGGAGAGAGTAGCCTCTTTTAATCAGTAAATCCGACACGTTTTGCATATCTGCAATAGTCTCTAAATCGTATGGGCATTGTTCTTTTCCGTAAGCCCCATCAAGGTCGGTGCCGACGCCAACGTGTAGCGTATTACCCGCTATCTGGCAGATATGATCCATATGGTCGATTATCTTTTCAAGGTTGCATCCCATCTGTTTAGGATCAGATTTGCCGCGCTGCCATCCGGGCACCATCATCCATGCATCCAATGATCCGCCTATCACTGCATTCTTCTGAATTAATGCCTTGATCATCTCATCACTAAACTGCCGGTTATGATCTACTAATGCGCGGCAATTGTTATGACTGGCCCAGATGGTTCCGTTAAATAATTCCATCGCATCCCAAAATGCATCGTCACACAAATGTGTTGCATCAAGAATAATATTCAGTTGCTCCATTTCTTTCAGCAAGGCCTTGCCCATTTCATTCAATCTTCCTGTTGCATCTGTTCCGTTGGCATACCTGCCGGGGCCATAATGTCCCGGGCCCACAGCCCTTAATCCGTAAGCATAGGCACGGTGCAGGTGATCAAGTGTGATCAATGAGTCAGCACCTTCCAGGCTTAAAATATAACCGATTGGCTTTTTAGTTTGATTGCTTTCATCCAACCATAATGCTACATGCTTTTCCAGTTCATGGCTATTGGTTATCTGTACCATTTCACCCGCTTCTTCCATGGTACGGTACCATTGCAACTGCCCCTGTGTTTGCGCCCATGCCTGTTCGGGCGAATGCCATCCTTTTAATGAACTACCCGGTTCAACATACCTTGCAATCTGTGTGGCTACTACCAAACCAATATTCCCTTTGCGCAGTTCGGGAAATGCAACGGTGCCTTTTGCCCTGTCTGGTTTATCCGTCATGCCTGCTTCTCTTTGTCTGATAACATCAACAGGCAAACGCAGGTCGCGATTCCATTCCATGGCATTCATGCTGAGGTCGAGGTGGGCGTCTATGATGAACATGGTGTTTGAATTGTGAGTGGTGAATGGGCAATGGTGAATTGTGAATTGTGAATGGTGAGTAGCGAGTGGTGAATGTTTTTGATTGATTTACCTATTGCCCATTCACAATTCACCATTCACAACTCACATCAAATGGTAATTTTTCTTGCACGTGCAATCACTCTCCAGTGATCAACTACTTCATTATTTTCTACAATTACTGCTGTATCGTACAATGCAACAGTTGGACAGATATGCACGGGTACGCCATATAATACATCACCCGGTTTCCAATTTGTTTTGCCCGGAAATTGTAACACAAGGTGTTCTTCGCTTTGTGAGATGGGCGTTGCATCAGGCGCATTCAGAAAATGCACGCGGGGTAATGGATTTTCTGCAGCAACAGATTTGTGCCCGAGATCTGTACAAATGGTTTGCTCATCAATCACAGAAATCACACGCGTAATTACTAATGCAGCATAGTCGAATGGTTCATCGGGTACAAGGTGTTTATAGCCCCAGTCCCAAAAAACAAATGTACCCGGACTGTACTGCACCCCTTTTCTTTTGGTATGTGTTGGAAATGAAGGAGAGCCGCCAATAACAATTTGTAATTTTTGAGAAGACACTGTTGCAATCTCATTGAGCAGTTGTGTTACTTTGGCAAAAGCCTCGTCGGAGCGCTTGTTTCTAAGGGTCAGGTCGGTGTCCCTGATATGACCGTCGTAAGAATGCAAACCAACAATACAGATCCCTTTTAAAGATTGACAACTTTGAAATAAATCAAAAGCTTTGTCTGTAGTGATACCTGATCGGTTCATTCCAATATTCAGGTCTATGAACACATTTAGTTGTAACCGATGTTTGTCAAACAGGTCAGAGAGAATGGTAGCTGTTTGCATATTGTCGACGACACAGGAAAAAACAGTGGCAGGAAAATTCAACACTAATTGCAAAAGCCTCTCCGCTTTTGGCCCAACGGGTTGATGGGCCAGCAATACATCCGGTGCATTTATCTGCGCCAGCATTTCAGCCTCGGCAATAGTGGCACATTTGTATTTATTGATGCCGGCCTGTAACATCAGCGAACAGACCTCAGCAATTTTATTGGTCTTCACATGTGGCCTCAGAACATCTGCACTGCCCGCCATTTTGATGAGAAGGCTGATATTCTCTTTTACTCTTTGCGGGTAAACAATGAGGGATGGAGAATCTGTTTTTTCTATATTGGTTATATTGTACCAGTCCATTGGAATGAGTTAAAGTTTAATCGTGCAATTCAAACATTGCTTCAATCTCTACAGGTATATTATTGGGTAAAGAGCCCATGCCTACGGCGCTTCTTACGCCTACGCCATTGTCATTGCCCCATACCGCTGCAAAGAGTTCGCTGCAGCCGTTGATAACATAAGGATGTTTTTCAAAATCGGGCGTACAGTTTACCATGCCCAGAATTTTGATCACACGTTTTACTTTATCCAAAGAACCAAGATTGGCTCTGATGGTGGCAAGAATGGCCAGTCCCACCTGTTTGGCAGCAAGTTTTGCTTCATCTATGTCAAGGTCTTTTCCAACACGGCCTATGATCAGGCTGCCATCTTTGTTAACAGTGCCATGGCCCGATACTAAGCAATGGTTACGATCTATCAATAAAGGTTTGTACACGCCAAGGGGTTTAGGTGCCGGTGGCAGAACAAGACCAAGTTTTGCAAAATTTTCTTCAGGTGTCATACGATGAGGATTATTGTTATAAAAAATAATTAATGATAAAAACGCCGATCAAACCTACAACAGAAACAATTGTTTCCATAATGCTCCATGTTTTGATGGTTTCTTTAACAGTGAGGTTAAAATATTCTTTGAACATCCAGAACCCCGGATCGTTTACATGCGAGAACATGAGGCTGCCCGCACCTGTTGCCAATACCATAAGGCTTGGGTTTACACCGGTGCCTGCAATCATGGGCGCTACAATACCGGCGGTGGTTAACCCCGCCACTGTAGCAGATCCGATGCTTACCCTGATGAGGGCGCTGATAGACCATGCCAGCAATAAAGGATGAATGGAAAGATGGGTAAGCGGTTGTATCAATTCATTACTGATGCCACTGTCTGTTAATACCTGCTTAAATGCACCGGCACCTGCAATAATGAGCAGGATGGCGGAAATATCTTTCACGGCATCACCCATCGGCGCCATCAGTGTTTTAATATTCTTTCCCTGCCTGATGCCCAAAGTGTAAATCGCAATCAACAGCGAAATAAGCATGGCTACAGAAGGTTCACCAAGAATATGAATGATGGTGGTGAGCATATTTTTTTGCGGGATGAAGATCTTTACAACCGTATCGGCCGCAATAAACAAAACAGGTAAAAATGCGGCAAACAAACTCGGGAACATACCCGGTTGCTGATCTTCCGGTACAGAGTTGTTGGTAAAAACCGCCAATGGTTTGGAAGTGTATTTTTTCAGTGTTACAGAAAAAACAGGGCCGGCAATAATAATGGCGGGTATTACAAGCATCATACCATAGAGCAGTGTCATACCCAGATCAGCATGAAACTGTTCCGACAATGCAACCGGCGATGGGTGAGGTGGCAGGTAGCCATGTGTAACAGATAAAGCTGCCAGTGTAGGCAGGCCAAGATACACAGCGGGTAATTTATATTTATCTGCCACAGCAATTACCAGCGGAACCAGCAGTACAAAACCAACGCCATAAAATAAAGGGATACCCACAATAAAAGCGGTTAATACCAATGCCCACTGAATATGTTTAATGCCAAATGCGCGTATCAATCCGGAAGCAATTTTATTGGCTGCACCACTGTCGGCTACCAGTTTTCCCAGCATAGCGCCTGTGCAGAGAATGATCAGTAATGAACCCATCAGATCGCCAATACCTTTTTGCACAGAACCGATGATCTTACTTACTTCCATGCCCCTGCTTAATCCAGCAAGTATGCATACAATTAAGAATGCAATAAAGGGATGCAGTTTTGCACCCGTTATCAGTACTACCAGTAACAGTACTGCAAGCAGAAGGATGAACAATGTCATGGCTGAATAAGCGTTAGATTATAAAGATAAAAGAAAAAGCCACCTCATGCGGGATGGTTTTTTTATAATCAGGGTATGCCGGGTGAGATCTTTTAAACGATTTCTATACGTTTTTTTCAAACAGGAATAAATACGTAATACCCGTGTAATAAATACCTGACCGGTCAATAGCGGATCTTAGTTACTTGCGTATTCAACTTTGCACATTTATGAAAATGATATCTGCCTTGATTTTGGTGTGTACTGCTCTGCCATCTTTTGCCCAGCATAGCCCAAACAAATATTCCGAAAGCACCGACAGAATTTATGAAACCCGTTATGTGCAGCAACCGCCTGTTTATCCGATGGGTATTGATTCGTGCAGGCGGTATTATTTTAATCATTTTGGCGGGATGGATAGCCTGGTTTCAAAAGCGGTTGCGCATGGTGATACAGCTAAATACCTGCGTGTGTATTTTACTTTTGTTGTAGACAAATATGGATTTCTCTCCGCTCCGGATTTTATCAGGATTGCCACTACCCGTTATGCGAAAAGTTTTACCGCAAAAACAGTCACTTATATTGGCGGTGATGCGTATTTTGAAAAGCTGATCAAAGAGATGCTCCGTAAAATGGACCCGTGGAAACCTGCTCTAAAGGATGGAGTTCCGGTAAGTTGCAGGGTTGAAGACTATTTCCAGTTCCGGCTTACACAAAATACAACAGGTAATGAATAACAACCCCTAAAAACGTGCCTTCTCGCCCGCTAAGCTTAGGCGAGCGCGGTGTGCCTTTGTGTGAGTTTTTTTTCGCACAAAGGCACTAAGGCACGGTTGGATTAGTTCCGCAACAGGCTGTCTAATTTTCTCTGCATCAGCGGGAAAGAAGTTAAATTATTATGCGAGCCGCCAGCGATAGTGATGAACTCATCCGCAGGTTTCAGATTTTGCTTTAGTCTCTTTGCATTGAAATAAGGAATCACAATATCACTTGTTCCATGAAAGAAACTGACAGGCGCTGTAACTTTTCTAAGGTATTCATGTGTGGGGAATTTATAATGCAGCAGCAGATCAACAGGATACAAAAAAAACACCAGTCGTGTAAGAGAACTAACACTGTAATAAGGTGTTTCTAATATCAGTCTTTTGCAATCGCGTATGGAAGCCAGTTGTGTTGCAATGCCCGATCCTATTGATCTGCCATATAAAATAATTTCCGATGGCTTATATTTTGCACGTGCCATTTTGTAAACCTGAAGCGCTTCATCATACAAAAGTTGTTCAGATAATTTTCCGGTTGATTTTCCGTAACCGGGATAATCCGGCATCCATACCTCATAGCCGTTACGCGTAAAATTAATGGCGGCATCCGCGTAATGATTCACATTTTCTTTATTGCCATGAAAATAAAGCACCACACCTTTTCTCAAAGAGTCGGGTACGATAAACTTAACCATATTGAATTTTGTCTGCGCATCCCATTCAAAATCCGTTTCGGTAAATGGTTGGGCAAAATGGTACCGGCTGTTGCTGCTTAGCTGTTTTGACTGGAATAATAATTTTTCCTGCAGGTAATAAAAAATGATGCCGATCAAACTATACACCACAAGTATCACCTTAAGCCATCGGAAGATTTTTTTTCTGTTATTCACCCGGCAAATGTAGGCCTGAAAACTCAGTCCTTTAAAATATCCCTGATGAAGTTATGATATTCATTAAACGAAGGCAGATTATTATGCCCGCCGCCATGAATGCGGATAAGGGTTATTTTATGCGGATTGATCTTTTGCAACTTCTCACTATGCCTGATGGGTATAAGCCTGTCGCGGGTACCATGAATGATGTAGGTATGACAGTTCACTTTCCTGATCCAGTGGTCGGTACGCAGGTGATACCTGAGAAACCAGCGATGAGGCAGAAAGGGCAGGAACCTTTCTACCGCTTTGATAAAACTGAAATAAGGAGCATCCAGTATCAGGTAGCGGGGTGTATTATCTGCAGCTATCTTGGTGGCAAAACCGCTGCCCAGGCTTCGCCCGTAAACAAGTATATGGTGCTGTTCATATTTCCCGGCAAGCCTGTCGTATACAAACTGCATATCGGCCAGCATTTCTTTCTCACTCCGTTTACCCGTACTTTTTCCAAAACCACGGTAATCTACCAATACCACATCATAGCCATACCGGTAAAAATCCTTTGCATACTTTGCCCAGCCTTTAATACTCCGTGAGTTGCCATGAAAATATAAGATCAGTCCTTTGGGTTCCGGGCAATAAAAATGAAGACCGTTAATGCTAACACCGGGTGCTATTTTAAAAAAGAGTTCTTCAAAGGGCGCATCGTATTTGTAAGCAAAATCCTGTGGCAGTTTCTCCGGCTTGAAAATGAATTTTTCCTGCACGAGGTAAACCACGGCGGCCACAACTAAGTAACCGATAATGATATAAAGGAGAATAGCAGGCAAGCGCTTAGGTTTTGGTTTCCTAAGTTCTGCTTTTTTATGAAAATTCAGGGATAAAATATTGTCCATGAATTTTGCGTGATTTTGTTGCACGCAACGCCAGGCACCGCAGGGTGGCAAAGAAGGATCGGATAACCCTGCGTTCGTTGCGGTTCTTCGCGAGCCTCGCGTTCCTACTTTTAATAGCCTTAACATTACAAATGATCTACCACTCTTTTAATACCATCCTTCATCAATAAAGAATTAAAGTTTAACAGCAAAGCCAGTTTAAGATGTAAGAACCGTAAGTAGGTTAATGTTTGTGCAACATGAATTGGCGCGATAGCTTCGATACTTTTTATTTCGATAACAACTGTATTTTCAATAACAAGGTCTGCACGGTAACCACATTCCAATTTAACTTCTTCAAAGATGAGCGGAATAGGCACCTCTGATCTAACCTTTAAACCTCTTTTCGCAAGCCTGTAAGCCAAACAATGGGCATAGGCAGATTCGAGCATTCCCGGGCCAATTGATTTATGGATATGAATGGCTTCTTCTATTATAATCCTCGAAATTTCATTTTCGGTCATGTAATTTTTATCAAGCAAGGTTCGTAAATTCTATCAGAAAAAAATAGCGTATTTATACCTGAAACCTGAATGACGTTAGTGTTCTGTGCGTTACTGCTTTGATCCAACCTATCGCAAACAATAAGCTCTATAGGCTGAAACTGTTTCTAAGATTTTATGCTTTCATTCGTTTGGGAAGAACAGCAGTACCGCAAAGAACGCCAGGCACCGCAGGGTGCGCAAAGAAGGACCGTATAACTTTGCGTTCATTGCTTGTGCCATGAGGTTCTTTTAACGATGGAAAAGAGAGAATAAAATCTTTCG
>DAIOVU010000015.1:0-62031 GCA_036758845.1 Sediminibacterium sp.
CAAAGAACTATTTTACTTACTTTGTAAACATAGGAGGTACATAGGAAAAACAAAAAAGAAACATAGCTTTTAAACTATATGCCCTGTTTCCTGACCTATGTAACTATGTGTTTAATAGCACAACACGTTATTATGTACGAAAAAAAAGCTCACTTCATCATTCAATATTCCCCGCCTGCGGGATTCACTATTCAACATTCCTTACCTCCCTCCCGGCGGGCAATACATTCTCAAATAATCGGTATACAATTGCTGCAGGTGCTGCGAGGTTCCTTTGCCTTCATAAATGCCGTGTGTGCGGTTGGGGTAACTCATTAACTGGAATTGCTTGCCGTTTGCAATCAATTCGTTGATGAGTTGTTCAGCATTATTGTAATGCACATTATCATCGCCTGTTCCGTGTATGTATAATAAATGTCCTTTCAGGTTTTTTGCATATGTGATGGGGGATCCTTTTACAAAATCTTCCCGGTTCTCCTGTGGCAGGCCCATGTAACGTTCCTGGTAAATATTATCATAAGTAAGCTGGTTACCTACAGCAGCAATGGCTATTCCTGTTTTATAAATTTCAGGGTACTGGAACATTAACCCCAGTGTGGCCGAACCGCCGCCGCTCCATCCCCAAACTGCCACACGCGAAGTATCAACCCATGACCATTTTAAAATTTCTTTGGCAGCCAATGCCTGATCGCGGATATTTACCTGGCCTATTTTACGGTAAATAGATTTACGCCATTCTCTTCCCTTGGGTACAGGTGTGCCACGATTATCAAGGGTTATGTAGAGATAGCCATCATTGGCCATGTTTCCATTGTATAAGAAATTTCTTTCTGTACCATATCTGTCTACAGCATTTTGTCCCCACGGTTCTGTATACACAAAGAAAACAACAGGATATTTTTTTGCAGGATCAAAATGATTGGGCTTAACCATCCAGCCATCCATCTCAACACCTTCTGCTGTGGTTACTTTAAAGAACTCAACATTTGATTTAGATTTATCCGCTTTTGTAACGGCTTCATTTACTTTATCGCCATTAATGGCTTTATGTTCCGGCAGGGCAACCCATTCTCTTGCAGGAGACGTGTAATAATTTGAGAAAGCATGTTGCGCAAACCTGCCTGTAGGCGATACTGAATAACTATGAGTGCCATTCTGGTTCAGTGGCGATAAACGTTCTGCATCAGCAGAGCCATCAAGTTTGGTTCTGTATAAATATTTTTGTGTGGCATTGTCGGGCGAGGCATAGAAATAGACGTAGCCGCTTTTTTCATCTATCGCGCATATCTCCATTACATCGTATTTGCCTTTGGTGATCAGTGTTTCTTTTTTACCATCTCTGCTAACACGGTACAGGTGACGCCAGCCGTCTTTTTCGCTTGGCCATACAAATTCTTTTCCATCATTCAGCCAATCCCAGCCGCCATACTGGTAATCGGTATCCCATAACGGTAAAATATCAATCCACGCCGGATCTGTTTCGTGATAGACAGTTGTTGATTTTCCGGTTGCGGCATCGCACAGCAACAGGTTGCTTTCGTTTTGTTTCCTGTTCAGATGCTGCACAATAAGCTGAGAACTGTTAGCTGCCCATTCCATTCTTGGCAAATAAGATTGCAGTACCTGATCGGTTGGAATGGTCATCCAGTTTGTTTTAACCGTTGCCAGATCAACTACACCAATCTTGTAAGCTGAGGGAGCTTCTCCTGCAACAGGGTATTCAACCGGAACGGTGAATGGATAAATAGAATCTGTTGTGTTCAGCATCAGGTAGTTTCTAACATTACCGGCTTTGATCTGCCAGTAAGCGATCTTTTTACTATCGGGACTCCAGCGAAAACCATCGCGGCAGAAAAATTCTTCCTCATAAGCCCAGTCGAAAGTTCCGTTGATCAGCTTACGGTTCCCGCCTGTAGTTAATGCAGTTGATTTACCGGTGGCCATATCTTCTACATAAAGATTGTATTCACTTACATACGCTACTTTTTTGCCATCGGGAGAGATCTTGGCAAACATTAAGGAAGATGCGGGGCGCGTTTTGCCTATCTGTTTAAGACTGTTCGTTGCCAGATCAAGCAGCCAGTAATCGCCACGTGTATCGTAGCGCCAAACGGTTTGGGTATTGTTGTAGATGAGTATTTTTTTATCATCATTTGAAAAGAAAAAATTACGGATGCCAAGCGGCGACTTTGCATCTTTCGGCGTAAGCTGCGCTTTGGATACCACTACTGTTTTGGTTAATCCCGGCAATTCGTATTTAACTATTTCACCGCCTTCTGAGGAAAAATAGCCATTACCGTCTTTTGTCCATTTAATACCCTGTGGCGGTTGTGCATTAACAGCAGAAAATATTGTCAGTAAAATAACTGTAGATAAGAGTTTGCAAATTTTCATATCCGTTCTGTTTTGGATCTTGAAAATACTTCATTGTGCCAAGAAATACTGCTTAAAAGTGGTGAATGGCGGGGGAAAATATTGAATATTGAACAGGGAATATCGAATATCGAAGTATCGATCACTTCAGCATTCAATATTCCCTGTTCACTATTCAATATTCTTGCAGCGTATTATATCAGCGCATCCTGCAGAGAAGATGTTTTGACAGAACCTTTCCTGTCGTTGTATTTTTTTGCCGCATCAATAAAGCTTACAAACAATGGTGCAGGACGTTCAACCGTACTTTTCAGTTCGGGGTGATACTGAACACCGATAAAGAAAGGATGTGCTGGGATCTCCATGATCTCCACCAATCCTGTTTCCGGGTTCCTTCCGCTGGCAACCATACCGTTGGCCTCAAACTGGGCCAGGTACTCATCATTAAATTCATAACGATGCCTATGTCGTTCAGTGATCATCACCTCACCATATATTTTATGCGCCAGGCTTCCTTCTTTGATCTCGCATGGATAGGCGCCCAAACGCATGGTACCTCCCATCATCTTGATTTTCTTCTGCTCTTCCATCATATTGATAACAGCATGGGAAGTTGTCTGGTCCATCTCCGTAGAGTGTGCATCTGTCAGTCCGAGTATGTTCCTGGCAAATTCAATCACTGCCATCTGCATACCCAGACAGATACCGAAGAAAGGCATTCCTTTTTCGCGTGCATACTGAACAGCAATGATTTTTCCTTCAATACCACGATGTCCAAAACCAGGTGCTACCAGCAATCCATCCAGGCCTTCTAATTTTTCTGCCACATTTTCATTGGTAATAAATTCGCTGTGTACGTTTATCACCTGCACTTTTACTTCATTGACAGCTCCGGCATGTACAAAACTTTCGAGGATAGATTTATAGGCATCCTGTAGTTCAATGTATTTACCGATAAGACCAACAGTTACTTTGCTGCGGGGATATTTTAGTTTGTCGAGAAAGCCTTTCCACTTATCCAGGTCAGGTTCACCGTAATGGGCGATGTTCAGTTTTTTCAGACAGATCAGATCTAATTTTTCGCGCAGCATTAACAGCGGCACTTCATAAATGGTAGAAGCGTCCATCGCTTCAATTACGGCATCCTGTTTTACATTACAGAACAGTGCAATTTTTCGTTTGATATCATTATTCAGTGGTTCTTCGGTACGGCAAACAATGATATCAGGATGTACCCCTGTTTCGCTCAGCATTTTAACGCTGTGCTGGGTTGGTTTTGTTTTAAGTTCTTTGGCCGCTTTCAGATAAGGAATCAGGGTAAGGTGTACCACCATTACGTCTTCTTCGGGCAGCTCCCACTGCAACTGGCGGATGGCTTCAACAAATGGCTGGCTTTCAATATCACCTACTGTTCCACCTATTTCGGTGAGGATAATATCATATTTATTGCCCTCGCCCAATAGCATCATTCTTCTTTTGATCTCATCGGTGATATGGGGAACTACCTGTACCGTTTTTCCAAGGAAATCGCCTGCACGCTCTTTATTAATCACTGTTTGGTAAATACGGCCGGTAGTTACATTATTGGCCTGTGAAGTATGGATATTTAAAAATCTTTCGTAATGGCCAAGGTCAAGATCTGTTTCTGCGCCGTCTTCGGTAACATAACATTCTCCATGTTCATAGGGGTTTAAGGTACCCGGATCCACATTGATATAGGGATCGAATTTCTGGATGGTTACACGCAAACCCCTTGCCTGCAACAATTTTGCAAGCGAAGCGGCAATAATTCCTTTTCCAAGACTGCTGGTTACACCTCCTGTAACAAAAATAAATTTGGCCATAGTATTCTTAATTGATCAATTTAATGATTGATGCGGTTTGCAACCTTGCCTATGCCCGGATTGCCCACCTTGCTTCGTTTCCCTTTGTTACATAATAATAGTCCAAAAGGCAGCAAACTGTTACTGCTCCTTAACTTTTCAAAACATATGACCTTGGAAAAACGGTGAAGAAAATCTTCTGAGGTCGTACAAACCTACTGCAAAAAAATCGACTAAAAAAACAAGCCCGCTCAAACAATCTTTCTCCGGGTTGAAAGTGTTAATTTGAAGTGCAAATCTTTCTAAAAATGGCTTGTTTTAGGAAGAAAATTCCTTTTGGAAAGGTCTATTTCTTTGCCAAAAGATGATCATATAGGATAATATTACAAACTGAAAGGGATCTGGCCGGTAGTGCAAATAACGGATCCACTATCCCCTTGCCATTAGTCCGGTTCTTTTTGGGGGGAATAATATTATATGGCCTGTTGTACTGATCACATATCATCTATGATCTTGCGGTAGCTTGTTACAACGCCTTTAATAAGCGATGAACTGAACCCCTGGTGCTCCATTTCATTAAGGCCGGCTATGGTACAGCCTTTAGGCGTGGTTACTTTATCTATTTCCTGCTCTGGGTGTGTATTCTTTTGTAATAGTAATTCTGCAGCACCTTTCACTGTTTGTGCGGCTATCAACGAAGCTGTAGCGGCACTGAAACCAATTTCTATTCCACCTTGTATATTGGCCCTGATATATCGCATGGCGAATGCAGTACCACAGGCGCCAAGTACCGTTGCCGCATCCATTAATTTTTCTTCTATAAAAACTGATCTGCCCAACTGGTCAAACAGGTTGGTTACAAATGTTATCTGTGTAACGGTTGCATGGTGCGCGCAAATGCAGGTCATGCTTTCCTGTATGGCAATAGCAGTATTAGGCATGGCCCTGAAAACAGCAAACTGATCACCAACGATTTCCTGGATATCTTTTATCCACGCACCTGTAACCACACTGATCAATACATGTCTTTTCGGATCAAGATAAGGCTGGATACCGGTAATCACATCTTTCAACTGGAAAGGTTTTACAGCCAGCACAATCCAGTCTGCAAACTGAACGGCTGCCGCATTGTCGCTACTAACCAATACGCCTCTTTCTTCCAGCGATTTGAGTGTAGCCACATTTCTCTTGGTAACATACAGGTGTTCTGGTAAAACAAACCCGCTGCTTACCAGTCCTTCAGCCATTGATCCTCCAAGGTTTCCGCCGCCGATGATGGCTATTTTCTTGTTCATGCCTTTTATTTTGTTTTGAGAAGTTGTTGATTACCCCGATACAGCAACTAAAAGTATTTTAAAGTTCTCAAATAGGTTCGAACATAATCATCTACACCTTGCTCCAGTGTTTGGAATGCCTGTGAATATCCCGCATTGCGAAGCTTTTTCATATTGGCTTCTGTAAAATACTGGTATTTGTTGCGGATATCTTCAGGCATATCAATAAACACAATATTGGGCTGAAGATCGAGGCCTGCAAATGTTGCTTTTACGAGATCATTAAACGTTCTGGCCTTCCCTGTTCCCAGGTTATAAAGTCCGTTCTTTTTAATTGCCCATTCATTATTCAGCATTACTCCCATCATCCAGCCGATCACATTTACCACATCTTTTACATATACAAAATCGCGTAATTGCTCACCATCTTTAAATCCTTCTTTATGGCTCTTAAATAATTTAACCACACCATCTTTTTTGATCTGGTTAAATGCATGCCAGATCACGCTGGCCATTCTTCCTTTATGGTATTCGTTAGGACCGTATACGTTAAAGAATTTCAGTCCTGCCCAAAAAGGCGGTTGCTTATTTTCATTAACCTGTTGCAATGCCCATTTATCAAATTCGTTTTTACTGATGCCGTAGGGATTGAGCGGTTGCAGTTTTTCGGTTAATGCATGATCATCATCGTAACCAAATTCACCGGCACCGTAAGTAGCTGCGGATGATGCATAAATAAGCGGGATGGAATGTGCGGTGCAATAATTCCAGATATCTTTCGAATACTGAACATTCAATGTTTCGTGAACGGAATAATCAAATTCAGTAGTATCGGTTCTGGCGCCAAGATGAATGACCATCTTAATAGCTGGCTGGTGTGTTTCTAACCAATCAAATAAAGAATGGCGTTCTACAATATCAGTATAGGCTTTAGATTCCCAGTTCTTTCTTTTTTCTTCTACACCAAAATCGTCCACCAGTATTAAATTACGGTAACCCTGCTCATTCAGGTACTGCGCCATGCAGGAGCCAATGAAACCTGCTGCACCGGTTAATATAATTGCCCCAGCCTCACCCCCAGCCCCTAAAGGGGAGTTAGTAGAATTTGTCTCAATTGGATTACCCATCTTAAGTAGTTTAATTCCCTCTTCAGGGGGTTGGGGGATTACAACAATTTCTCTATTGCAGTATCGTATTTCTCTTTCCACTCTGTAATATTGCCCCAGTTCTCTTCATTTACTGTAATGCTTCCACTGGTTACTTTCCCTAATGCTGTTACAGGAATGCCTGCTTCTTTAGCGCTCAGCGTTACGCGTTCAGCATTCAGCGTAGAGCATGAAACCACTACCCTGCCCTGTGCTTCGCCAAACCAATAAGCGTCTTTTCTGCCTTCAGTTGTTGCAGAAACAGTGAATCCAAGATTTTTATTAAACCCACTTTCGAGCAATGTAACAGCTAATCCACCCTCACTGATATCGTGTGCACTCTGAACCAGTTTTTCTTTGATGATGGTGGATACAAATTGCTGCATTGCCAGTTCTTCTTCCAGGTTAAAATAAGGAGCCGGTGAATACGCTTGTTTTTTTAGTTTGTGCAGATATTCTGAAGAACCGATATCATTGGATGGTTTACCAATTACTAAGATCACATCACCGGCTGTTTTAAAATCCAATGTCATGCGGTTAGCAAAATCATCAATAATTCCTACCATACCAATTGTTGGTGTTGGATATACAGGACCATCAGGGTTTTGATTGTAGAAGCTAACATTACCACCGGTTACAGGTGTATTAAACCTGCGGCAGGCATCGCCCATTCCGGTTACAGCTTTTACAAACTGGTAATACACTTCCGGATCGTATGGATTACCAAAGTTGAGGCAGTTGGTAACACCGATAGGTTCTCCACCACTGCAAACAATATTTCTTGCTGCTTCTGCTACTGCAATCATTCCGCCTTTATACGGATCGGCAAAAACATATTTACTGTTACAGTCAACCGTAATAGCCAATGCCTTACCGGTGCCTTTTGCCAACACAACAGATGCATCACTTGGTGCATTGGTAGATGCATTGGCCGAGCCCACCATACTATCGTATTGTGTATACACCCAGCGTTTAGATGCGATGTTCGGTATCTGTATCAACTGTTCTGCTGTTTCTTTCAGATTGCTTATATCAGCAATTGTATTCACATCAAACGCGTTGATCTTTTCAAAATATTTCGGCTCTTTATATTCTCTTGTGTATTGTGGAGCGCCACCGCCTAATACCAATTCATAAGCAGGTATTTCGGCCTCTAATTGTCCATGCATATAAAACTTCAGCAGGCCATCATCTGTTACCTGTCCAATCTCACTGCAGCTCAGGTCCCATTTTTCAAATATGGCTAATACGGCTGCTTCTTTACCTCTTTCAACCACTACCAGCATGCGTTCCTGGCTCTCGCTCAACAGGAGCTCCCATGCTTTCATGTTTTTTTGACGTGTAGGAACTTTATCCAGATCTATGCGCATACCTACCCCACCTTTCGCACTCATTTCGGCAGTGGAGCAAATAATACCTGCGGCACCCATATCCTGCATGCCAATTACCGCATTGGTTTCAATCACTTCCAGACAGGCTTCTAATAATTTCTTTTCCTGAAAGGGGTCGCCCACCTGCACCGCAGGTAATTCTTCTGCACTATCTGCAGTAATATCAGCCGATGCAAATGATGCACCACCAATACCATCTTTACCGGTAGCACTTCCTACAAAGAAAACAGGGTTACCTGTTCCGGCAGCAGTAGCACTTACCATTTTGCAGGATTGCATAATACCCACGCTCATCGCATTTACGAGTGGGTTGGTATGATAACAGTCTTCGAAATATAATTCACCGCCAACGGTAGGCACACCGAAGCAGTTTCCGTAATGACCAATACCATGTACTACTCCGCCCAGCAGGTGTTGGGTTTTTTTATCCTGCAGGTTTCCGAAACGAAGACTGTTCAACGAAGCAATCGGTCTTGCACCCATGGTAAAAATATCGCGCTGTATACCACCTACGCCGGTAGCGGCACCCTGGAAAGGCTCAATGGCGCTGGGGTGGTTATGGCTTTCAATTTTAAATACTACACCAAAGCCATTACCCATATCCATCAATCCTGCATTTTCTTCACCGGCGGCCACTAACATGCGGCCCCCTTCCCGTGGCAATGTTTTTAACCACTTGATCGAGTTTTTGTAACTGCAGTGTTCACTCCACATTCCACTAAAAGCACACAACTCAGTAAAATTGGGAACACGACCTAATTTTTGTTTGATCAACTCAAATTCTTCGGCTGTTAAGCGGAGTTTTTCGGCGGTGGCAACAGTAATTTCCATGATGCCGCGAAGGTAAGAAAGTAGGCGTAAGGGGCAAGACGAAGTTTTACAGAAAATGTCAGCAAAACAAAAAAGCCATCCCGGCACACAAGGGATGGCTTTTTATTATATATGAAGCCGGCCTGTTACATTTTCTTAACATGGCCGCTACCTGCCACATGGCGTTCAATATCTGTGGCAGCACCTTTATAATATACATTACCGCTTCCGGCTATCCTTGCTTCAATACTTTTATTGGCATATACTTTTACATTACCGCTGCCGCTGATTCCAACAGAAGCTGCGTCACTGACCAGCTCACTGCAATCTGCGTTACCACTGCCGCTGATCCTTGCGCTTATTTTTTCGGTAGTACCTGATAAACGGACATTACCACTTCCTGCAATAGCCACATCTGCATGCTGGATTTTGTGGAAACCCATTTTAATATCTCCCGAGCCGGATACCCTGAAATGCGAGGTTCCCTCATTTTCAAATTTTCCCTCTCCCATAATATTGCCGCTTCCGGATAGGGATACGTCTGTTAAGCGTGTAAGTGTTACATAAATAGTGATCTTATTCTTCGACCGGAGGTTGGCACTTTTTTTTGATCTGATAGAGAGCTCTCCACTCTCCACCTTTGTTTCAATATACTCCAACAGGTTTTCGTCTGCTTCTACCTGTATCGATTTTTCGGTTCCATAAGCAACCATTACATCCCAGGAGCCGGCAGAAGCAATTGCAGTATAATTGCCCACAGACCTGTTTTCTTTTGTAAGATGTCCGTTCCCCTCTATTTTTTCCCATGGCCATTGGGCGAATGACTGCGTACCTGCCAGTAAGGCGATAGCCAGCAATATTTTTTTCATATTTAATAGTTTGAAAATTCAAACGATCCACCCTTCGGATAAGTTACAGTAGAGGGACAATTTAATTTGATCTGAAAATAACAAATTATTTAATTTTTATATTAAATAAAATTCTATGTTTATATTTCTTTCACATTTTCAACATTTTTTTTAGAAAATATCACTCCACGGGCATTTTTTGATAGAAACATTTGTATTTTTGGTTGTCTTTGTATTTTCGACAGTCAAAAACCTAAAAAATTATGTCTTTACGATTTACAGCTATTGGTAATATTACCAACGAAGCAGCCGGAGCCCCCGATCCGTCAAGTACTAAAATCACTGCCATTTTTAATGAGAACGTTTTCACATTAAAAACCGCCCGTGAATTTTTGAGTGATGAAGCTTATAAAAGCCTTGTTACAAGTATCCGTGGCGGCAAAAAAATTGACCGTATTGTAGCAAACCAGATCGCCAACGGTATACGTGCATGGGCAGAAGCCAAAGGTGTTACACACTATACGCACTGGTTCCAGCCACTTACCGGAACTACTGCCGAAAAACATGACTCGTTCTTTACCCTGAAAAGCGATGGTACTGCCATTGAAGAATTTGATGGCGCTGCTCTGATACAACAGGAGCCCGATGCATCTTCATTCCCAAGTGGTGGTTTGCGTGCAACTTTCGAAGCGCGTGGTTATACTGCATGGGACCCTTCTTCACCCGCATTTATTATTGAGATCGGAAAAGGTAAAACCTTATGCATCCCTACCATCTTCGTTTCTTATACCGGAGAATCTTTAGACTATAAGGCTCCACTGCTGAAAGCGCTGGAGGCTTTGAATAAATCTGCTGTTGATGTTTGTAATTACTTTGATAAAAACGTTACCAAAGTAACCCCAACATTAGGCTGGGAGCAGGAATATTTTGTGATCGACGAATCACTGGCTAATGCCCGTCCCGACCTGGTTCAGTGCGGACGTACCGTATTTGGTGCTGCCCCTGCCAAAGGACAGCAACTGGAAGACCATTATTTTGGTTCTATTCCTGAGCGCGTTTACGCTTTCATGAGAGATTATGAGCAGGAAGCTTACAAACTGGGTATTCCATTACGTACACGCCACAACGAGGTTGCACCTTCACAGTTTGAGTGCGCCCCTATTTTTGAAGAAGTGAACATTGCTGTTGACCACAATACCTTATTAATGGATGTAATGAGCCGTGTGGCCAAGCGTCATAAATTAGTGGTATTGCTGCACGAAAAACCATTTGCCGGCATTAATGGCAGCGGTAAGCACAATAACTGGAGTATGGCAACCGATACAGGAGTAAACCTTCTGGCACCGGGCAAAACGCCAAAGACCAACCTGATGTTCCTTACTTTTTTTGTGAACATTATTAAAGCGGTTCATGATCATGCAGATATCATGAGAGCAGCCATCGCTTCTGAACCTAACGACCACCGTTTGGGCGCCAATGAAGCACCTCCTGCTATTATCTCTGTTTTTGTTGGGCAATATCTTTCCAAAGTATTATCTGATGTTGAGAGCAGGGTTAACACCAAATTTGACGAGCAGGATGAAGCGATCCTTAAACTTGATCTTCACCGCAGCATTCCGGAACTGATGCTTGATAATACCGACAGAAACAGGACCTCTCCTTTTGCCTTTACCGGTAACAAGTTCGAGTTCCGTGCTGTAGGTTCTTCTGCCAACTGCGCTATTTCAATGACTGTTCTGAACACCATCATGGCTGATACCCTGAAGAAATTCAAGGCTGATGTTGATGCCCTGATTGAGAAAGGAGATAAGAAAGAAATCGCTATCATGCAGGTAATTCAGAAATACATTGTTGAAAGCAAGAGTGTATTGTTTGAAGGAGATGGTTACAGTGAAGAGTGGCACCATGAAGCAGCCCGCCGCGGTTTGCCAAACCTGAAGACCACGCCAATTGCACTGGATGCCATGCTTACAGACAAAGCAAAAAAACTGTTTGAATCAAACGGTGTATACAGCCATGTTGAGCTGGAAGCAAGACATGAGATAGAACTGGAAAAATACATTAAGAAAGTTCAGATAGAAGGCCGTATCATGGGTGATATTGCGCTTAACCATATCATACCTGCTGCCATCAAATATCAGAACGAGTTACTGGAAAATGTAAACGGACTGAAAGCTGCAGGCTTACCAGAGACCGCCTATGCAAGCCAGCTCGCTATCCTGAAATCTGTCAGCGATCATATCCAGGTAATACATACCAAAGTGCATGAAATGGTAGAAGCAAGAAAAGTGGTAAACAATATCGAAAATATCCGCACCAAAGCTATCGCTTACGAAAGCCAGGTAAAAGCAGCATTCTTCGACACGATCCGTTACCATGTTGACAAGCTGGAACACCTGATAGACGATGATCTGTGGACATTGCCTAAGTATCGTGAGATGTTGTTTTTAAGATAATTACTTTTTGACTTAAGCAACCATAGCCCTGTTCTTTCTTTAGAACAGGGCTTTTTTTATGCATTTCATACCAAAATGTTAAAGAGCAACATGCCGACTACAGGCAGGCATCCACCGAAAATGTTGAAAAAGAAAAAAAATAATGGCTTACTTAACGCATACAAAAATCTAAAACACACCGTATGAAAAAAGTAATTGCATTGTTAACAGTAGTGCTCTGTTGTTCGATGATGACAACAGTAATGGCACAAGGCGGTCAGCAGATGGACCCTGCGGCACGTTTGGCCATGATGAAAGAAAGATATAAAGCTCTTGGATTAAATGATGTGCAGATTGATTCTGTTATCGCTATCAGCAACGACACAAGGCCTAAAATGATGGCTTTAAGGGACATGCAGGATGCCGATGCAAGAATGGCAAAAATGAAAGAGATCGCAGATGAAAGAAACAAAAGAATTGAAAAAGCTTTACCTGCTGATCTGGCTAAAAAAGTAATTGAGGCAATGTCTCAGCAACGCCCGGGTGGCGGACGTCCACCGGGAGGTGGTGGTGAGTAGTGAGTGGTGAGTGGTGAGTAAACACTGGTAGCGAATTAACTTACTCACCACTGACCACTCACCACTCGCATAACAATAGTTACTTCGCGCAGTAAACAAAAACGGCGCCTGATTGAGGCGCCGCTTTTGTTATTTCATTTTAAAAGATTCCAAAAACTTGGTTGTGAAATTTCCATTCCTGAAATCCTCATTCTGCATCAGTTGCAGGTGGAACGGAATGGTTGTCTTTACGCCTTCAATCACATACTCACTCAACGCGCGATACATTGTATCAATTGCCTCTTCCCTTGTTTGAGCAACCGTGATCAGTTTACCGATCATCGAATCATAATAAGGAGGAATAACATAACCGGCATACACATGACTGTCTACTCTAACACCATGTCCTCCGGGTGTATGCAACACGGTAATTTTTCCCGGTGAAGGTCTGAAATCATTATACGGGTCTTCTGCATTAATGCGGCATTCGATCGCGTGCATTTGCGGCTCATAATTTCTTCCTGAGATGCGTTCTCCCATAGCGATCTTGATCTGTTCTTTGATCAGGTCGAAGCTCACCACTTCTTCCGTAACGCAATGTTCTACCTGGATACGTGTATTCATTTCCATGAAATAGAAATTGCGGTGTTTATCTACCAGGAACTCGATGGTTCCCACACTTTCATAATTAATAGCTGAAGCAGCTTTAATGGCGGCTTCACCCATTTTGCGGCGCAACTCGGGCGTCATAAAAGGAGAAGGCGATTCTTCCACCAGTTTCTGGTGACGACGTTGGATGGAACAGTCACGTTCGCTTAAATGACAAACATTGCCGTATTGATCTCCCGCAACCTGTATCTCAATGTGACGGGGTTCTTCAACAAATTTTTCCATATAGATCCCGTCGTTCTTAAAAGAAGCGGCGGCTTCCATTTTAGCGGTGGTATATGCTTTTTCCAGTTCAGCATCTTCCCAAACTACGCGCATACCTTTACCACCACCACCGGCGGTTGCTTTTAAGATAACAGGGTATCCAACTTTTTTGGCTAACACTTTTGCCTGTTCCACGCTTTCCAACAAACCATCACCACCTGGTACTACCGGAACTCCTGCTTTGATCATGGTTTCTTTAGCGGTGATCTTATCACCCATGCTATTGATCATCTCAGGCGTTGGCCCGATGAATTTAATACCATGATCGGCACAGATCTGAGAAAACCTTGCGTTCTCAGCCAGAAAACCATATCCCGGGTGCACAGCATCCGCATTAGTGATCTCGGCCGCGGCCATGATATGCGGAATATTGAGATAAGAATCAGAACTGGCAGGTTTACCAATGCAAACCGCTTCATCAGCAAACTTTACATGGAGGCTGTCTTTATCTGCGGTAGAATAAACCGCTACCGTTTTAATACCCATTTCGCGACAGGTGCGTATCACACGTAACGCAATTTCACCCCTGTTGGCAATTAATATCTTTTTGAACATCCTTTGGATTTGAAAATTTGAAAATTTGAAAATTTGAAAATTAACAGGCAAAACTTGAGTAAATAAGAGAATGAATGGATCTCATTTTCAAATTTCAAATTGCCATACCTGCCGGCAGACAGGCTTTCAAATTAACTACGCAGGCTCTACCAGGAATAAAGGTTGATCGTACTCTACGGGGCTGGCATCTTCTACCAACACTTTTACGATGGTTCCTTTTATTTCACTTTCAATCTCGTTGAACAATTTCATGGCCTCAATGATGCAAACCACTTTACCCGGGGTAATTTCGGTACCTACTTCGGCTAAAATGGGTTTATCAGGAGATGGTCTGCGATAAAATGTTCCGATCATGGGGCTTTTAATAGTGATCAGGTTATCGGCTTTAGGAGGAGCAGCAGCAGGAGCTGGAGCAGCTGCTGCAGGAGCAGGTGCCGGTGCAGCCGCAGGGGCTGGGGCAGTTGAGTATACCTGGTGTACAGGAGCCGCTACTGTTACTGCGGGCTCTTCTTTCTGCCTGATGGTTACCTTGCCATCTTTGTCTTCGATGCTGATTTCACCAATGTTACTTTTATTAATGATTTTGATCAATTCGTGAATTTGCTTTAGGTCCATAAATGACAAGTTTTAGGGGTAAAAACAGTGTTTTTGGGTCAATTAGGGGGGCAAAATAGCCTTTTTTTGATAAAACCGGGGATTTTCTTTATTTGGGGATTTGTCATAAATCCTGCCAATCCCCCTCCTGTGCGGGCAGCAAAAAGGGCAACCTTTCAGATTGCCCTTTCCTTGCTCGTTATTTTATAACCGGGAGTTCCTCCTTTAAACCCAAATGGGCGGTATTTATTTTTCTTCTTTTACACGTTCAACGTAAGATCCGTCTTTGGTATTAACCCGGATAAGTTCACCGTCTTCTACAAAAAGAGGTACCATTACGGTAGCCCCGGTTTCAACCGTTGCAGCTTTCAGGGCGCGGGTGGCGGTATCTCCCCTCAGGCCGGGTTCGCAATAAGTGATCTTTAAGACGATCTTTTCAGGAAGCTCAGCGCCGATAGGCAGTTCGGTTTCTGTATTGATGAATACGAAAACTTCAGATCCATCCATCAGGAACTGAGGAGAATCTATCATTTCTTCGGCCAGACTGATCTGCTCGAAAGTCTCTTTATTCATGAGGTTATAGCCTGTATCATCTTTATAAAGGAACTGGAAAGCTTTCTTTTCTACACGAACAGGAAAAATATTTTCACCACTGTTCCATGTTTTCTCGATAGAACGTTTGTTATCAACGCCTTTTAATTTAGCCCATACTTTGGCGGCGGCACGTGCGGTTTTGTTTTCGCCGAATTCTACCACAGAATATAAACTGCCGTCTAATTTCAGAATCATACCACGGCTGATGTCGGATGTTGTTGCCATTGTGTTTGTTTTTTAATGTAATACCCTTTCAGGCAGCCGCAAAAGTAGGGATTGGCGGCCAAATTCAAGAAAGCTTATTGGATTTAGTTGCGGATACTTCAGAACGACCGAACTCCATGAAAACCCGCTATTTGCGGGGGAATTGGCCATTCTGAAAATAAAGATCTGTTAAAAAAAGAAAATATAACAGGCTGCGGCGGGAAATAGCCCTGTATCTAAGATGCGTAGTTAACCTATATTTTATGAAAAAAATTATACGCATTGCCGGCATTATCTGCTTCCTGTTTTTACAGGTCCAATTGTTTGCCAATACGGTTATTGTAAAAGGGTATGTAAAAGATTCTTCCAACTATGCTGTTGCAAACAGAACGGTTAAGATATACAGTACAGACAGTTCTACCGGTGGTTGCCTTATATCGCACACAAAGATTACCAACCCAAACGGGTATTATATAGACACGCTTACGTGTAATGCTGATATCCGCAAAATATTGATCGTTGTTGAGAATTGCGATGGTATCAAGATCATTCATGAGCCGGTGTTTTATCCCAACACCATTGTAGAAAGCAATTTTATTATTTGCCGCCCATGGGCAACCACACCCGGCACTGCTCCCTGCAAGGCCGCCTTCTCTTACACATCGTTACCTGGTGGCGTAAAATTTAATGGCGCCGGTTCTTACGCGCCTGCAGGCGACAGCATCATCAGCCGCACATGGACATTTGGTGATACTTCTGCAACATTAACAGGCAACATAGTTGACCCAGTGCATGCATATGCAAAACCCGGCATCTACAAGGTTTCACTTACCATTAAAACTAAAAACGGTTGCGAGAGCAAATATTACAGTGAGATTGTTTTCACTCCTCAGTCAAACGACTGTAAAGTTGAATTACAGGTGAGTATTGAAAAATTGAGTCCGAAAAAATTCCGTTTTAACAGTCCGGGTATAACCTTAGTGGGCGACAGTATTGTGCAAAGGATCTGGAAATTTGGAGATGGCAGTTCGCTTGATGGCAACAGGATTGATCCGCTGAAAGAGTATAAAGATACCGGTTTATATACTGTTTGCGTACGTGTAAGAACAGCAAAAGGTTGCGAGAAAGAGTATTGCATGAGTGTAGTAGTTAAAGATAGTATTCCCGGAACCATTCCAATACCTACTGGCTGCAAAGCGGTATTTGGTTATACAATTAAGGATTCATTGGTTGTATTTAATAGTTCTGAATCGAGAGGAAGTTCGCCATCAGACAGTATCATCAGCCGTACATGGTATTATGTAGACAGCACCACTTCTGTATCATTAGGGGGAAATATCATAACACCATCCTATCCTTATACCAAACCCGGCAAATACACTGTTTACCTGGTTATTAAAACACAAAGCGGCTGTGAAAGCAAATATTCCGGAACTGTTGTGATAAAACCCAGGCCGGTACCAACCAATTGTAAAGCCATATTTACGTATGCTATCAAAGATTCATTAGTTGTGTTTAACAGTTCAGAATCAAAAGGAAGCTCGCCTTCTGACAGTATCATCAGCCGGTTATGGTCTTACAGAGACAGTGCAACATCTGTATCATTACCAGGTAATATCATTACGCCGTCTTATCCTTATACCAAACCGGGCACTTATGTAGTTAAGCTTGTTATCAAAACACAAAGTGGTTGTGAAAGTAAGTTTGAAGGAAAGGTAGTGATCGCTCCTAAACCTGTTCCAACCGGCTGTAAAGCTGTATTCACTTATTCTATCAAAGATTCGCTGGTTGTGTTTAACAGTTCAGAGTCAAAAGGAAGCACACCATCCGACAGTATCATCAGCCGGTTATGGTCTTACAGAGACAGTGTTACATCGGTATCATTACCGGGTAACGTGATCACACCATCATATCCGTATACCAAACCCGGCACCTATCTGGTTAACCTTATTATCAAAACACAAAGCGGTTGCGAAAGCAGGTTTGAAAAGAAAGTGGTGATTGAACCTAAACCTGTTCCGGTTAGTTGTAAAGCTGTATTCACTTATGCCATCAAAGATTCATTGATCATATTCAACAGTGCTGAATCAAGAGGAAGTTTCCCGGCAGACAGTATCATCAGTCGTATATGGTCTTACAAAGACGATTCAACATCGGTATCATTACCCGGCAATATTATTACGCCGTCTTATCCTTATACCAAGCCGGGTACTTATGTTGTAACCCTTGTTACCAAATCACAAAGCGGCTGTGAAAGCAGGTTTGAAGGGAAAGTGGTGATTGCTCCTAAACCTGCACCTACCAATTGCAAAGCATCGTTCTCCTTCAGCATACAGAACAACACAGTTAAATTTAACAGCAATGTTTCTGAAGGCACTTCTGCAACTGACAGTATCATCGGCAGGACCTGGTTTTTTGGAGATCACACTCCGGCGCTGAAAGGCAACATCATAGATCCATTGCATACTTTTGCCAAAGCCGGCACTTACCATGTGTATTTATATATCAAAACACAAAGCGGCTGCGAAAGCAAGTATGAGGCAACAGTGGTAATTGCTCCTGTAAATTGTGCGGTAGATGTACAGTTTACTGCAGAACGCATCAGCTTAAAGAAAATACAATTCAACAGCAGCCAGAGCACAGCCCTGCAGGGCGACAGTATTATTGAGCGCAAATGGAAATTTGGCGACAACCGCATACTTGGCGGTAATGAGATCAGTCCTGTAAAAGAATTCCCGTTACTGGGTATCTACAATACCTGTCTCGAAGTAAAAACAATCAATGGCTGTGAAGCGAAAGCCTGCAAACAAATAGTGGTGCAGGACACAGCAAATACACCTCAATCATCTGTTGACTACGTCAAAATCATCAGCATAAACCCTAACCCGGTTATTACAAGAATGATGGTTACTGTTTATAGCAGGAATAATAATGTAGAAGCAGAGATCACTATCTATGATATTTATGGCACAGGCAAGCTCAATATCAAGAAACCGCTATCGCAGGGTAATAACATGATAGAAATCTCTGCAGAATTATTACCACATGGGCCTTACTTCCTGAAAGTGAGTACAAAGAATGGAAGAGACAGTAAGGCGTTCTACAAATTATAGCGGCACATCATCCTCCTCATATCTCTATATAAGAGGCACGAGAAATTCGTGCCTCTTATATTTTATCAATTCTGTTAAACTAATATTAATACGTTACAGGCACTAAACTCCCACCAATGCAAAAAGTCTATTACAGCGTACACATTTTAAAACCTTCTAAAAATTTTTTACTATGAAAAAAATCCTTTTTGCCTCAGTTGCCATTTTAGTTTTTTCTGCAAGCTCAATGGCGCAAACCACTACTCCGTCCGCTTCGGATAAAAAAGCAGATATGAAAGACATGCGTAAAGATTTGCACGATCTTAAAAAAGACAAAGCGGAGCGCCGTAAAGAAATCAAAGAAGGTGATAAAGCTGAAGCCAGAGAGCTGACAAAAGACATTAAGGCAGATAAAAGAGATATGAAAGGCGATGTCAAAGACCTGAAAGCAGATGGTGTAAAGCATCCGATAAGAAGGGCTGAAAAGCAGATCCATCATGCCAGAAAGAATGGATAATATTCCAGCACTAAAAACAGTCCGCCAGAAGCGGGCTGTTTTGCCATAGCATAGAAAGGATAGTGATGATGGAACAGGGCTATTTCAGCTTTGATTATCACCCTTTTCTTTGCACCTGCCGGCGGTTTAGCCTAAAAAACTGCAAACTTTAAACACCAAACTCAAAACCTTACTCAGTTTTCACCTATTTTTGCCGCGAATTTCAAACTAACAGAAACTTTCGCCATGGCAGTATTAGTGAATAAAAACTCGAAAATTATCGTGCAGGGTTTTACCGGCACAGAAGGTACTTTTCATGCAACCCAGATGATCGAATATGGTACCAATGTGGTAGGTGGTGTAACGCCGAATAAAGGGGGCAGCACGCATCTTGACAGACCAGTATTTAACACAGTAGCTGATGCGGTTAGCAAAACAGGCGCTGATGTAAGTATCATATTTGTACCGCCTGCTTTTGCTGCTGATGCGATTATGGAAGCGGCTGATTCAGGTATTGCATTGGTAGTTTGCATTACAGAAGGTATTCCGGTGCAGGATATGGTAAAAGTGAAAAATTATTTACTGGGTAAGAATACACGCCTGGTTGGGCCTAACTGTCCGGGTGTGATTACCGCCGGAGAAGCCAAAGTGGGCATTATGCCGGGATTTATTTTTAAACCGGGCCGTATTGGTATCGTATCTAAAAGCGGTACGTTAACCTACGAAGCTGCCGACCAGGTGGTAAAAGCAGGTTTAGGTATCAGCACTGCCATAGGAATTGGTGGCGACCCAATTATCGGAACTACTACCAAGGAAGCGGTAGAGCTGTTGATGAATGATTCTGAAACAGATGGTATTATTATGATCGGGGAGATTGGCGGAAGCATGGAAGCTGATGCTGCCCGCTGGATCAAAGACAATAAAACAAAACCGGTAGTTGGTTTTATTGCCGGACAAACCGCACCTCCCGGCCGTCGCATGGGCCACGCAGGGGCTATTATTGGCGGTGCAGATGATACGGCAGCAGCCAAAATGAAGATCATGTCAGAATGCGGTATTGAAGTAGTGGCCAGCCCCGCAGATATCGGTATCAAAATGGCAGCAACCCTAAAGAAATAACAATACAATATTGATATAAAAAAATCCCGGCAAACAATAGGTCGGGATTTTTTATGCCCTTCCCAAAAATCATATCTCAATCTGCGCAATCAGCGATACAATATTTTGTTAATCAGTCATACCTTGTGTGAAGAAATCAGCCTATTTGCATCCTAAGCAATAAGAAAGTTTTTTAACTGAAATTCTGAGACATGCCTTTACGAAACCTATACCTCGCCCTTCTCCTTTCATTATCTTTTTCAGCACAGGCCCAATCTTCCGATACACTTTTTAAAAAAGAGTGGTTGGGAATAGATACGCTGATAGTAAAAAATGACCTGACAAAAACCGCACTGAACAGGATCAGCAAACTCTATCAAAAAGCAAAACAACAGCAACTGCCCGACCAGGTGATCAAATGCCTGGTTTATCAATATGCCTTGCAGGACAGGATTACGTCAGAAGATCCCAATCCTGTTCTCAAATCTATACAACAGGAGTTGACAGCCTCAACAGACGATGTACAGAAAGCCATCCTTCATTCATTACTGGCTAAATTATACCTGCAATACTTTAATGAGCATCGCTGGAATTTGTATGACCGAAAGAATACTTCAAAACTTATCAAAGAAGATATTACTGCATGGGGCGCAGAGGATTTTCATGCAGCAATCAGTGGGCATTTCTTCAAATCATTGGAAAAAACAAAACTGCTGCAGGTAAAAAGATCCGAAGATTATGACGCTGTTATTCTACAAGGCAATATCCATACATCAAGGAGAACATTATTTGACCTGCTGGCTTATGAGGCGCTGGATTATTTTAAATCAGGCGATAACTACATCAGCAAGCCAACCTATGCATTTACATTAAAAGATGAAAATGCTTTAAATATGTTAGACAACTTCATTCGTGCAGAATTTGCCACCACAGACAGTAGTGCGCAACAATGGATCGTTTTACAATTGTTTCAGCAACTACTCTCTTTTCATCGCAATGATAAAAACCAAAACATGTTACTGGAACTAAACCTGGAACGGATTGAATGGGTTTATTCGTCGGGGACATTTTTGAACAAAGAAGCAGCTTATATAAAAGCGCTGGAGGAGATCACCTCATTATTTAAAAGCAGTTCTCCTGCTGCACAGGCATGGTACCTGTTGGCCAGGGCGGAAGCAGACAACTCGAAAAAATATTCGCCTTTTGGTGATACCAGTAATCGTTATGGTTTTGTAAAAGCGAGGCAAATGGCAGAAAAAGCTTTGTTGATGTATACAGACACCAGCCGCGGAATAGCGAACCTGCAAAACCTGCTGACAGAAATAAAACACAAAGAATTAAAAACACAAACAGAAATAGTAACCATTCCCGGAAAACCATTCAGGGCATTGGTAAATTACCGGAATGTTGATACGTTATACGGAAGAATCATTCGCATCAATCACAAAGAAGAAATAACCGACACCCGATGGGACGATGACTATTGGAAAAATATAACCCGTTTAAAAGCCTATCAATCTTTTACACAAGTGCTTCCCAATTCCGGAGACCACCAGTTACACTCCGTTGAGATCAAATTAGAAAGTCTGCCTGTTGGCGAATATGCATTACTCTGTTCCTCTTCGCCGGGATTTGATGCCAACAATGATAAACTGAGCATACAAGTTTTTCATGTTTCTAACATCAGTTATGTTAAAAACAAATCCGATTTTTTTGTACTCGACAGAAGAACCGGCAAACCTATGCCGGATGTTAAGGTTGAACTATTTCAAAAATTATATAACAACACACTGAGAAGAAATTTTTTCGAAAAAATAGCTGAAAGAACCACTGATGAGAATGGCTATTTCAATTATACAGAAAAACCCTATGCATTTAATATCAGCTATTCTTTCAGCAAAGGCAAGGACAGACTGGAGTTGAGAGAAACCGACAATTTATATAATCAACCTGATGAGCTACCTGTTACTAACGAATTACAGGCTAAGACTTACGAAACCGATAATCACCGCATTTTCTATTTTACAGACAGGGCCATTTACCGGCCGGGACAAACTGTATTTTTTAAAGGAATTGCTGTAACCCGCGATCATAAAACAAAACTGAGCAAATTAGTTACTGACAAAAATCCCACCTGGTTATACCTGAAAGATGTGAATCACAAAAAAATAGATTCACTACAGTACGTGCTGAACGAGTTTGGGTCGTTTAACGGAAAATTCCAATTACCGCAAAACACATTAACAGGCAGTTTCAGCCTGGATGTAGAAGGGAAAAATCAGGCCACCACTTATTTTTCTGTTGAAGAATATAAACGTCCCACCTTCAGCGTAAATTTTGAAAAAGCCAAGGGCGCCTACCGGTTAAATGATTCCGTTACCATTGTTGGCTATGCCAAAGCCTTTGCCGGCAACAATATTGAAAGTGCCAAAGTTGCATACCATGTTACAAGAAACACACGCTTTATTGAACCATGGTATTGGCGCAGCCCCCACCCTTCCGGCAGTAACAGGGAGATCAGTTTTGGTGAACTTACAACCGATGCATCAGGAAAATTCTCCATTACATTTAAAGCCGCTGCTGATGATATTACAGACCGTACCGGCAATCCTTTATTCGATTTTTCTGTTACAGCAGATGTTACAGATATAAACGGAGAAACCAGAAGCAACCAGACTTCCGTTACTGTTGGTTATGCTTCGTTATTGCTGAATGTAGGCGTACCGGACATTACAGAGAGTGATAGTTTGAAAAATATATCCATCAGCAGCACCAATCTGAGTTATGAGAAAGAACCTGCAACAGTGCATGTAAAAGTATTTGCATTACAATCTCCTGAACAGGCAAAAAGGAAAAGATATTGGCCAAGGCCTGATCAGTTTATCATGAGCAGGGATGAATTTGCAGGCTATTTTCCGACCGACGAATATGATGATGAAAGCAATTACCTGACATGGCCGGTTATCAGATTGGTTTCTGAAGGAACAATTGATACAAAAGATTCAAACACGTATACATCTAAACCCGGCTCATTACAGCCCGGCTATTACAGGATAGAGGCTGTAACCAAAGACAAATACGGGGTTGAAGTAAAAACTATTCGTTACACACAGCTATTCAACAGGTCAAACACTATATTGGCAACACCTGCCTATCAATTTAATTATACAATAAAAGGATCAGCGGAGCCGGGGCAAACGGCAACCTTTATCAGTGGAAGTGCAGCGGATCATTTATACATTATCAGAAAAATTGCCAGTCCCCAAAACAAAACATCCGATTACCAGTTTTCTGAACGCAACAAGGGGATTGAAACCATTAACTATACACCTGATGAAAATGACAGGGGCGGTGTAACTATTGATGAAGTATATGTGCATGATAACCGGGTATACACCCAACACTATGCTATTGATGTACCATGGACCAATAAAATGCTACAGGTAAAATATGAGAGTTATCGCGATAAAACAGAACCGGGGAGTAAAGAAAAATGGACAGTAACTGTTCAGACAGATAAGAATGAAAAAGCTGCTGCAGAATTATTAACGGGCATGTATGATGCCTCGCTGGATCAATTTAAAACACACGACTGGGCTGAGCCGAATATCCGGGAACGAAACCTTCAACAAAACAGGTTTATCGGTTATTACAATTTCAGAGTAGAAAATTCAATAGAAAAATATATCCCCGAAAAATACTTAGAAGAACCATCAATTGAATATGACCGTATTGCCAGCAATGCATCTGATTTATGGAACAGAGGATTAACAAAATGGATCAATGATTCAACAATATATATAACGGTTTCTTTACGAAAATCGCTAAAAGCACTAAACGAAGCTGTGATAGTTGGTTATGGTGAACAGAACAAAGTTTCTTCAAAGGATATTGCTCTCAGTCTTCAGGGCAAAGCGGCTGGTTTAAAGGTTGCAACTATGAAACCACTGACAGAAGAAAGCTACAACAAACCATTTGCCAATGCATCTGTTGTTGATACAGTAACCGTTAATGACAGCATTGGCGAAAAGGTATCGGAAAAAGAAACGGCTCAGGTACAACCGCGCAGGAACTTTAACGAAACAGCTTTCTTCTTCCCGCTGCTTTATGCCGACACATCGGGCAAGTACAGCTTCAGTTTTACCATGCCCGAAGCGCTTACGCAATGGAAATGGATTAGCATAGCCCATACCAAAGACCTGGCGTTTGGCAGTTACCAAACCAATATCATCACCCAGAAAAAACTGATGGTGCAACCCAATGCGCCAAGGTTTATGCGCGAAGGAGACAATATGGAATTCAGCACCAAAATTGTAAACCTCAGCGATAAAGAAATTACCGGGCAGGTAAGTTTTGAATTAATAGATGCTGCCAGCAATACATCGGTGGATGGGTGGTTCCAGAATGTGTTCCCTTCACAATATTTTACTGTTGATGCAGGCCAGAGTTTTGCTGTAAAATTCCCCTTGCAGGTTCCTTTTGGTTTTAACCGCCCACTAACCTGGCGCATTATTGCCAAGGCAAATGAGTTTAGTGATGGAGAAGAAAACACACTGCCTGTTCTCACCAACCGCATACTGGTTACAGAAACCCTTCCTGTGTTTTTACAGGGCGATACCACGCAGCAATTCAAATTTGATAAGCTGCTGAACAATACCAGCGAATCATTGACACATGAGGGGCTAACAGTTGAATACACATCGAACCCCGTTTGGTATGCCGTGCAGGCATTACCTTATCTGATGGAATACCCTTATGAATGTGTAGAACAAACCTTTAATCGTTTCTATGCCAATTGTCTCGCTTCATTTATCGTAAACAAACACCCAAAAATCAAACAGGTATTTGAACAATGGAAGGCTGATAGCAGTTCTTTCAAAAGCAACCTGCAGAAAAACGAAGAGTTGAAACAGTTGTTGCTGCAGGAAACCCCATGGGTATTACAGGCCGAGAGCGAAGCACAGCAACAAAAAAATATCAGCCTGCTGTTTGATTTGGTAAAATTGAGTACTCAAACAGAATCGTTGATCGAAAAATTATCACAACTCCAATTGCCTGATGGCAGTTTCAGTTGGTTTAAAGGGGGATATGGAGATCGGTACATGACCAATTATATCCTCACCGGCATTGGCAAATTAAAAAGGCTGGGGGCGCTTTCACCGGATATAGTCTTACGCATTAGAAACATATTGGTAGATGCATTAAAATATGCCGACAGTAAAGCAGGGGAAGATTACAGATGGCTGATCAAAAATAAAGTGGACCTGGCCAAACAACCACTTTCGTCTACGCATATTGATTACCTGTATATGCGCAGTTTTTTCAGAGATATAGCCATTCAATCTCCCGAAGCCCATGCATATTTTTATAATCATGGCAAACAATCATGGATCAAACAAAACAGTTTTAACAGGGCCAGGTTGGGATTGATCTATTACCGGAATAAAGATGAAAAATTTGCAACCGGCACCATCCTTCCTGCTTTACAGGAAAATGCCATCAGCGATTCAAAACTGGGCATGTATTGGAAATCTGCCTATGCAGGTCATTGGTATCAATCGCCCATTGAACACCAAAGCATGATGATCACTTTTATGAGCGAGATCAATACCAACGAATTTCTCACCAAACAGATCAATGCCATGAAAACATGGCTGCTGCTCAATAAACAAACCACCAACTGGAAAACCACGATAGCCACGGCAGATGCATGTTACGCACTGTTGCTAAACGGCTCCGACTGGTTAAATACCGAAAGAAAAATAACCATACAGTTAGGTAATTACACCATTAACAGCAGCAACGAAAAAGCAACGGCAGGCACGGGCTACTTCAAAAAAAGAATTGAAGGAAAACAGGTAACACCTGATATGGGAAACATCGAAATAAGTACGAAGTATGAAGTACGAAGTACAAACAAATCAATTTCCCAATTTCCCAATTCCCCAATTTCCCAATCTATAAGCTGGGGCAGTATCTACTGGCAATATTTTGAAGACATGGATAAAGTAACCGTTGCCGCATCCCCTCTTTCTATCAGCAAAAAATTATTCATTGAAAGAAATACAGAAAAAGGCAAAGTACTGGAATTAATTAAAGAAGGCGAGGAATTAAAAACCGGCAATAAAGTAGTGATACGCATGGAACTGCGGTCTGACCGCGACATGGAATACCTGCACCTGAAAGACATGCGCGCCGCATCTATGGAACCTGTGAATGTGCTGAGCGGTTATAAATGGCAGGATGGATTGGGTTATTACGAAAGTACCAAAGACGCCAGCAGTAATTTCTTCATCAGCTATTTACCAAAAGGAACCTATGTTTTTGAATATCCGGTATTTATTACGCATTCCGGTTTGTTTTCTGTTGGATTAGCCACTATACAGTGTATGTATGCACCGGAATTTACCAGTCATTCTGAGGGCATAAAGATCAGGGTGGCGAATTAGTTTCGATAAGAGAGGGACGAGGAAAGAAGCGTTTCTGAAATTTCTTTTTTCTCTTTTTCTTCGTTCTTCTCTTAGCGAAACCGTTTTTACCGACCTTAGCAGTAATGAATGTTGATTATCTCATAGTTGGACAAGGTATCTGCGGCACATTTTTAAGCCACGAATTAATTAAAGCAGGCAAAACTGTTCTTGTTATTGATGAGAACAAGCCTTTTAGTTCTACCAAAGTAGCCAGTGGGGTGATCAATCCCATCACAGGCCGGAGAATGGTAAGAACATGGGAGATCGAAAAACTGATGCCCTATGCGGTTGAAGCATACAAGGCATTTGGCGATGAATTACATGTTCCTTTGATCCGTCAATGCAATATTCTCGACTTCCATCCTACCCCGCAAATGGTATTGGCATTTGCAGAAAGACAACCCATCGAAAAAGAATATTTACGTATACCTGATAATCCGGAACGTTGGAAAGGTTATTTTAATTTCGATTTCAGCATCGGCGAAATCAGTCCCTGCTGGCTTATTGATCTGGCTACTATGCTTGCAGAATGGCGTACCCGTTTACAATCCATGAATGCTTTATCAGAGCAGGTATTCAGGTGGGAAGATTGTGTGGTATCGGATGATTATATCACTTACCAAAACATCACTGCTCAAAAAATAATTTTTTGTGAAGGCGTTGCGGGATTTGATAATCCTTATTTTAACCTGTTGCCTTATGCACGAAATAAAGGACAGGCTTTGATTGTACGCGTTCCCGGATTACCACGCACAAATATTTTTAAGCAGGGCATTGTGATGGTTCCATGGCAGGAAGATCTTTTCTGGATAGGCTCTACCTATGAATGGAATTTCACCAACACCAACCCCACTGCCGATTACAGAATAAAATCAGAAGCCCAGCTCAGGCATTGGTTAAAACTGCCTTTCGAAACAGTTGATCATATCGCATCGGAAAGGCCAGCTAATATGGAGCGGAGGCCTTTTGTGGGGTTGCATCCTGTAACATCATCAATTGGTGTATTTAACGGGATGGGTACCAAAGGCTGTTCACTGGCGCCCTATTTCTCCAGGGAGTTTATCAACTATCTTGTGCATGGCATGCCTATTCATCCGATGGCAGATGTGAGAAGGTTTTCAAAAATTTTAAGCAGGGATAAATAGGTTTCTTATTTTTAGTCAGCAAGCGATTAAAAATATTGCCACAGAATACACAGATTTACACAGTTATCTTTCTGTGAAATGCTGTGTCTTCTGTGGTAAAAAAAAACAACGAATGTCCACAAACAACAACCATCAGGCAGCATCCTACACCATCCCTCTCGGCTATCGCAAAATGGAAAACCTCCATATTGTTTTCTGGTTATTTAAAGATGTGGCATGGTGCATGGTATGGAGGCCACTCGGTATTGCAATGATCTTTCCTACGCTGATTATTTCAATTGTTATTGCATGGAGAACAAGACAGTTCATGTCTGAGCTTTGTCACAACTTCGCTATCACCATCTGGATCACTGCCAACTCGTACTGGATGGTTAGTGAATTTCTTGGATTTGATTCATGGCATCTTGTTGGCGATCTTACCTACAAACACCTTGCATTGATTCCATTTGCCTTGGGCATTCTTACCCTTGCGTTTTATTATGCTTACTGGAAACCACGCCATAGGAACGAACTTGAAACATTGTAGCAAAAACACCGAAAAAACAGGCATTTTGCCGTTCATCAAACATGCTTTACCACTTGTGAAAGCGCAAGTCCCGCTGAACACTGTTCCGTTTTATCATGTGCCATCGATAGCTATATCTTTACGCTATCAAAGTAAATGGAGCCTCACTCCCATGAAATATGAACCACTTGCTCGAATTCCTGCTTTTTAGATTTCGTCAGCACATCAAACCACCGGGAATTCTACTCCCATAGTTCCTTAACCATTTTCAGGCAAAAGACAATCCGGTAATTACAGCTATTGTATGTGATGCATTGTAAATGCATTACTGGCTGCATGCATTTACCGATCCTCTTTCCAATGGCAGCTGCAGTGCGGCTCAGGAACCGTATTAACCATTTTGCAAACTGACAACTTATGACTAAGTTCAATGAAACCTATCGTATTAGCTATTCTGGGCGGTGCAGCTTTATTGCTGCTGTTCTGTTAATCAGTACCTGCTGAAAATATATCTTGATATCATTCCCCCGGTATAATTGGTAGCAATGAGTTGATTGCCTGTAAACACTACATCATCAAAATACAGATCAGCGGAGCCGTGGGTATAGCTGTCGTACACATGTACTTCAAATGACTGGTGCAGGTCGTTATAATAATTTCCATAACGGTCGTAATAACCGGAGGAAACATTACGTACAATCCATGTGCCGCGCATCAGGTTATAGCCATCATCAAATTTCGCGCTGCCATCATTATAAAAATGGAAGACACCATTTTCAAGTCCGGTATTAAAGTAATGCCAGCCATAACCATTGGTTTGAGATGACTCACTTAAGACCCATGATCCTGTAACAGGAACAGAAAGACCTACAGGTGAGATCACAGCTTTTACACAGCTTTGCGCAAAAAACAAAACAAGGAGTAAAGGCAGGTAGCGTAGACTTCTTTTCATACAATCAATTTTAGGTTACAGAATCATTTCACTGATACCTATTCAATTCTGCTACCAAAAACTATTTAAATGGAAAGAATATACCCTTTTAGAGAATATTTAACGATTGAAAAACTGAAGTGGTCCTGAATTGTCACACCCAAAACCGTGCCTTCATGCCAGTGTGTATGGTTTTATTTTTGCACACTAAGGCCCAAGGGCACGGTTTTTTACCAGGATTTTATTTTTGTGGCCAGCACCGTAGTACCAAATCCAAGGATAGCAATTAATGTAAACGACCACCGGAGACTAAAAGCCTGCGCAATAAAACCGATCAATGGCGGGCCCAGTAAAAACCCTAAAAAGCCGATAGTTGAAACAGCAGTTAATGCCATACCAGGCGATAATGTTTTTGATTTTCCCGCAGTGCTGTACACCAACGGTATAACAGAAGAAACGCCAATACCAACCAGCAGGAACCCGATGGTTGCTGTTATGATGCCGGGAAATAAAACAGCAGTAAATAATCCAATTGTGATCAGGATACCGCTTCCCTGTAAAACTTTTTGAGGGCCAATTTTGGTAACAACATAATCACCAAGAAAACGGCCGCCGGCCATGGTACTCATAAAGGCAGCATAGCCAAGCGTGGTCAACGCTTTAGGCGCAGCTACCACTTTTTGAAAATACACACCGCTCCAGTCAAACATAGTGCCCTCGCAAACCATACAGCTAAAAGCGATCAATCCCAACTGCAATAAAACCTGGTCTGGTTTTACAAAAAAAGTCTGTCCCACATGCACCGCATCTTTTGGCAAAGTATACCGATGGATATAAGTGATCAAAAGAATGCTGGCGGTTGCGATCAAACAAAAATGAAACAAAGGAGGCAGATTTTTTGATACGGCCAATGTTCCGATAGCCGCACCTGCAAAACCAGCCAGGCTCCAGATGCCGTGAAAGGATGCCATGATGGATCGGCCATATAAGTTCTCCACACCAACTGCCTGGGTATTGATTGAAATATTGCAGATATTCCCTGTTAGTCCATACAGAAAAACAAAAGGAACCAATCCCCATATGGTATTGGCTGTTCCGATACATATTAAAATAAGGGGGTAACAGATAGCAGCGGCGGTAATTACTTTTTTACTGCCGTACCTGGCAATTAACCAGCCGGATAAGAGCAGGCTAACCATTGAGCCAACAGGCAGCGCAAGTAATAACCCGCCTAAAACAGCGTCGCTCATATGCAATTTTGCTTTGATATCGGGTATACGGCTGGCCCAACTGGCAAAGCTCAATCCGGCAATAAAAAAGAAAGCCGCAACAGCCCATCGGTGGGCTCTCTTAGATACAGGAGCTGATGTCATGGTTACAAAGATGGCGTAAAATCAAAAATAGCCTCATTTTTAGCGCAGAATTTACTGAATTGGGCCAGCTTGGGGCATTTCGGTTATATTTGCGGTCCGAAAACGTGAGGCGTGAGAGGTGAGTGGTGAGTAGTCAGTAGTGAGTTTTAATGATCAACTCCTAATTCATCACTCACTACTCACCACTCACCACCGGGAAACCAAGCAATCGAAAAAACAAGTAATTCTATGTACCGTTCGCACACCTGTGGAGAGTTAAGGATCAGTGATGTAAATAAGCAAGTAACCCTGGCTGGCTGGGTTCAAACCGTTCGCAAGTTTGGCGCGATCACTTTTGTTGATCTGCGCGACCGTTATGGTATTACCCAGTTATTGTTTGGGGAAGAACTGAATGGCCTGTTAGATGCCAATCCATTGGGAAGAGAATTTGTGATTCAGGCAACCGGCAATGTTTCTGAACGCAGTAATAAAAATACCAATATCCCTACCGGGGATATTGAGATAGCTGTAAAATCTTTCAGTATCTTAAATAAATCTGCGATACCTCCTTTCACTATTCAGGATGATACGGATGGTGGTGATGATATCAGGATGAAATACCGCTTTCTTGATCTCAGGCGTAATGCTGTTAAGAAAAATCTTGAACTGCGTTATGCTGTTAACCGCTCTGCCAGAAATTACCTGCACGAAAACCAGTTCATGGATATTGAAACGCCGTTCCTTATTAAATCCACACCCGAAGGGGCGAGGGATTTTGTGGTGCCTTCAAGAATGAATCCCGGGCAATTTTATGCGTTACCTCAATCGCCACAAACTTTTAAACAGTTGTTGATGGTGAGTGGGTACGACAGGTATTATCAGATAGTAAAATGTTTCAGGGATGAAGACCTGCGTGCCGACAGGCAGCCGGAGTTTACACAGATCGACTGTGAGATGTCGTTTGTAGAACAGGAAGATATCCTGAACATGTTTGAAAGCCTGATCAAACGCATATTTAAAGATGTAAAGAATATTGATTACACCGAAGAAGTAGAAAGGATCAGTTGGGAAGAGGCAATGTGGAAATATGGTAACGATAAACCGGATATCCGCTTCGGTATGAAACTTGGTAACCTGAAATTTCCATTACATACTTTCCCGGGTAAAATCGCTTACCTGCAAAGCACTTTAATAGGTGCAGGCGCCTGTGGTTTCGGTGTGTTTGATAATGCGGAAACAGTGGTAGCCATTGCCGTTCCGGGATGCAGTGAATACACCCGTAAACAGATAGACGAATTAACAGAGTGGGTTAAACGTCCGCAGATAGGCATGCAGGGCATGGTATACATCAAATGCAATACTGATGGCACCTACAAAAGCAGTGTAGATAAATTTTTTGCAGAAGATAAGCTTAAGGCTATTGCCGATGCGGCAGATGCAGTAACAGGCGACCTGGTTTTGATATTAGCCGGCCGCGAAGAAAGAACCCGTAAAGCCGCCAGTGAACTGCGCCTTGAAATGGGCAAGCGCCTGGGACTGAGAAAAGAAGACGAATTCAAACTCTTATGGGTATTGGATTTCCCGCTGTTTGAGTATGCTGAAGAAGAGAACAGGTGGGTTGCGCGTCACCATCCATTTACTTCACCTAAGCCTGAACATATTGACGTGATGATCAACAATAACCCGTTGATCGAAAACGCAGATAAATACCTGGAGCACCCTTATTCCAATATCAAAGCCAATGCGTATGATATGGTATTGAATGGTAATGAAATTGGTGGCGGTTCCATCCGTATCTATCAAAGAGAACTGCAGGAGAAAATGTTTGCAGCGCTGGGCATGAGTGAAGAAGAAGCTTTGCATAAATTCGGTTTCTTACTCGGCGCCTTTGAATATGGTGCACCGCCGCACGGTGGTATTGCTTTTGGGTTTGACCGTTTATGTTCTATCCTCGGTGGCAGCGAAAGCATCCGCGATTTTATTGCCTTCCCTAAAAACAACAGTGGGCGTGATGTAATGCTGGATGCACCAAGCAGTATTGATGAGAAGCAGTTTGATGAGTTGCAGATAAAGCTGAATCTGAAAGCATAAATACTTACAGGTGTTTTAGAAAAGTATAACCAATTATAATATGGAGCCTATCAGTTTACCTGGTAGGCTTTTTTTATATAGCTGAATTATTGAATAAATTTTCTCTGTAAAGGGTAGTGGTTAAACAGTTTGTATTCTAAAAATACCTATCTTAGAAAAGTTGCTCGTCCAAATCCAAAGGGTGGCAACTTTTTTATTTGTACCTGACCATACAAATTAACTGTTTATGACCGGAGACATCCTCTTCCAGCAATACCCTGTTGTGCCCCATATCTGGGATGAAATGAAGAATGCAGAACACATCAGGCAACAATACCACACCATTTATGATGCTGTAAGTAACCTGAACCTGCAGGACCTGCAGCAGAAAGACAAATTAGCCAGTGAGCTCTTTATGAGCCAGGGTATCACATTTACAGTATATAGTAATGATGAGGGCATTGAACGGATATTTCCTTTTGATATCATTCCGCGCATCATCACTTCTGCAGAATGGAACCATATTGAAACCGGTATCAAACAAAGGCTGAAAGCGCTGAACCTTTTTTTGAAAGATATTTATAACGAACAACAAATTGTTAAAGACAATATCATCCCGGCTGCACTCATTGCCAGTTGTCCGCATTTTACCCGGGAAGTTTTTGGCATTGAGGTGCCTTATGATATTTACGTACATATTGCGGGTATTGATTTAATCCGCGGAGATAATGGTACATTTTATATCCTCGAAGATAATCTACGCACTCCTTCGGGGGTATCATACATGCTGGAGAATCGCGAGGTAACCAAACGGATCTTTCCCGACCTGCTTGCAAACAGCAATGTTCGGATGATTAACAACTATCCATTAATTCTACATGACAATTTGATGGCTTTATCGCCAAGACAGAATGAGAACCCTGTTGTGGTATTGCTTACACCCGGCGTATTTAATTCGGCATATTTTGAACATACTTTCCTTGCAAGGCAGATGGGCATCCCTCTGGTAGAAGGCCGCGATCTGGTGGTAGACAACCAAAAAGTGTATATGAAAACAACAGCGGGGCTAAACCAGGTGGATGTAATTTACAGAAGAGTAGATGATGAATTTTTAGACCCATTGGTTTTCAGGCCAGAAAGTGCGTTGGGTGTACCCGGATTGATCAGTGCTTACCGAAAAGGCAATGTAGCCATCGCAAATGCATTAGGCAATGGTGTGGCAGATGATAAAGCCGTGTACACTTATGTTCCGGATATGATCAAATACTACCTTAACGAAGAACCGGTATTATCCAATGTGCCAACCTATCAATTGAAGAATGAAGATGAGCGCCAATATGTTTTTGAGAATATGGGAAAAATGGTAATCAAGGAAACCAATCAATCGGGCGGTTATGGTATGGTGATGGGTAACAGCGCCTCACAGGAAGTACTGGACAAAGCCAAAGTAGCCATACTTGCCAATCCCAGGAATTTTATCGCGCAGCCCATCATTCAATTATCAACCGTTCCCTGTTTACTTGATGGGAAACTACAACCCCGCCACGTAGACCTCCGTCCTTATGCATTATGCGGCCCCAATGGAATTGAAATTGTTCCCGGAGGATTAACAAGGGTAGCACTAAGAGAAGGATCGCTGGTAGTAAATTCATCGCAGGGCGGGGGAAGCAAGGATACCTGGGTGATAGACATGCCCGCAACAACGTGAGTCGTGAATCGTCAGTCGTGCGTAAAATCAACACTCACAACTGACGATTCACGACTTACGAAAAACATTCATAACATTACAAGCAACAACCTATGCTAAGTAGAATCGCCGACTCATTATTCTGGCTCCATCGCTACATGGAAAGGGCTGATGGAATGCTGCGCTTGATAAAAACGAGTTATATATTATCATTCGATAAAGTAGCCAGTGGCATTACCTGGGAGCCTGCCCTCAAAATATTTACTTCCCTTTCTTCTGAGGAAATTGAAACACTCAAAAGAAATGATACCGCCGTATTGCAATATCTAATAACAGATACAAAGAATTTGAATTCGCTAAAAGTGATTGTTACCCGTGCAAGGGAAAATGCAAGAGGGGTACAGGATCAGATAACCAAAGAAGTATGGGAGCAGGTTAATCAGTTGTACCACATGATCAACCACTCTTCTCTTTCAGAAAAATTATCCGGGCCGGATGCTATCGTGATGATTGACGCATTAATCAGCAGCAGCGATCAGTTATGCGGGATAACCGACAGTACTATGCCTCGCGGACAAGGCTGGAATTATATGAATCTGGGAAAGTTTACCGAACGCTGTCTGTCTACTGTAGAATTTACCAATACTTTCTTTAAATTGGTAGACTACGATTTTACCAAAGAAGAAGATATTTTATTCTGGCGTGGTTTGTTGCTGGCACTCTCCGGTTACGAATTGCATTTAAAAAACTACAGTAACCAAAATCATAACTGCAATGTGGCACAACAGGTATTGTTTGACAAAAATTTCCCACGTTCTTTGTACTATTCGCTGGAGAGAGCAAATAAATATCTTTGCGATGTTACAGAATCAAATCCAATAGATGGCACACCGCATATATGCAGGTCGTTTGGAAGATTACACAGTTATGTAAAATTTTCAGACCTTGCCATTGTTGCAGAAACAGGATTGGAAACTTTTTTAATGAATATAAGAAAAGAGCTGAATGAGTTTAGCAGGATGTTGGGACAGACCTATTTTTCTTATTCGTAAACAAACCACGAATGCCGATTTTTAAGATACACCACATTACCAAATACGAATACGACAGGCCAGTGAAAGAGAGTATGAATCATATCATGATCTATCCTTACCAGTCTGCCGATCAGGAAATATTACAACAAGAATTATTGATCACCGATAACCCGGAAGTGTTTACTTATGTTGACTATTGGGGTAACAAAACAGGGACTTTCAACCTGCTCTCCCCGCATAGAGAACTGATAATAGAAAGTAAATTATTGATCCGCACTTTATCCGCCGCACAACTTCCTTTACCGAATGATACATTTTCAAAAGATGTAGAATCGGTTGCCTATAACGATCTGCACCTGTTGGAACTTGAAAGGGTATCCAGAATAAAAGCGATTGACCTGATGCAGCAATTTGTATCGGCATTGCATTGTTCCGGAAAAGATATCCGTTTAACGGTAGAAGACACCTGTAAATTTATTTTTACTGAATTCACTTACATCAAAGGCATTACCACGATCGAATCTACTGTTGATGAAATATTAGAAAAGAAAGCGGGTGTATGCCAGGATTTTGCACATGTAATGCTGGAGCTATTACGTATGATGGGTATCCCTTCCAGGTATGTGAGTGGATACATATGCCCAAATAAGAATGGGATGAGAGGTGAAGGTGCTACACACGCATGGGTGGAAGCCTATATTCCAGGCTTTGGCTGGGCAGGTATTGACCCTACCAACAATGTATGGGCCACCAGCCACCATGTAAAACTGGCAGTTGGCCGCGACTTTACAGACTGTACTCCCGTAAAAGGAACTTTTAAGGGACCAGCCAGACAGTCACTCTCGGTTTATGTATCTGTAGGTTATGAAGACGGCGAAACTTTTGAAGAACTGACCAAGGTTCTGTTAGAAAAGCAATCAGCAACTGAACTTGCTGAAGTTATTATTGATACATTTGCGGGACAACAGCAGCAATAAATTGATGAAAGCATTGACCATTTTCCGCATACTCACTTTTATACTAATACCCATTGCCGCATTATTTGGTGTGATGGATTTTATTATGCTGTTCATGGCACTTGCTAACCCGGCCATGTTATTTGTGGTTTTTGTGATGGCTGGATTTGTGATCTATAGTTTTGCAAGCCTGTATTTTTTAACAAAGGGTATCGACATCAATAAATCCTGTAAGCCATCGCTAAAAGACTGGATAAAAGTTAACGGGTATGTGGCAGCATTTATGGGACTAACATTTCTCACAAACTCTATTAGCATATTCTTTTTAAGTGAGGCAGAGCTGAAACAAGTTCTTGGCCGGTTCCTGGAAAATCAGCCCACAGTTCCACCAACATTTACAACAGCGCTTTTTGTTCAGGCAATGAAAATGGCTGCTTATTTCCTATTATTTGTAGGCATTCTGGCACTGGTGCATATACCGCTTAATTTCCGCCTGCTCAAAAAGTATGGTTACCTGTTTAATGAACAGCCTGCATCCTGATCTTTTTTTTTAGAAAAGGTGCATAAACACAGCAATATCCCCTTCCGAATTTTTGTTACTTTTCAGGTGTGAATAATAGTATACCCTTAGCCGAAAGAATGCGTCCCGAAACACTGGACGATCTTGTTGGACAGGAACACCTGACCGGCAAAGGAAGTATTTTACGTACTTCCATCGAACAAGGCAGGGTACCGTCTATGATACTCTGGGGGCCACCGGGAGTTGGTAAAACAACCATTGCCAATATTATTGCCCACACTTTACAGGTGCCTTATTTTCAGCTCAGCGCCATCAGCAGCGGTGTGAAAGAAGTGAGGGAGGTGATTGAAGAAGCAAGGCAACACAAAGGCACTATTTTATTTATTGATGAGATACACCGCTTTAATAAAGGGCAGCAGGATGCTCTGTTAGGAGCAGTAGAAAAAGGGATCATCACACTGATTGGTGCTACAACCGAAAACCCTTCTTTTGAAGTAAACAGCGCGTTGTTAAGCCGTTGCCAGGTGTATGTATTAAAAGCATTGCAGGAAAAAGACCTGATCACACTTTTAAAACAAACCATCGAAAAAGATGAGGATCTGAAAACAAAAAATATTGAGCTGAAAGAAACAGAGGCCCTGATTAATATCAGTGGCGGCGATGGCAGAAAACTGCTTAATCTTTTTGACCTTGTTATACAAACCCAACTTTTGGAAAGTTCCAAACTTTCCAAAAGTTCGGGGTTGGCTATTACAGATGCCCTCGTAATGCAGGTGGCTCAAAAGAAAATTGCCCTCTACGATAAACAGGGTGAGCAGCATTACGATATCATTTCGGCCTTTATCAAAAGTATGCGCGGTAGTGATCCCAATGGCGCCGTGTATTGGCTTGCCCGGATGATAGAAGGTGGTGAAGACGTAAAATTCATTGCCCGCCGCATGCTCATTTTTGCCAGTGAAGATATTGGCAATGCTAATCCCAATGCCTTGTTATTGGCCAATGCAACATTTGATGCAGTTGCTAAAATAGGCTACCCTGAAAGCCGCATTATTTTATCGCAATGCGTTACCTATCTCGCTTCATCTGCCAAAAGCAATGCAGCTGTTGCTACCATAGCCGCAGCCCAGGGTGCCGTTCAGCAATATGGCGACCTGCCCGTTCCTTTACATATCCGTAATGCACCAACCAAACTGATGAAGGATATGGATTATGGAAAGGGCTATCAATATTCTCATCTGGGCGAAGGCAATTTTATTGAGCAGGAATACCTGCCTGAAAAAATAGCAGGCACCAAATTTTATGATCCCGGAAATAATGTAAGAGAGAATGAATTAAGGAAATTTTTGAAGGAAAAATGGAAGGGGAAATATGGGTATTAAACTATTTATCTAATGGCGATATAAGTAAAATGCGTTTACCCATAATTGGTTCGTGGCCAAAGGATAGCCCCCTGCAGGACATTCAATAAAACTACATTTCATTTTTTTCTGCAAATTGATTGGTCTGCTTCTATTGCCCCAGTTTTGCCTTCGAAATAAAATAAGCATTAGCTACCATATAAATTACCAGGATTGTCTGTGCAGCAATCATATCAAACCGATTCGCTTTTTTATGGTTATTCTTTTTCACCAGTGAAAGTGAATATACCGATGCTGCAACAATCAGAAAAATAAAGAACAAGGTCATACCATGCAGTGTATCAACCAAAGTAAATGTTGTTGATTCAGGCAATGAAGAATCAATGATATATTTATTACCGATAGCTGCAAACAACGAACCCACACTTAATCCAAAACGGGAATCAATATTATCTGCGTGAATATAGAAGCAGATATACGAGATCAAAAATGCCACATACATGCCAAGAAACATTTTCCAGAACAGGTCTGATGCATCCCGTTTAATTGACATCCTCACGCGGTAATTTCCATATTCCATATGTGGTTTTACAACGTTGCGGTCGCCAAAATCTGTTTCATACGCTTTAATGCCGGTGCTTATTATAAAACTGTCTATATCCCATCCCCGCAAAACAAAACGGGGATCGTAATGCCTGCCCACCGTATCTGCTACAAACACGAGTGATTTAGAATCGAATTGCGAATTCTCTATTGATAAACGCAGTTTCTGTTGATCAAACGGAAAATTACCGATCTTCCACGAGTCTTTCATTACACACTGCAGCTTCAGTAAAACGTATACACCATTGCCACTGGTATCAACTGTAGTATACATTTTGGTAAAAGTTTTGGCCTGCGGGATCTCAAGGTTTTGTACAAAATCAAACTCCTTTCTTTTATACCGCATCCAGAGCCAAAGATTGGTGGTATACTCATTCTGTTTGAAATCTATATCATGTATACTGGTAATATAAATGCCTGTATAAACAGTATCAGGAACTTCTTTCTGCGCATCGGCAATGATGAATGAAAGCAGAAAGAAGACTGAGAACACAATAGTTTTTTTCATGGAACAGGATCTTTGTGATTAGAAAGATAAATCATTTTCGGATGTCTGCCTATTACCCGCCATTTAAAAAGATAAGCCGCAGATTCGCAAATTTATTTGATCTGGGAATCTGCGGCTTACTAATTATTATTACTAATTTTCAATTTTCCCCGGCACCATTCTTCCCAATACCTTCCCCGTTTCTTCTGCTCCGCGCGCACCACCCTCATGGTATTCAGCATCTTCATTCACATCCCAAAGATCATAAAGTTCTTTACCGGCAATAATATTTTTTGCCGCCAGCATGGCCGTCATCATACTATGATCCTGGTTATTGTATTTGTGCATACCGTTACGGCCCACCAGGTACAGGCTGGGATAAGCTTTCAGCGCCTCACGAACGGCTTCTACATTTTCTTTGTATGAATGATCATATACAGGGTATGCTTTAGGCTGTCTCACTACATATCCATCCACTACCGCACTGTCTTTGGTTAACCCTATTTGTTCAATTTCTTTTTTGGCCAGATTGATCAGTGTTTCGTCACTGCTGGTCCATAATCCGTCTCCTTCAAAACAGAAATATTCCAAACCATAACATGCCATATTGGGGTCGGGCACCATGAATGGGCTCCACGATTTAAAGTTCTGAATACGTCCTACCTTAACACTTGGATCATGAATATAGATCCAGTTGTCAGTAAAAGCATCTTCATCCTTACAGATCAACACCACGGTTAAAAAATCACGGTAACCTAAATGTTGTGCAGAGCTGAATGCTTTTTCAGGAAAGCGTGGGGAAACAGAGGCAATCAACTCGCGCATTGGCGCAGATGACAATACATAATCAAAATCATCCAGTGATTTGCCATCGGTTGTATGAACTGTCCATTTGTTATTGGCCGTACTGATATTCTTTACACCGCAATTCATTTCAATCTTCACGCCCAACTGTTTGCTCTTGGTAACGCAGGTTTCCCACATCATACCAGGGCCGTATTTTGGATAGCGGAATGAATCGATCAGTGTTTTAATTACTTTGTCCTTATCACCTCCTCCTCCTTTCGGTTTAAACAACGCATTCCAGATCGCGCTGCTGAGCGATAAGCCTTTGATACGCTGCGCGGCCCAATCGGCAGAGATCTCTTTACAAGGGATGCCCCAAACTTTCTCCGTATATGTTTTGAAAAAAATATTGAATAAACGTTGTCCAAACTGGTTAACCACCCAGTCTTCAAAATTGGTTGGATTTTTTACCGGGAATGCTTTTGCCTTCAGGTAACTCATCACACACAAACCACTTTCTATCACACCCAGTTTATTTAAGGCCTCAAATGCCACCAGGGGATAAGAAAAGAATTTCTTGTTATAATAAATTCTTGAGCTGCGTGGACGTTCGAGCATTTCATCACCCAGTATCTCTGTCCAGAAATCTTCTACTTCTTTTGATTTGGAAAAGAAACGGTGGCCGCCAATATCAAAATGATAGCCTTTATAACTTTCCGTGCGTGAGATACCACCAACATATTGGGGATCTTTTTCAAACACCGTTACATCCTGACCTGCCTTACCTAATAAATAAGCAGCAGTTAATCCTGCGGGGCCGGCTCCTATGATGGCAATTTTTTTTGACATGTTCAACAATAGTTGTTCGGGGTTATTGCAATAAAGTGGCAAAGGTGTGAAATTATTGTGGTTCTACCGCTATTTTTGCCTCACAACTTGACAGGCAGACCCTAAAACGAAACACAATGGCTGAACGGAATTTTACCATTTATTACAAGCACTTCAACAATCTTACCCCTCATGAGTTGTATGCCATTATGCGCCTGCGCGATGAGGTATTTGTGGTGGAGCAAAACTGCGTGTTTCTGGATGCCGATAATAACGACCAAAACTCGCACCATTTACTGATCCAAGACAGGGATAACCTGGCCGCCTATTGCAGGTTAATTCCAAAGGGGGTGATGTATGAGCAGATGTCTATAGGCAGGGTAGTAAGCTCACCTGCTTACCGCAGAACAGGGGTGGGAAAAATTTTGATGACAGAGGCTATTAAAGCCTGCCATGAATTATTTGGGGAAGGGCCTATCAAAATTGGCGCGCAGTTATATCTTAAAAGTTTTTACGCATCCTTCGGGTTTGTGCAAACCAGTGATATTTATCTGGAAGATGGTATTCAGCATGTAGAAATGATTTTAGACTAATACTAATTTGTTCCTCTGCGAAAACTCCCTGTTCTCTGCGGCTCTGCGGTGAATGGAGATTGTTTATCACCGCAGAGCCGCAGAGAAGCAGAGGTTACGCAGCGTATTATAATCCCAATTCTGTTTTCAGGAATCTGGCAGTATGACTCTTTGTTACATTCACCATTTTCTCGGGAACTCCTTCAAATAAAATAGTTCCGCCACCATCACCACCTTCAGGGCCAAGATCAATAATATGATCTGCCACTTTGATCACATCTAAATTATGTTCAATAACCAGTACGGTATTGCCGCGGTCAACCAATTTATCAAGTACATCCAGCAAGTGCTGGATATCCTGAAAATGCAGGCCTGTTGTGGGTTCATCGAGTATATAAAATGTTTTACCTGTATCTTTCTTACTTAGTTCCGTTGCTAATTTTACACGCTGGGCCTCGCCGCCGCTAAGGGTTACGGCCGATTGACCCAGCGTGATATAACCAAGACCCACATCCTGCAATACTTTTATTTTTCTAAACAGGTACGCAACAGGTTGAAAGAATTCGCAGGCCTCATCCACTGTCATATTCAGCACATCGCTGATCGATTTTCCTTTGTACCGGATCTCAAGTGTTTCGCGGTTGTATCGTTTGCCATTGCATTTTTCGCAATGCACATACACATCAGGAAGAAAATTCATTTCTATTACACGCATGCCGCCGCCTTCACAAACATCGCAACGGCCACCTTTAACGTTGAAGGAAAAACGGCCTGCATTGTAACCACGGATCTTGGCTTCAGGTATGGCAGCAAATAAAGTTCTGATCTCGGTAAAAAATCCGCAATAGGTGGCGGGGTTACTGCGCGGTGTGCGACCAATGGGTGATTGATCTATCTCGATCACCTTATCAATATGCTCCAGTCCATTAATACTTTTAAACGGCATTGGCGTAACACGGCTGTTATAACAATGTTTCGACAGCAGCGGATACAGTGTTTCGTTGATCAGTGTTGATTTGCCACTACCACTCACCCCGCTTACAACAATTAATTTACCCAATGGAAATACAACATCTACATTCTTCAGGTTGTTGCCCTTTGCGCCTTTCAGTTCCAGCAGTTTACCATTACCTTTTCTTCTTTCTGCAGGAACAGCAATATTTTTTTTACCACTCAAATACAAAGCAGTTTCAGAACCACTCAGCAATACTTCTTTTGGAGTTCCTGCTGCAACAATATGCCCACCGTATAAACCCGCCCTTGGTCCAATATCAACTAAATAATCAGCGGCCATCATAATATCTTTATCATGCTCAACCACCAATACACTGTTGCCTATATTACGCAGGTTTTGCAAAGCGATGATCAACTGGCGATTGTCGCGCTGGTGCAAACCGATGGAAGGTTCATCCAGAATATAGGTAATACCCTGTAACTGCGAGCCTATCTGTGTTGCCAGCCGTATCCTCTGCGATTCGCCGCCACTAAGGGTTCTGGAAGGGCGGTTGAGCGAGAGATAGGTTAATCCCACATCTAATAAAAACTGCACCCGCTCACGAATCTCTTTCAGAATATCTTTCGCGATCTGGTTCTGTTTATTACTTAATCTTTTTTCAATGTTATCGAACCATATCAATAATTTATCGAGGTTCATATTGCTGAGCTCAGAAATATTTTTCTCATCCACTTTAAACCAAAGGCTTTCCCTTTTCAGTCTTGCCCCTTCACAGGCAGTACACACTTTCAGCTCCATAAATTTTTCCACCCATTCGCGTAAAGACTCGCTCTGGCTGTTACCCGAAAACCATCTTTTTAACATGGGGATAATACCTTCAAATTCGCCTTCATAAGGCTGACTACCTGCGGCTTCATCCATATCGGACACTTCCAGTGAACCACCTTCTGCATTTCCATACAGTAAAATATTTAATGAAGCAGTTGGAAGGTCTTTGATCGGTTTATCAAGACTGATCTTATTTTTTTTAGCAAGTGTTTCAACATTACGGAACAAATAGGCATCGCGCTGCTCGCCAAGCGGAATAATACCGCCTTCTTTTACACTAATCTTTGCATCAGGAATAATAGTATCCATGCTGATACTATATACATTGCCTAATCCTTTGCAAACAGGACAGGCACCGTAAGGCGAGTTAAATGAAAATGCGTTAGGTGATGGTTCTTCGTAACTGATACCTGTATCCTCACACATCAATTGTTTGGAATACTGGATGGTTTTATTGGTGTCGTTCAATAAAAGAAACAGCAGGTCTTTACCCATCTTCAAAGTCTGCTGCACACTCTGGCTCAAACGCACTTTCATATCATCCGTTACCTGCAGCCGGTCTATCACCACTTCAATATCATGGATCTTATAACGGTCTACCTGCAGTTTGGGTGTAAGGTCCATCACTTCTCCATCCACCCTTACCTTTAAAAAACCTTTTTTGCGGATATCTTCAAACAGTTCCCTGTAATGCCCTTTTCTACCGCGGATAAGCGGCGCCAGCAAACTGATTTTTTTGTTTTTGTATTTGGTGAAGATATTATCTACAATTTCTTCTTCACTAAACTTTACCATTTTCTTGCCGGTGTTGTAACTGTATGCCTCTCCTATTCTTGCATATAATAACCGCAGAAAATCATATACCTCTGTTACCGTTCCAACAGTAGAGCGGGGATTTTTATTGGTTGTTTTTTGTTCGATGGAAATAACGGGAGAGAGGCCGGTGATCTTATCTACATCGGGCCGCTCCATATCGCCCATAAACTGGCGGGCATAGGCGCTGAAGCTTTCCATGTACCGGCGTTGCCCCTCGTTATAAATGGTATCAAATGCGAGTGAAGATTTACCACTGCCGCTTACCCCGGTAAAAACAACCAATTTGTTTTTGGGGATAGCGATATCAATATTCTTTAGATTATGCTCTCTTGCGCCAAATACTTCTATCAGGTCATCTGTCAACACGATTTCCTTCCCTTCCTTTTTCTTACTTACTTGTTTTGCCATGCCAATATTCAATAGGGATCAAATGTACTAACATTCAAAAACCGAACAGGTTTTAATGCTTACCGTTCAACAAAAACATAAAATTAACCGGCATCATATTTGCTATTTTTATATAACAACCAATAATTATGAAAAAAACAGCCTTTATTCTCCTTTTACTCGTTGGCATAACAGCCAATGCGCAATTAGAAAAAGGAGCCAAACTTGTAGGTATCCAAACCAGTCTCATAGCCGGCGACATGTATTATACCGATTTAGCATTGGATATCAGCAGTTTTCACAGCGAATATGGTTTAAATATTGTTCCAACTTTTGGATGGGCCCTGGAAAGGAACTGGGTAGTTGGCGGACAGGCTACAGTTGGATTCCTAAGATCAAAAAATAATTCCAATGGTACCGGTATCAGCGAGACCATTAATACTTATTACGATCTGGGCATTGCTCCTTTTACCCGTGCCTATCTCGACATAACCAAAAATCAAAGATGGAAGGCTTTTGGTATGGGATCGATCGAGATTGTATCCCGGCAATCACGCTATACTGTCAAAAACATTGGCGCGCCAACCAGTGTCAACAATTATACAAGCGCAAGGGCATCTTTGGGCATTGGATTGGCCTATTTTGGCCGCAAGCTTGCGGTTGACCTTAATCTCAGTTCTGCGGGCTTGCGGTTAGGATTTTATAAAACATTTGCCTCAGCTAAAAAATAGTTTTCGCCTGAAATGCTTATCTATATTAGGTTTTAAATAATTTCCTACTAATTTTATAGACTTTTATTTGGAAAATTGAAATCTGTGCCATTATCTTTGCGCCAGTTCTTTAGATCACTTATCAAGAAAGGCAGAGGGAATTTGGCCCGATGAAGCCTTGGCAACCCATACTTCTTACTCAGTTGTATGAAGGTGCCAACTCCGATCCCGCCGTATGGCGGGAAAAGATAAGTCAGAGTAAAAGTTTGCAAACTGATCCACCTATGTGGCATATCATATTCAAGCTCATCTGACTTACCGGATGAGCTTTTTTTTTACCCCCGGCCCCCTGAAGGGGGTTAGGAGGAAGAAATAAAAAGCACATCGGTAAGTTTCTGCTCTACCCTCTTGTTAAGTTTTAAAAAGAATTTTTACAAAATTCTAAACCTCTCCCATCTCCCTTTCCAGGGGCTGGGGGGCAAACCACTTAACAATGAGCACAGCCACACAACTGATTCACAGTATTCCCGTTGATCCATTAACCGGAGCTATTTCTGTTCCTATTTACCAGACTTCTACATTTGTACAGGAAGCGCCAGGTGTAAACAAAGGATATGATTATGCACGAACCGGTAACCCTACCCGCGCCACATTGGAACAACTGATTGCGCAACTGGAGAAGGGTGCCGTTGGTGTTGCGTTCAGCAGTGGACTTGCTGCCATTGATGCCATTGTTAAATTATTACAAAGTGGAGATGAGATACTGGCAGTGGATGATATTTATGGTGGTGCTTTCCGTTTGTTCACCAACGTATATGAGAAGTTTGGCATTACAGTGAATTATGTGGATACAACCAGTGTTGAAAATATTTTCAATGCCATCACCCCAAAAACAAAACTGATCTGGATAGAAACACCTACTAATCCTACTTTAAAAATATCCGACATTGAAGCCATTGCCAAACTGGCAAAAGCCAATCGGTGTTTACTGTGCGTGGATAATACTTTTGCTTCACCCGTATTGCAACAACCTCTTTCGCTGGGAGCTGATATTGTGATACACAGCGCTACCAAATACCTTGGTGGCCATAGCGACCTGATTGCAGGGCTTGTTGTAACCAAAGACAAAGAACTTGGTGATAAGATCAAATACCTGCAAAATGCCTGTGGCGCCATACTGGCTCCTTTTGATAGCTGGCTGGTGATACGCGGCATTGAAACGCTGCACCTGAGAGTAAAACAACATTGCGCTTCGGCATTAACCGTAGCACAGTTTTTAGAGAATCATCCCGCTGTTGACAAAGTATTTTATCCCGGGCTGGCAACACATCCCAATCATGATATTGCCAGGAAACAATCCAAAGGCTTTGGCGGGATCGTATCCTTCACTTTAAAAACAGATACGGAAGAAGCCGCACTGCAATTTGTTACACAAACCACACTGTTTAAACTGGCCGAAAGCCTGGGTGGTATTAAAAGCTTAGTGTCTCATCCTGCCAACATGACCCACAAAACCATTCCTGCAGAAAAAAGAAGAGCCGCCGGTGTAGCTGACAGCCTAATCCGTTTATCCATCGGTCTCGAAGATGCAGAAGACCTGCTGGCCGATATTGAACAGACTTTTGATAAAATAAAACTTAGTCAACCGGCATTGCAAACCACCAGCTTAACAAATAATTAAACCTTTTAAAAAATAATATTTGGTAATTCAATTAAAAGTCTATTAGTTTTGTGGGATAATACATGAAAACAATCACAAATACCTGTTACACACCCCAGGCTTCGAACAAAGGCTGTATTTGTTGCATGTGCTGTTGTTGCCGTATGGCATAACTATATCTTACCCGGACTAAAAGCTGGTCCAACTACTTATCGTATCATTTTTAATTGAATTAACCACAAAATCAACTTGTATGAGTCAAGCACTCCATTTCGAAACATTACAATTACATGCGGGTCAGCAAATAGACCCAACAACAAAAGCAAGAGCCGTTCCTATTTATCAAACCACTTCATTTGGTTTTAACAATACAGAACATGCCGCCAATTTATTTGGATTGAAAGAATTCGGGAATATCTATACCCGCATCATGAACCCTACCACCGACGTATTTGAGCAACGCATTGCTGCATTGGAAGGCGGTGTAGCCGCACTGGCTACAGGTTCCGGGCAGGCTGCACAGTTTCTGGCGCTTAACAATATCCTACAGGCAGGAGATAATTTTGTAAGTACCTCATTCTTATATGGAGGCACCTACAATCAATTTAAAGTTGCTTTTAAAAGGCTTGGCATTGAAGTAAGATTTGCAGATGGCGATACTCCGGAAAGTTTTGAAAATCATATCGACAGCAAAACAAAAGCGATCTACCTGGAAACCATCAGCAACCCCAGATTAAGTGTTCCCGATTTTGAAAAATTTGCAGCCATTGCCAAAAAACATGATCTGCCATTGATTGTTGACAATACTTTTGGTGCGGGAGGTTATTTGTTCCGCCCATTGGAACATGGTGCCAATATTGTTGTTGAGTCGGCTACCAAATGGATCGGCGGCCACGGTACAACCATTGGCGGCGTAATTGTGGATGGTGGCAACTATAACTGGGCCAATGGCAAATTCCCTCAATTTACCGAACCAAGTGAAGGCTATCATGGTTTAAAATTCTGGGATGTATTTGGCGAAGGCAATCCGTTGGGTTTACCAAACATTGCGTTCATCATCAGAGCCAGAGTTGAGGGCTTGCGCGATTTTGGTGCATCACAAAGTCCATTCAATGCATTCCTTTTAATACAAGGGCTTGAAACGCTTAGTCTGCGTGTGCAAAGGCAGGTTGATAACGCGCTGGTATTGGCACAATGGCTGGAGAAGCATCCGCATGTGGATTTTGTGCAGTACTCGGGACTCAGCACCGACAAATACCATACACTCGCAAAAAAATATTTAAGAAATGGATTTGGCGGCGTATTGAATTTTGGAATTAAAGGGCCAAAAGAAAATGCCAGCACATTCATCAATTCATTAAAACTGGCGAGCCATCTGGCTAATGTGGGTGATGCAAAAACACTGGCTATCCATCCTGCTTCTACCACTCACGAGCAATTGAGTGCAGAAGAACAGATTGCAGCGGGTGTGCAACCCAACCTGATCCGTATCAGCGTAGGCTTCGAACATATCGATGATATCAAAGCAGATTTTGAACAGGCATTTGCACAGGTATTTTCAAAATAATAACTATTGAATAGGGAATATTGAATAATGAAGTACCCAATACTTCTGCATTCAAGATTCTCTGTTCAGTATTCGATATTCTCTTCGGTTTAGAACATAACAAGTACAGGTGATGAAATTATTTCACTCGCAACAGCCATTCATTCTTGAATCGGGTATTGAATTACCACGATTTCATCTTGCGTATACCACCTATGGCAAATTGAATGAGCAGAAAGATAATGCAGTATGGATCTTTCATGCACTTACAGCTAATAGCAAGGCAGCAGAATGGTGGCCCGGACTTGTTGGAGAAAACAAATTATTCGACCCCGCCGATTACTTCATCATTTGCGTTAATATGCCGGGCAGTTGTTATGGCAGCATTGGTCCGCTGGATATTGACCCAAAAACTGGCAATCCCTATTTTCATGATTTCCCATGGTTTACTACAAGGGACATGATCCGCGCCTACCAGCAACTCAAAAATTTTTTAGGCATTCAGCACATTCATATTGGTATTGGGGGGTCTATGGGCGGGCAACAATTACTTGAATGGTCGGTAGAAGACCCCTCTCTTTTCACATATATCGTACCTTTGGCAACCAATAGCTTCCATTCGCCATGGGGGATCGCTTTCAATGCCACGCAACGGCATTGCATTGAAAATGATCCTACCTGGATAAACAAAGATCAGGAAGCGGGTTTGCAGGGGATGGCTGTAGCAAGAAGTATAGCGCTTTTATCGTATCGTAATTATCATACCTACCAGATAAGCCAGCAGGAGACTGATATTGAGAAAACAGCTCAGTATAAAAGTGAGTCCTATCAACGGTATCAGGGCAAAAAACTGGTGCAACGGTTTAACGCATTTAGCTATTTCTTCCTCAGCAAAGCAATGGATGCACACCATGTAGGGCGCGGCAGATCATCAGCTATTGCGGCCCTGCAAAAAATAAAAGCAAAAACGCTTGTGGTAAGCATCAGCTCTGACATGTTGTTTCCGCCACAGGAACAACAACTGGTTGCAGAAAATATCAGTGGCTCAGTACATGCCATTATTGATTCTGATTACGGACATGATGGTTTTTTACTTGAGTTTGAAAAAATAGGAAATGTGATCAGTGATTTTATAAACTAATAATGTAACAATAACAATGGACGCACACAAACAATTAACTATCGGGCTTTTCGGATTTGGTGTAGTGGGCGAAGGCCTTTATAAAATTTTACAACAAACGCCTTCCCTGAAAGCCAGCATCAAAAAAGTATGTATCAAACATCCCGGCAAAACAAGAAATGCTCCGGCCTCTTTATTCACCACAGAAAAAGAAGACCTGTTATTTGATGAGAGCATTAATGTAATTGTAGAAGTGATTGATGATGCCAATGCAGCATTCGAAATTGTATCCATCGCTTTAAGAAATGGCAAGGCAGTAGTAAGCGCAAGTAAGAAAATGATTGCCGAGCATCTACCCGAAATACTTGAAATGCAACAGGAAACAGGCCTGCCTTTTTTATATGAAGCAGCGGTCTGCGCATCAATACCGGTAATCCGCAACCTGGAAGAATATTATGATAACGACCTGCTGCATTCTATCAGGGCTATTGTAAACGGATCGACCAATTTCATCCTAACCAAAATGTTTGAAGACAAACTCGACTTCCAGTCTGCACTGCTTCTCGCACAGCAACTGGGTTTTGCCGAAAGTAATCCCAAACTGGATGTGGAGGGATATGATGCAGTAAACAAATGGACCATCCTGCTCAATCATGCGTATGGCATTGTTGAACACCCGAACAATATTCTCTTTACCGGCATCCAGAATATTCAACTCAGCGATGCAGTAGTAGCAAAAGAAAAAAACTTTGATATCAAATTGGTGGCACAGGCCAAAAAACTGAAGAACGGGCAGGTAGCAGCATTTGTATTACCGCAGTTTGTAAGGCTGAATGGACCTTTATCGTTTGTAAAAAATGAATATAATGGTGTAGTGATAGAAAGCGGCTTTGCAGACAAACAATTTTTTTACGGCAAAGGCGCGGGCAGTTTCCCTACTGCATCGGCCGTATTAAGTGATATTGCTGCGCTCCGATACGACTATCGTTATGAATACAAAAAACTGTACCATCACCAGCCAAATGAACTTACCCACGATTATTACCTGAAGGTTTATCTAAGCTTTGATGATTGGAAATTTATTCCAAGGGAAAAATTTGAATGGATTGAAGAATGGCATGCTGAGGCGGATAGAAAATACCTGATTGGTGTATTACACGTAAACCAGCTTACCGACAACAACTGGTGGAGAGAAAACGGCACTTCACTGATCTTATCCATTGATCCGATAATCGACAACCTTGATATTGTTAATTTAAAAAAACGCAGTCTTGAACTGGCTGGTGTGATATAGGATTTTAATTTCTTTCCTTTTCGTGTCCCGCCTTAACCGGCGGGACTTTTTTTACCTTCGGATAAAAGTCCACAAGTAGTAGATTTGCATAAAGCAGATAGCCTGATGACTACCAGTTCCTTTAGCAACAACAAAAACTTTCAGATCGGTTTCCTTATTACATTGGTAACTGCCTTATACCTTGTTATCAGTTCTATTGTAATCGGCAAGAATGCTTTTTTTCTGCAACTGAATACAGACCTGGGTCCGGCTGCCGATACTTTTTTTAAATACTGGACCAATCTTGGTGATGGCCTTGTATGGATAGCAATAGCCATCCTTTTCTTCATTTACCGGAAAAACAAATTTCCATTATTGATAGCAGCCATTATTGTATCTACATTGATTACCCAGCTCACTAAAAATTATATATTCCCCGCAGAACCCAGGCCCACTGCGGCCATTGCGGATATCAACGCCATACACACCGTGCCGGGTGTGGAACTGCATACGGCATATAGTTTTCCATCCGGACATACGGGTACCGCATTTACCATCTTTTTATTAGCCTGCCTGCTGATAAAAAAAAGATGGGTTGTTCCGGTTGGTTTTGTTTATGCACTACTGGCAGGCTATTCGAGGATTTACCTGGCACAACATTTTCCGTTGGATGTAGGAGCAGGTATGATCGCTGCGTTGTGCACGGTTTTAATTTCTTTTTTTATACAGGAACGATGGGAGCAGAAGAGCCATATTAATGGACTATAATTTATGTAGGGAAGTCGCAGAATAATTTCTGCGACTTCCCTGGCTGCCGACCGGGTTGGTGTGTCCTCACATCAACCCGGTTACTTTATTTTATAAGTGCCGTGGTGATTGTGAGGACACAATCACGGCGATACACAGCCCTTCCCCTCAATCACTCCAACGCCATTCACCCGCAATCTGCAAAGGCTCCTTCAGGTTGTTTTTCAGCAGAAATTCTTTTGTTTCTGCATCTGTAAAATGTTTGGCTCTGATCTCTTTCGAATCAGCAATGCCATATAATAACATACTGCTAAACCGAACTGTATTCTTTAAACCCTGCTCATCCACTAACCTGAAATCATCACAATCGGCATGATAACATGGGCCGGAATTATTTGGCAAAGTACCACCCGCACCACCGCCGGTAGGTACACCCTGTAACATAAATGGCTGGTGATCACTATGCAAACCAGCACCGGCCCTGAAGGTGTTTTTGTAGGCAGTATCAAGCGAGTGAGCAATATTGCCGATTGATTGAAACAGTTCCTTACTTTCTTCAGCAGTGGTGGAATAACCTTTGGGGTCATTGGTCATATCATAGTTCAGCATATAACGAAGCTGGTCAATACTTTTATCTTTCAAAGCAGCTTCTACATAGGCTTTAGAGCCCAGCAGGCCTTCCTCCTCTCCCATAAACATTACAAATTCAACAGTTCTTTCCGGATGCAGTTTAAGTACGGCAAAGGTTCTTGCCATATCCAATACAGAGAAAGAACCTATCCCATTATCAATGGCCCCGGTTGCAAGATCCCAACTGTCTAAATGCCCGCCTACAATCACTTTCTCATTGGACAGGGCTTTCCCTTTAATTGTTGCAATTACATTTCTTGCTTTGATCATTCCCGAAAAATTACTCATCACAATGTGACTGTATAATTTTCCTGTTGCCAGTTTTTCTCTCAACTGCAATCCATCTTCTTTACCAATACAAACAGCAGGAATTGGAATGAGTTTACCTGTAACAGATGCGGTGCCTGTTAATAAAATACCGCCTGTTGCCGTGTTGATGATGATAATCCCTTTTGCACCATATTTGGTAGCGAGAGCCGTTTTCTCCGACCGATGCAATGATTTAGTACCCGGTTTAGATCCTGGTAATACCCCAAGGTAAACCAATGCGATCTTAGCTTTTGTTTTGCCGGGGTTGGCAATATAGTCTTCTTCCAAACCATTGCCCATATCAGCCAGTTCCAGTGTAACATCGGCAGCCACGGGAGAATAGGCAAGTGTTACAGATTTTACAGGCTGCAAATTATTCTCCTCTGCTCCTATAGTTACAGACAATGAACCGCGGCTCCAGCTCTCCACTTCAAATGGTTGATAACGTACATCTTTGAATCCGTAAGATTTCAACAGGTTAAAAGCAAACTCTTCTGCTTTCTTTCCGTTGGCAGAGCCGGTTAAACGGTGACCAACAGTTTCAGTTGCCTGTTTAAGCGTACTGTATGCTTTTGAATTTGCCTGTACTTCATTGTTGATATTTGCAAAAACAGTTTTCCATTCAGGTTTTTCCTGCGAAAAAGCAGTAATGGCCGCTAATAGGCCAATAAGGGTAAAAACACCCGTCAATTTTTTCATAGCGTTAGTTATAGTTTGAAGTTCCAATTTATCTATAAAATCCGATAACTCTTGCCGGAAATGGATGAAGGGGCGAGGATAAATACATAGCAGGTCATATTCATCATTCAACAGAAAATACCTTTACCCTATCTTCTGCCAGCAATTGCAACACATCATTTTTATTACCCGTAAATGGACCGGATGATTCGATATTCAACGTGGCCATCGCAGCAGCAAATTCACCAGCTTCCTGTATACCGTCTCCTTTTATACGGCGATATAAATAACCTGCCATGTAAGTATCGCCACAACCTGTGCCATCTACAGCTTCGCGGGGGGCAAAAGCAGGGATATCATAAAACTGCTGATCGCTTAATATGACCGACCCCTTGCTGCCCATTGTAATGATCACTTCTTTCACACCCCAATCCTGCAAACACAAGGCTCCGGCTCTTATGTCAGAAAGCCCTGTCAGCACTTTCATTTCATGTTCACTTGCTTTCAGAAAATCAATATATGGAAGTGCTTCCTTTTTATCAGGCCAATCAACAGGGCAAACATGTTCGTTCTGCACTTCGCGCAAATATCCCTGCACATCAAGAGACAGTTTCCCTTTTTTAGATAATGATTGAATTAATTCCACAGACATATCATCTGCCAGCAAAGGACCAAGATGAAAGATTTGTGCTTCTAAAGTAAAGAGTTGTTCAACAGTAAAAGGGTCTGCTTTTTGGAATACACGCTGTGTCCGGTCATCAGAATTTTCACCATAACTGTTTTCAAAAAAAACGGTATGAGTACCCGGCAAAACTTCCACATTTATTCCTTTGCTACGCAGATCAGTCACAAATCGAAACTCTGTTTCTGCCAGGCTTGTTACCATCATATAGTTAATACCCATTTGGCAGATGGCATTCGAAAAATAAAATGAAGTGCCGCCGGCCATTTCCGCTACCGAATGAGGGGTAACAATTTTATCTAATGTAATATGACCAATGCAACAGATATCGTACATGCGTTTTCTGATAAGTTTAGAAATTAACCTGCAGTTCCCTGCAAATAGCTAATCTAACCAATACCTGTGGAATGCTCAAATGGAGTTTTTTTTGAATAATTTAACTGATTAAAGACCTGATCCTGATCAACTATATAGAACATGTATAACCAATGGTTATATTTCAATTTTTGCCATTTTAAGGTTAACTTTAAGTGCCAAACGCTTTTTGCATGAAAAAGCAGTTATCAAAACCTCTAACATCTCCCCAAACAACTCCTGTTTCTGCACGGTTAAAACAAGTTGCAGTAAAAAAAGGCATCACTGAAAACAGAGAAGAAGATAGACTGAACAAATTCAAAATGGAATCAGAAAACCAGTTAGGGAACAGAACAACAGAGCTTACCCATATCTTCAACAGGGTTGATGTAGGTTTTTTAGCCCTTGATACCAATTGGAATTTTATGTTCCTTAATACAAAAGCGGCGGATCTGCTGCATTGTAACCAGGATAAGATCATTGGCAAAAACCTATGGAAAAAGTGCCCAAAAGTTTTCAATGAAGAAAGTACCAAAGCATTTCATAAGGCGCTGGAAACACAACAGTATGTTACAAATGTCCAATGGCATCCTGAAAATAATCTCTGGCTCGAAAATCATATCTACCCCTCAACCGATGGTGTTTCTGTTTATTTCAGGGATATTACACAAAAAAAAGTAACAGAAGAAAAACTCTCAAAGACAAATCGATTATACCACTTCATCAGTGATGTTAACGAGATGATTATCCGGACACAGGACGAACAAACCCTTTTCAAAGAAGCCTGTAAAATAGCTATTGAAGTTGGAAAATTCAGGATGGCCTGGGTTGGACTACTTGATGAAAAGACCATGCATGTAAATCCGGTTATGTATGATGGATTGGATCTGGATTACTTACAGGTGATCAAAATTATTGCCGATAAAAAATCGCCCGAAGGAAAGGGGCCAGTCGGAACTGCTATAAAAGAAGGTAAGCCCTCATTCTGCAATGATATAGAAACCGATAGCAGAATGGCGCCCTGGTGTGAGGAAGCCTTAAAAAGAAGCTATCACTCTTCCATCTCTTTACCAATCAAAAAATATAACAGGGTAATCGGAACATTCACTTTATATGCAGATACAAAAAACTTTTTTGATACAGAAGAGATTGATCTGCTTGAAAAAATAACCGCAGATATTTCATTTACGCTCGAAGTTTCTGACAAAGAAGCTATCCGTAAAAAAGCGGAAGAGTCTGTGCTTAAAAGCGAAAGGCGTTACCAAAAACTTTCAGAAGTAGCCCCTGTTGGCATTTTCCATACCAATAAAGAAGGCCTGGTAACTTACGTAAACCCACGCTGGAGCGAGATTGCCGGGTTGCCCCGTATTGATGCACTTGGAAATGGGTGGTTAGTTGCAATACATGAAGATGACAGGGACTACTTAGCCAATAACTGGCTCAAAGTAAGTCAGGATGGCAAACTTGCAGTATTCGAATTTCGGTTCAGGCACCCCGATGGTAACATTAAATGGGTAATGGCACAATCATTGCCGGAGTTAGATTCCAACAACAGAATTGTTGGCTATGTTGGCACCATCACGGATATTACTGAACGTAAAAAAGCTGAAGAAAAAATTGCAAGCACCATTGACCAATTAAAACTCTCTCAAAAAATTGCACAGATAGGTTATTGGGAAATTGACCTGGTGCACAAAACAAATTACTGGTCTGATGAGATGTACTATCTTTTCGAAGAAACATTGGGAGAAAAGGCAATATCACTCGAATCTTTTTTTGAAAGAATACATCCAGAAGACAGACAATCAGTAAAGGATATTTTCGGGAGTACCCTTGCACATAAAAAAGCTTCCGGAAGATTTGAATTCAGACTTATCAGAAAAGATGGCAGTGTCCGATATATGTTAGCAACTGGAGAATTGATAACCGATAAAAAAAGCGCCCCGGTAAGAATAAACGGGACCACACAGGACATTACTGATCTTAAAAATACCCAGCTGGAGATCAACAAAACATCAAAACAATTACAGGAGCTCACCACCTACCTCCAAACCATCCGCGAGGAAGAGCGAAAAAGAATTGGCCGCGAATTGCACGATGAACTGGGTCAGCAGCTTACTGCCATGAAAATGGATCTTGCCTGGATCAATAAAAAAACCTCCGAAGACAGCCCCATTGTCAAAGAAAAGCTAAAGGGTGTATTAGAGCTGCTCGATGGCAGTAATGTGGCACTCAGAAAAATATTAAACGAATTACGCCCGACTATCCTTGACGATCATGGCCTGCTGGATGCGATGCAGTGGCATTCCAAACAGTTTACGGCAAACACCGGCATCCCACTTGAACTGATCACGGCAGAAAGAGAACTTAACTTACCGGAACAGGTTTCAACCTGTCTTTTCCGGATATTTCAGGAAGCACTAACTAATATCACCCGCTACGCGGAGGCTAATAAAGTAGTAACTTACATTCAAATTGCAGACAATCATATCGATGTTACGATTGAAGATAACGGCAAAGGGTTTGACCCCGAAGCAGAACATTCCAAATCAAGACAACCCTATGGTATCTTAGGCATGAAAGAAAGGGTTCGTGCTTTACACGGAGAATTCGAATTGGTATCTGCGATTGGGAAAGGAACCAGAATCCACGTTAGATTGCCATTGATAAAATAAATTAACCATAGTAGAAATGAAACGCATCATATTAGCAGATGACCACAGCTTTATCAGGAGGGGGCTTATCCAGATACTGAAAGATGAATACCCATCTGCAGAAATAACCGAAGTGGCTGATGGCGAATCGTTGGTAAAAGAAGTAACCCTGCACGACTGGGACCTCGTGATCTCAGATCTTGATATGCCGGGCAGAAGCGGACTGGAAGCACTGGAACAGATCAAATTAATAAAGCCGCAATTACCCGTATTAATCCTGAGCATTTACCCGGAAGAGTTATATGCAGTAAGGGTTTTGAAGGCAGGTGGATCGGGTTACCTGAATAAGAATTCGGCCCCCGAGGAGCTGATCACCGCTATTCAGCGCATCTCATTGGGTAGAAAATATATCACACCGGAAATAGCAGAAAAATTACTGACACAGGTAGATACAGAAAAACAACCACACGAGTTACTAACCAATAAAGAATTTGAGATCTTCAAATTACTGGCCATAGGTAAAACCATTACACAGATTGCCGAATCGCTTTCATTAGCATTAACAACAGTAAGCACGCATCGCAGCAGAATTTTAAGCAAACTCAATTTAACCACCAATTCAGAGCTTACCCGCTATGCTATTTCGCATCATATTATCTCTGATATTGACGCGTAACTATAGATATCTATACATGCAGTAGTACAACCACTATCCAATTAAAACAGGCAGTTCTATTGCCAATCCTTTTCTATTGTCGGTCCTTTGCTATAAAAAAAATGGACCGGATAATTATTGCCGACGACCACAGCCTGCTACGCAAGGGAGTTGCGAGGATTCTGGGCGACGAATACCCCTATGCGGAGATAATGGAAGTAGACAATGGCGAAGCACTGTTAAAAGAAGTAGCCCTTCACGATTGGAACCTTGTGATCTCCGACCTGAATATGCCCGGCAAAAACGGCATCGAGGCTTTAGCAATGATCAAATTAATGAAGCCCGATTTACCGGTTCTGATCTTAAGCGTATATCCAGAAGAGCTATATGCAGTACGGGTTTTAAAGTCAGGAGCAGCTGGTTACCTTAACAAGGGAACAGCGCCGGAGGAGTTGATCAAAGCCATTCGGCAGATCACCGCAGGAAAAAAATACATCAGCACAGGAATCGCAGAAAGAATTTTAAAGCAGCTTGAAACAGAAACAAATCCGCATAAAAAACTTACAGGTAAAGAGGTTGAGATCCTTAAACAATTGGCCTTGGGAAAGACGACTACACAGATAGCTCAATCACTCTCGATTGCGCTCACAACAGTAAGTTCTTACCGCAAAAAGATCATGCAGAAGCTTTTGGTTGATTCTAATGCAGAACTAACCAGGTATGCCATTTCACACCACATCATACCGGAAATGGCTTTATAAAAAGTTGCGGAAGTAGCCCGGTAGAATAACTACTACCGGGATGTAGTTGTTTATTCTATTTGTATTTATTCTCATTTAAAGTCTCTTTACAGCAGAGAAAGTACCTCCCCCTCCATTTCCTACTGATAAGCATATCCCGCAAAGGGAAAATCTTTTCACCAAGAAAGCATATCACAATGATCTTAATAATTGAAAGATCCACTGAAGTTCTGGATCGGCTTGTTCAAATAGTTTCAGAAATTGAGCACCCTAAAACTATTTTTAAAGCAGCCGGCTTTGAGGAGGCGCTGCTATTACTGGAAGATATTAAGCCAAAAATAGTATTGCTCGACAGTTGTTTGCCTGAGCATAAGTCTATTGATCTGCTGAAAAAAATAAAAAACGGGGACACCACTGTAAAAGTTATCATTTTAAGTAACAACCCGGATGCCCGTTACGAAAGGCACTATCTGAGCATGGGCGCCGATGTGTTTTTAGACAAATACCACGATTACGAAAAGTTGCCGGAACTTATCAATAGGATCTATTGCAATAATGATTTCAATGTTAACGAGCTCCGGTAAATGATATAAAACTTCGCAATTATTTCCTTCGCCGCCGATTGCTTGTGATTTTTCTGTGACAATCTGTGAATCTGTGGCAGATCAATTCTTCTTATCCCGCATACATCCGCACTTTTCCAAATTTAAAAGTAATGGTTAGTATCCTTACTACCGAAGTACTATCATATAGTCTATTTAATGCGCACCACTAATAGTTCAACTTTGTATTAAGAAAAAAAATGAAAAGTTAGGATCCAATATCCTCCCTGGCTTATCAAGTTAATAAAAAAGTCTCCTGTTTATTGGAGACTTTTTTTATTCGTGCCTGGATCAATTACTGGATTGATCCAGGCATTATTTTATTTGTGTACATTGAAATTTAAAACCCGCCATCATCCACCTGCCAGGCATTGCGGCGCCTAACAGGTCGCTGTATTTTGTATTGAATATATTATCCGATTCAACAAAAAGGCATGCTTTATTCTTGATAAGAAACACTTCAGCTTTCGTGTTCAGCAAAAAGTAATTCTGTGAAAGCGTTGCATTTATAGCAGAAGCAGTTTGTGCTCCTCTGTTTTTATATATTCCGTTTGCACTGATGCTAAACCATTGATTTGAATAAGTAACATTAAAATTTGCCAGAAACTTTGCATGCGATGAAACATAGAACGAAGTAACCCCATCACTACTTTTACTATCCAGCCAAACAAACCCCACTGTGGAAAAAAGACGCTGTTGATTACGAAATGATTTGTTGTATTGAATATCTGCTTCAAGTCCACTGGTATTTACCTGAGCAATATTTTTTGCCAGTGCATAAGTGCCTGCAGGAGATAAATTATCTTTCCTTGGTATTTCATTGTATGCTGTTGTGATCCAGTCGATCAGTTTTTGCTGGTCTCTCATGAAAATTCCGGCAGATATTTTCAATTCTTTTTGTACAAACAGATCCACACCGGCTTCATAACTGAACGAACGTTCCGCTTCAAGATTGGGGTTACCAATACTGCCGCTTGTTACCAGTGTTTTATTATAATTATTGTAACGTTCTGTAAAATCAGCCTGACGTATGGTTTTACCCGCACTGCCTCTTATCTGCAGGTTGCTTATTTTATAAGAGACATTCAGTTGAGGCACCAGCTCTGTGCCGCTGTTCTCTGTGTAATCTAACCGGAGAGCGGGCGACACGGATAGATTGTTTCCAATTCCCTGATTTAATATTACAAAACCCTCAGCCTGTTTTAAATGATGATCTCCCCTGTCGTTGGAAGTAATGGCCCTATCCTGAAACTGCACACCAGTTACTAAACCTGTATTTAACGAAAATTGATATTCATAACGTGAGGATGCCTGAAACAAAGTAGAGATGTTTTTATTTGGCAGCGCCCCGGCATTAAATGCATACTCATCTGTTGCCTTTTTATATCCGGCATCGAGAACGAATTTGTTTTTATCTTTTTGGTATAACAAACTGGCCTGATTCCAGTAAGTTGATACAGATTCAGAGGCTGTATCAGATTTAAAAGTGGTATAAAAATTCTGTGCACCAAATTTTCTTCTGTCATATGCTGTTCTTACCAACAAACGCCAGTTTGAATTGAAATAATGACTTAAAGAAACAGATGCAGTACTGTTATTAAAAAAGCCTCTTGTTCCTCTTTGTATCTGCCCATCAGTATTATTGGTAAGTATCCCTCCGCTAACAGCAGTATTGTTATGCTGATAAAATCCGCCGGCATTAATGGTCCATAAACCATACTGTCCGGCAGTACCCTGCGCTGCAAATTGCTTTTTGTTCCCTTTCATCTGGGCAGAAAATGTTTTGGTAATTATATGGATCACCCCGCCAACCGCTTCCGAACCATAAACAGCAGAAGCAGCGCCTTTCAACACTTCAATGTGGTCTATTTCTGCCGGGGCAATAGGAACATAACTATTAAAATGCCCGGTATTGGGATCGTTCAGGCGAAGTCCATCCAATATGATTAGCACCTGCTGAAAAGTGCCACCACGTATAACCACATCACTTTGCGCACCCATGGGTCCTCTTGATTGTACTTCTACCCCTGGTATATACCGCAATAGTTCATCAACAGAATGAACAGGCAGTTGACTAAAATAGGCTCCGCTGATGGTAATGATATTTCTGCCGGTTCTTGAAACAAGTTCCGGCTTAAAGGAAGCAGTAACTGTTACCGGATTTAATTCGGTTTCGTTTTGTTGTGCACTTGCAGTAATGAATAGCAAAATAAAAAAAAGTATCCCTATTGATCTCATAACAGTTGTCTTGATTAAAGTCGCAAAGATGTTTTACCCTCGCTACGCAATTGTCATTCTGCTGTCATTTAACATACCGGCTTATCTCTATCAGAATGCACATTCCTTATGGATCCTCAAAATAAAAAAGAGCCCTAATTGCTTAGAGCTCTTTTGGTCGGGATTATTACTGCATGTTCTAACCTGATTTTGAAAGATTTTGGAATATTTGCAATATTGCATACCTTTAACGTTAGTAACGCGTAACGATATTATGATTGTTTCATTTAGAGATAAGGATACTGGCAAAATTTGGGAAGGGGAAAGGGTAAAAAGCCTGCCGCCGGAAATACAGGAGGCAGCAAGACGGAAATTAAGAATGTTGAATAACTCGCAAAACATAAATGACTTGCAGATTCCTCCATCTAACAGACTGGAAAAACTAAAAGGGGAATATAAAAACTACTATTCAATAAGAATTAATAATCAGTGGCGCATCATTTTCATTTGGAACAATGGTAATGCCGAAAAGGTTGAAATAATTGATTACCACTAAAGAATTCAACATGAAAAATTTGAGAAACATACATCCGGGAGAAGTGCTGGCAGAAGAGTTTTTAACTCCTCTGGGAATTACTGCTTACCGTCTTTCAAAAGATATCGGAATTCCGCAAACACGGATTTCGGAAATTATAAAATGCAGAAGACGCATTACTGCAGACACTGCACTCAGGCTTTCCAGGTACTTCAATAATTCTGCAAAATTCTGGCTTGGCTTACAGGATGATTTTGATATTGAAGATGGAAAAAGGCAAATGGAGAAAGAACTGAATTCAATAAAACAGTATTCAGGAACCGCAGCTTAGTTTTCAAGACCATTCCTACAATCAAATAAAAAAGAGCTCTAATTGCTTAGAGCTCTTTTGGTCGGGAAGACAGGAT